>DATKBR010000001.1:0-2939 GCA_035513775.1 Candidatus Limnocylindria bacterium
ACGCGGGCGGCCCTATCGGCGCGCCCGCACCAGGACCAGCACCGCGAACCCGGCCATCAGGAGCACGAGCAGGGCGGTGCCGAGCCCGGACAAGGTCGGGATCTCGTACAGCGCCGACGACAGCGTATTCGTCACGGTCGGGGTGTTGGTGATCGTCGGCGTGTTGGTGAGGGTCGGTGTATTCGACGCAATGGGCGTGTTCGAGGGCGTCAGCGTCTCCGTCGGCGTCAGCGTCTCCGTCGGAGTCGACGTGTTGGTCGGCGTGTCCGATGGAAGCGGGGTGTTCGTGGGCGTCGAGGTGTTCGTCGCAGTCGGAGTTTCCGTCGGCGTGTTCGAGGGTGTCGGCGTGTCAGAAGGCGTCGGAGTGTTCGTCGGCGTGTTCGACGGCGTCGGCGTGTCGGTCATGGTCGGCGTCGGCGTCTCCGTGGGGACCGGCGTCGCCGTGGGGGTGGCGGTGATCCCGAGGATCGGGACCACGTACACGCCCACCAGGCTCACCAGACAGTCGTCGACGATGTCGATGTTGTACTCCAGCTGGAGACCGGAGTCCGCCTGGGGACCGACCTCGTTCGGCGCCGGCGTGAACGGACCACCAAAGTCGACCGGCTCGATGAGGATCGAGCGAAACGCCTCGGTGACCACGAAGGGCGGCGGCGTCGGCCCGGGCGGCGGGTAGAGCGGGAAGGTCGCCTTCGCCGTGTCCGGTGGAGTGGGCTCCGGCGTCGGATCGATCATGCCGCGGTAGAACGGCAGGGCTCCGTCCTGCTCGACCGAGCAACCGGTGGTCAGGCCGGGCAGGCCGAAGTCCGTCACCGAGCCCACGACCGTTCCTCCGTTGAGCGTGAACGGGCCCACGGGCGACGAGAGGTTGAACCCGATGAAGCCCTCCGGCCCGACACCGCTGTTGCCGATCCCGGCCGCGATTCCCAGAACGCGAAGCCCGGAGACGGTGAACACTCCACTGGTCGGAATCGGAGCTCCGCGCGGCACCAGCCCGGAGATCGCGGTCATGCCCAACGCGTCTCCACTGCTCGCGGTCGATGCCTGCCCGACCACACCGCCCACGGTCTCCTGCTGGCCACTCGCCGCGACGACCGCGGTCAGGGCGCCGAGGTCGCCTCGGCCGAGCAGGAACGCGACCTCCAGCTCGAGCGCGGCTGGAATGCCCGGCGCGAAGGCCATCGACGGGATCGGGGTCGCCACCCCCTCACCGAAGAACTGCTCCTGCACGTTCCCGCCGCAGAAGGCGCCGTCACAGGTGAACGGCCCCGCCTCGAAGTCGTGCAGAGTCTGGACTATGGTCAACGTCCCGTCGGGGTCCGCGCAGGCGGCGGTGTCGGTGCGCGCCTCGTAGAGCGGGTCCCCGTCGACGTGGTTGGTGAGCATGGCGGAGTTCACGCCGGTCTCGGCGTTCCCGTCCACGAAGGCGCCAGCGACCGAACCGCCGATCACCACGTCAGTCATGTTCATGATCGGCTGGATGCCAGGTTCGGGCGAGATGTCGCCGAGGCACCCGATGAAGCGGAAGCTCTGGGCGGAGACGGTGTTTGTGTTCACGGCGCCGACGGCGACACCGAGCGCGAGGTCAACCATGGTGATGCCGCGAGGGGTCAGGTCCCGGGACGCGAGCCTGGGACGGGCCTGACCGTAGACCAGCGCGTGCGCGCTCCAGTCGGAGCCCGCCAGCTCGACCTTGCCGGCGAACCGGCCGTCGCTCGCCATCCTGCCCTCGATCTGGTCGAACAGACGGACCTCGGTGCCGTTCTCGCCCGTGATCTCCACTCTCAAGTGGACCGGGATGCGCTCAGCAGCCAGCGGCGTACCGAGCATCGCAAAGAACCCTACGGCTACGAGGGCGTTCCAGACCTTCCCCATGATTTCCCCCTCCAACGTGCCGCTCGGGTGCGCGTTCGCACCCGGATCGAGCAGGTAGTAGTGAAACCCAAACCCTGTGTCGAGCGAAGCGATGGTGGCACATGAACATCCGAAGAGTCAAACCCGCTGGTCGCTGAGACGCTGAGCCGGGTCACGACTCTCCACCGGGCGAGGCGACCCCTGCAGCCTCGGCCGTCACCCTTCGCGGTGAGCTCTCTCCTCCGACTCTCGAGCTGCACAGCGGCCGACACCCCGGACCAAGAGTCCGGGTTCGACTTGTCGGAAAAGCGGCGGTTTCATAGCACGTTGGCCGGCGCCTCGAGTCAAAGGCGGTTCGCGTGGCGGCGCGCCGCGCGAACCGACATAGAGTGAGCCGCGACCCCGAGCCATTCCTCTCGGCTTCAGACCATGCCTTCGCAACCGGCGACCCGGCCCGCGCGCGCCAGCGCAGAGTCGGCGGCCACCCTGCGCCGCGTCGTCTCGCGCTGGGAGGTGGTCGCGCTTTCGGTGAACAGCGTCATCGGCAGCGGCGTCTACCTCCTGCCGGGGGCAGCCGCGGCGCTCCTCGGCTTCTGGAGCCTGCCCGCCGGGGCGCTCGCGGCGGGCGCCGTGCTTCTCGTCACACTCTGCTGCGCGGAGGCGTCGAGCCGCTTCGATCAGGCGGGAGGCGGCGACCTCTACGCGCGCGAGGCGTTCGGCGACCTGGTGGGGTTCGAGGTCGGCTGGATGACGTGGCTGGCGCGGGTGGCGTCGGTCGGCTCGCTCAGCGCCGGGTTCGCGCAGGCGATGGCCTACCTGGTGCCGGCGGCCGGCGCGGGCTGGATGCGCGCGGCGGCGATCGTCGTGCCGCTCGTCGTGCTCACCGCCATCAACGTGGCCGGCGTCGAGGCGGGCGCGCGCACCGCGGTCGTGCTCGCGATCGCCAAGCTCCTGCCGCTCGCGATCTTCATCGCCGCCGGGCTCTTCGCCGTGTCCTGGCCGGTGGCCGCGGCGCAGACCGCGACGCGCGACGGCGGCCTCGCGCCGGCAGCGGTCCTCCTCCTCTTCGCCTACGCCGGGTTCGA
>DATKBR010000002.1:0-2556 GCA_035513775.1 Candidatus Limnocylindria bacterium
GGGGAACCGGGGCGGCGAGCGCCGCTCGAACGCACTGTGGGGTAGTGGAGGTCGCGGAGGTCGCGGTCGCGGCACCGTCGTCACGACGGTCGCGTTCGCGGCGCTCTTCGTGCTCCCGCTCGGTGCGGCGGCGCCCCCGAACGGCTCCGTCTCGTACGTGGAGCCCGGTCTCTCGGCGAAGGCGAAGAAGAATCCGGCCGAGAAGGTGCGCGTGATCGTGCAGAGCAAGGCCGGTGTGGCGGGCGCGAAGGCCGCTGCTCGCGGTCTCGGCTCCGTGAGCCGCGAGCTTCCGTCGGCCAGCGGGATCGCGCTGGAGCTGCCGGCTGCCGCGGTGGAGCGGCTGGCGAAGGTGCCCGGGCTGACCATCACGCCTGACTCGCAGGTGCGGATGTCGAGCCTGAGCTCGGATCAGCTCTGGCCGTACGCCCAGAACTTCGACGATCTGTGGTCGAAGGAAGCGGTGACGTGCGCGACCGACCTGCTCGGGATCCAGCTCGACCCCGACTGCAAGTCCTCGGATGCCTATGAGGCGCCGGCGCCTCCGGCGATCGCGATCGTGGACTCGGGGATCGAGCAGCGGCTCGACTTCGGCTCGCGGGTGATCGCCGAGGTGAAGCTGTCCAGCTCCTCGACGGAGTCCGCGGGCGACGGTCGCGGCCACGGCACGTTCGTGGCCGGTGTCGCCGCCGGCGCGGCCCTCGGCTTCGCCGGGGCGGCTCCGAACGCTCCCCTGGTCTCGGTGGACGTGATCGACGACGCCGGGGCGGCCTACGTCTCGGACGTGATCGCCGGGATCGACTGGATCCTTGCGAACAAGGACGCGCTCAACATCCGGGTGGCGAACTTCTCGCTCGGCGCTCCCGCCGGGAGCATCCGCACGCACCCGCTCAACCGGGCGGTTCAGAAGCTCTGGCTCTCGGGCGTGGTCGTGGTCGCCTCGGCGGGCAACTACGCCGTGGACGGCCAGCTGGGCTGGGTGCAGACCTCGCCGGCCAACGATCCGTTCGTGATCACGGTCGGGGCGGCCGACATGGGCCTCGATGTCGCGATCGGCGACGACACGATGGCTCCCTGGTCGGTGTGGGGCTACACCGCGGACGGGTTCGCCAAGCCGGACATGTCGGCCTCGGGCCGGTACATGATCGGCCCCGTGCCGGTCGGCTCGACCCTGGTGGCCGAGCGGCCGGGTAGCGTGGTCGCGCCGGGGTACATGCGCCTGTCGGGCACGTCGTTTGCGGCTCCGGCCGTGGCGGCGGCGGCAGCGCAGGTCCTGGCGCACAACCCGCACTTCACGCCGGATCAGGTCAAGGGCGCGCTGATGCTCTCGGCGCGCGGGATGCCCCTGGTGACCAACCGGGCAGGCGGAGTCGGCCGGCTGGACGCCGCGGCGGCCATCCTGGTCTCGAACCCGCCCAACCCGAACGCCGGCCTGAACCAGTTCCTCGTGGCCGATCCGAACGGCGCGGGCCAGGTCTTCGACGACGCGGCCTGGGCGGAGTACGCCGCCGCCAACGCGGCCTGGAACCAGGCTGCATGGGCTGAGGCTGCATGGGCTGAGGCTGCATGGGCTGAGGCTGCATGGGCCGACGCTGCATGGGCCGAGGCTGCATGGGCCGACGGCGCAGCCGGCGAGTAAAGGACCGAGCACCACACGCTCCCCGGGGCGGGGCCGGCTCAGCCGGCCCCGCCCCTTTCGCGTTGCAGGCGCCCGCTCTGCCGGTCGGGCAGCCGGTCCTCCCGCTAGAGTCATCCGCCGGATGGATCGGTACCGGATGCGCGTCGCCGGTCTGGTCGTCGCAGCGGCCCTGCTCGCCGCCGGATGCGGCGGCGGGGCCGAGCCCGAGACCTACAGCCTCGAGCCCACGCGCGCCTGCCTCGAGGAGGCGGGCCTGACCGTCTCGGGCCGCAACCTCGACTTCGTCGCCTCGACCGCCACGGGCGGCGCGCTCCGCGTGCGGCTCCCGGCGAACGACGTCACCATCTCCTTCGGGCTGACCGAGGAGGAGGCGTCGCGGACGGCCCAGGCCTACCGTCGCTTCGCCGGCAGCACGATCGCGATCGACCACGTGCTCGGCCGGGAGCGCAACGCCGTCCTCGTCTGGGGCGCCCCGCCCGCCGACGAGGAGGCAAGCCGGGTCGTGGGCTGCCTCGCCGGGTAGCCGCCGCGCGTCCTCTGAGGGCTAGTATTCGGCTGTGGCCGAGATCGGGACGATGCGCGTCAAGAGCGGGCTCGCCGAGATGCTCAAGGGCGGGGTGATCATGGACGTCGTCACCGCCGACCAGGCGCGGATCGCGGAGGAGGCCGGCGCCGTCGCGGTGATGGCGCTGGAGCGCGTCCCCGCCGACATCCGGGTCGAGGGCGGCGTCGCCCGCATGGCCGACCCGGACAAGATCAGCGAGATCCAGCAGGCCGTGACCAGTCCCGTGATGGCGAAGTGCCGCATCGGCCACTTCGCCGAGGCGCAGATCCTCCAGGCCCTCCAGGTGGACTACATCGACGAGAGCGAGGTCCTGACGCCCGCGGACCTCGCGCACCACGTGGACAAGTGGAGCTTC
>DATKBR010000003.1:0-2613 GCA_035513775.1 Candidatus Limnocylindria bacterium
GGGCGGCGGGAGCGGTCCGCGGGCAGTAGTCGCTCGAGCGCGGAACGGGAGAAACGGCGATGGCCGCCCGGCGTGGTGAACACGCGAAGGCGGCCGGCATCGCTCCAACGCCGCAGGGTGGCTGGTGAGACACCGAGCACGCGGCTGGCCGCAGAGAGGCCTATCCAGTCGGGATCCAGGGACGCCGAGCGAGCCACAAATCTACTCAAATCTATCAGAACATTGCCGACTCGCTCACTTTAGCACGGCGCCCGGCCGGAGATCTCGGCGCGCGATTGCTCGCTGGCGGTCGCTCGCTGGATGTGCGGTCGGTGTCAGTCCTTCCCGGCCGGCGAGTTCGAGCCGTTCGACCCGCCGGCGTCCGCGCCGCGCGCCCGCTCGCGCGCCCGCCGGATGCCCTCGGCGAATGACGGTCCATCCGGGTCCAGGGCGCGCTCGGCGAGCTGCTTGCCGAGGCGCATCACCACGGGCCTGAACGCGCCCCCGAGCAGGCCCGCGGCGGCGGCGCCCAGGTCTCGCTCCTTGCGCTGCGGCGCCTTCTCCTCGAGGTAGTCCGCGAACTCCCGCTCCAGCGTGCCGCGCACCTTCTCGCCATCCGAGCCCAGCTTCTTGAGCGTCTTCTCGACCTCCGGCGGGAGCATCGACTTGGGCAGGTCCGCGTCCGGCCCGAAGATCGCGCGGCGCACGCCCTTGAACGCCCGCTTGGGGCCGCCGAGGAGCAGGAACGCGGCCCCGCCCGCGGCGCCCAGCACCTTGGCCGGCTCGCGCCGCAGGCGCGCCGGAATGTCGACTGCGGCACGCCCGGCTGCCTCCAGCCGAACGAGCTCCTCGCCGAGGCCCGCCCGCGCGGCTAGGACTTCGGAACGAGCGGCGTCCGTGCGCGGACCCATTCGATGGTCTCCTTCGTGAGCGAGATGGTTGCCTCGGGCGTGAACTTCTTCTTGAGCGTCTCGCCGTCGACGCCGGACCGGGCGAGGTCGAGGCCGGCCAGGATCGGCCAGACGACCAGCGCCACGAGCACGCCGAGCGCGGCGCCGACGGTCGGCGGGATGCTGATGACCGTCAGGAGCCCGACGAGCACGCCGATGACCGCCCAGACCAGGAGCCGGCCAAGCGCGTGGCCGAGGCCGTGTCGGACGCCGGTGGCGAAGCCGAGGAGGCCCAGCACCAGCGCCGATGCGCCGGCGGCAAGCAGGACGGCTCGCGTGTTCGGGTCGAATTGCGCCGCGACCTGGTCGCCCAGCGACGTCCAGCCGCGGTGCGTGAGGTCGAGGGCCATGATCACGCCGACGAAGACACCGACCACGACGGCGAGAAGGAACGACACCCCGATTCGCCCGCCCTTGACGTCGAGCGCAAGCAACATGGCCATGAGTGCTAGGTCGATCAGCAGCACCGTGCCGAGCAGGACACCCCAGCCGATCGACCCGAAGAGCCACTCGCCGAGGAACAGCAGCCCACCGATCGCCAGGAGCGTGACCGCGAAGAGCACGAGGACGAAAGCACCCGCGAACAGACCCACCATCCGCCCAACCGCGCCGGCGATGTCGGCCATCTCGGCCTTCGCCAGGTCGATGTGGGCGGTGAGCAGCCGCTTCCCGGCCGCGAACGTCGCCCCCAGCTGGTCGCGCAGGCCAGGCGGCTCGCCGGACGGCGAATCACCGCTGGGCGGCGAGGCCGCTGCGCTCTTCGTCGACTCGTGGTCGTCCACGGCACCTCCGGGGGTCTCTGGGATGCGTCGATGGTACCAGCGCCTCCCGTCCCCTACCCTCGCGGACGATGGACCACCTCCGGACCGCAGAGCTGCTGTCGATCGGGACGGAGCTCACGGTTGGCGAGACTCGCGACACGAACGCGGGCGACCTGGCCCGGGACCTGACCCGCCGCGGCGTCGTGGTTGGGCGCATCACGGCGCTCCCGGACGACCCGGCGACGGTCACTGCGGCGTTCGGCGAGGCGCTCGAGCGCGTGGACCTGGTGGTCTCGACGGGCGGCCTGGGCCCGACACCCGACGACCTGACCCGCGAGGCGATCGCCGGGCTCGTGGGCGAGATTCCGGCGGTGGACCCGGCGCTGGAGTCGTGGCTGCGCGAGCTTTTCGAGCGCCGCAAGCTTCCGTTCCCCGAGGCCAACCGGAAGCAGGCCTGGCTGATCCCCTCGGCGATCGCGATCCCGAACGACAACGGCACCGCGCCGGGCTGGTTCGTGAAGCGGCCGGGCGGCCGGATCATCGTTGCCCTGCCGGGCCCGCCGCGCGAGATGCGCCCGATGTGGGATGGCTGGGTGCTGCCCCGGCTGGTGGAACGAGGACTGGGCCGGGAGCTCGCCTCCGTCACGCTGCGGCTCACGGGGATCGGCGAATCGGCGATCGCGGATCGGTTGGGGACGCTGCTGCTTGCCGGCTCGCGGCCGATGGTCGCCACGTACGCTCGCGCCGACGCGGTCGACGTCCGCATCTGGGCGCACGACGAACCCGGCGTGGATCCCGCGGGGCCCGGCGCGGCGGCGGCCCTCGTTGCCGGCACGGAAGCGCGAATCGCCGCGCTGTTCGAGGGCCACGTGTGGGCACGCGGCGAGGTCACCTGGCCCGGCGCGCTCGCCGAGGCACTCGAC
>DATKBR010000004.1:0-65528 GCA_035513775.1 Candidatus Limnocylindria bacterium
CCGAGGTCCTCGGCCACGACGGTGAAGATGAAGTCGGTCGACTGGACCGGGATGTAGCCGCGCTGCCCCTCGCCGCCGACCGTCAGCCCGCGCCCGAACCAGCCGCCCGACCCCACGGCGTTGAGGGCCTGGACCAGCTGGTAGCAGGCGCCCTGCGGGTCGGCATACGGGTCCAGGAAGCAGAACAGCCGCTGCCGCTGGTAGTCGTGGAGCATCCCGACGGCGACCGGCGCGGCACCGATGGCGGCGGCGGCGAACAGGCCCATCCACCCCAGGCTCGCTCCGGAGAGGAAGAGCATCCCGACGAGGATTCCCACGAAGACGAGGGCCGTCCCGAGATCGGGCTGGCGGAAGACGAGGAAGGTCGGCAGCACCATCAGCGCCCCGGCGACGAGGATCGTGCCGAGGCGGCCGATCCGCTCGCGCCGCCCGGCGAGGTACGCCGCCAGCACCGCGATCATCAGGACCTTGCTCACCTCGGAGAACTGGAAGTCGAGCCCGGCGACCGTCACCGACATCTGCGCGCCGAACAGGTTGGTGCCGATGAGCATGGTGAGCGTCAGCAGCCCCAGCACGACCAGGTAGATCGGCGCGGCCAGGGTGCGCAGCCAGTGGTAGTCGACGCTGGAGGCGACGAAGAAGAGGGTGAGGCCGATGGCTGCCCAGATCACCGTCTTCACCGTCTGCGACGTGCCGTCGGTCGCGCCGGCATCGGTGTTGAAGGCCGCCGAGTAGCCCATGACGACGCCGACGGTGATGAGGAGCAGCACGTACAGCAGCAGCTGAAGGTCGAAGTGCCGCCAGTCGCGGGCCCTGACGCTGTCGACGAGTGTTGCGGTCGCGACGCCCATCGGTCAGTTCGCCGTCACGAGGCTGAAGTCGTTCGGATCCAGCCGGAGATCCTGGTCGAGCTCGTAATGGAGCTGGAGGAAGTACTTCACGACCTCGGCCGAGACGTTGCCGGGCACGACCGCCGAGTAGTTGAAGCTGAGGACGGCCAGCTCGGCGTCGGTGGCGCCGGCGGCCGACGGCAGGTACGCGACGAACCAGGAATGGAAGGGGAGCGTGCCGCCCTCGGTCAGCTCGCCGAACTCCGCCGTCCCGGTCTTGCCCGACAGCGCCCCCGGCAGGTCGAGGTCGCGGATGTTGTAGGCGTGCCCCGAGGTGATGACCTCGCGCGCGCCGATGCGCATCGTGTGGAGCGTCGACGGATCCGCGTCGATGGCGTGGATGCGCTCCGGCTCGAACTCGCGCACCAGCCGGCCGGTGGCATCGGTTTCGCCGCGCACGATCATCGGGCGCATGAGGTTGCCGCCGTTGGCCACCGCGGCATAGGCGTTGAGGACCTGCAGCGGCGTGACCGCGATGACGTTCTGCCCGATCCCGGCCTGTGCCAGCTCACCGGTGAAGACGCCCGAGCGCCCCTGCTGCCGCGCCCACTCGGTGCTGGCGATGATCCCCGGCTCCTCCCCCGGCAGCCGGATCCCCGACCGCGCACCGAAGCCGAGCTCGTAGGCCCACTCCGCCAGCGGGTCGATCCCGGTGCCGATGGCCATCTGGTAGAAGAACGTGTCCGATGACTTGGCGAAGGCGTCGACCATGTCGAGCGGCCCGAAGCCCTGGCGGTTCCAGTCGTAGAGGCACTCCCCCTCGGGCGCGCCCGGAATCTGGTAGCACCCGTACGTCGGCCACTGCCGGCTCGCGGTCGTGACCCCCTCCTCGAGGGCCGCGATCGCGGTGACGAGCTTGTAGGTCGAACCGGGCGGATAGATGTCGGCGATCGCATGGTTGCGCAGCGGACGGTCCGGATCGGTGAGGTAGACGTCGAAGTCGTCGGTGCTGATGCCGCGCGCGAACAGGTTGTTGTCATAGGCGGGCAACGAGACCATGGCGAGGATCTCGCCGGTCTGCGGGTTCATCACGATCGTCACACCCTGGCTGACGCCGGCCACGTCCATGCCCCAGGTGAGCGCCGTCTCGGCCAGCCGCTGGACGTCGGCGTCGATCGTCAGCATGAGGTTGGTCCCGGGCTCCGGCTCGCGGATCGTCTCGATGACCTCCTGGAGGCGGCCGGAGGCGTCGCGCTCGACGAGCCGCGCGCCATAGGTGCCACGCAGCTCGCTCTCGAACGAGGCTTCGATGCCCGTCTTGCCGATGACGTCGTCGCGCAGGTAGCCGCTCGATGGCCGAGCCTCGAGCTCGTCGCGGCTGATCGGCCCGCTGTAGCCGAGGATGTGGGCCAGCAGCTCCCCGTTCGCCGCTCCACGTTCGTCGAGGTACTCCCGCACGGCGTCCACCTCGACGACGACTCCCGGCAGGGACTCGGACTCCTCGCCGATGATCAGCGCCGCTTCACGGTCCACGCCGCGCAGGACCGGGACGAGGTCGAACGGCGAGCCCTGGAAGGCGCTCAGCCGCGCGTCGAGGACGGAGGCTCGAACACCTGTCAGGCGGGCGACGCGGGCGAGGACACGGCGGCGATCGTGTTCCGGGAGATCGGCCGGGCGCACCTTCACCGTCCACGAAGGCGTGTTCACGGCCACCGCCCGGCCCTGCCGATCGAAGACCAGGCCACGCGGCGCGGGGATCGGGACCTCGACCGTCCGGTCCGCGGCGGCGCGCCGGGCGTAATCCTCGCCGCCGAGCACCTGGAGCTGGAAGAGCCGGCCACCCAGCGCGGCAAAGACCAGCATCGCGGCCACGCTGAACGCGATGAAGCGGGCCCGCGAGCGCCGCAGGTCGACGCGGCCGTCGTTCAGGTCGGCCATCGGCTCACCAGGCTCCGGCCTCCTCGACCGCGTAGCGCGCCGCGATCGCTCGGGCCGGGACGACGACGATGGCGCAGATCACGGCATTGAGGACGGCCGCGGCGAGGATGATGTCGCCGGGAAGCTCGGAGACGACCGCATCGCCGACGAGCTGGCCCAGCCCGATGAGGAGGAGATCGGCCACGATCGACCCGGCGAAGGCCGCGAGCACGGGGTAGACCAGCGGAACGCGGCCGATGACGCGCGCCCCACCGGCGGTCATCGCGGCCACGACGAGCATCGCGAGCGGGATCGATCCGAGCGGCTCGCCGACGAGCAGGTTGGCGGTCAGTCCGGCGACGAACGCCCACGTGATGCCGGGGAGAAATCCACCGAACGCGGTGACGAGGACGACGGCGACCAGCACGAGATTCGGCTTCACCCCGCCCACCACGATGACCGGGGCGATCGCCGCATGGACGATGCCCATCACGACCGCCAGGAGTGGACCGACGTAGCTGATACCGAGCCCCCGAGGTGCGTCCGACCGACAGCCACGAGTATACGGGCGAGCGGGTTTTCCACGGGCGGCCGGCTCGCGACGCGTGGCGACGATCCACGTGAAACATCATGTGGATAACTCTGCCGGCCCGGCCCCGCGCCAACCGCGCGATAAGCGCCTGATAAGCCGAAAACTGGTAGAATGGCGGGGCCCATCTGAACTCGCAGCGGAGCGCTCGTGGTCCGGGTCACGGCCTGCACAAACCAGAAGGGCGGCGTCGGCAAGACGACCACGGTGATCAACCTGGCGGCCTACCTCGCTCTCTCCGGTACGCGAACCCTCGTCATCGATCTGGACCCACAGGGCAACGCCACGAGCGGCCTGGGGGTCGACCGACGCACCGTCGAACGATCCACGTACGATGCCCTCATCGATCGCGCACCGATCAACGAGCTCGTGGTGGAGACGTCGATGCCCGGCCTCGACCTCGTGCCATCGGCCCCGGCGCTGTCGGGGGCGGAGGTGGAGCTGGTTGGCATGACGGCGCGCGAGCACCGCTTGTCGGCCAGCTTGGCCGAGCTGGATGGGCGATACGAGCGCGTCCTGATCGACTGCCCGCCGTCGCTCGGGCTGCTGACACTGAACGCATTGACCGCCGCGGATGGGGTCCTGATCCCGATCCAGACCGAGTACTACGCCCTGGAGGGCCTGAGCCAGCTGGTGAACACCATCCGACGCGTCCGCGAAGGGCTGAACCCGCGCCTCGAGATCGACGGCGTGCTGCTGACCATGTACGACGCACGGACCAACCTCTCGGCCCAGGTCGCCTCCGAGGTGCGCCGCCACATGAACGGCACCGTGTACCACACGGTGGTCCCACGCTCCGTCCGCCTCTCCGAGGCACCGAGCCACGGCCTGCCGATCGCGCTCTACGACCCCGCCTCACGGGGCGCCGACGCGTATCGCGAGCTCGCCGGGGAGGTCGCCGCACGTGGCTAGCACCCCGGCCCGCGGGGCGCGCAGCTTCGGCCTCGGACGGGGTCTCGACGCGCTGATCCCCAACAACCGCGAGGAGCGCGGCGTGCTCGAGATCGCGCTCGACCGCATCGGCCGCAACCCGAACCAGCCGCGCACGGCGTTCGGCGAGGAGCAGCTCGGCGAGCTGGCAGCCTCGATCGCGGTGCACGGCATTCTCCAGCCGATCGTGGTCCGCGCCCTGGCCGACGGCAGCTACGAGCTCATCGCCGGTGAGCGACGGCTGCGGGCCGCCCGCATCGCCGGGCTCGAGACCGTTCCCGCCATCCTCCGCGACACGGCGGACGCGGAGACGAGCCTCGAGCTGGCGCTCATCGAGAACATCCAGCGCGAGAACCTCAACCCGATCGAGACGGCACTCGCCTACCGCGAGCTCATCGATCGCTTCGGGCTGACCCACGAAGCGGTTGCTCGCCAGGTGGGCAAGAGCCGCGTGGCGGTGAGCAACGCGCTGCGCCTCCTCGAGCTCGCGCCCGAGACGCGCCAGGCGATCGTGGAGGGGCGCATCAGCGAGGGCCACGGCAGGGCGCTGGCGGCCATCACCATCCCCGAGCTCCAGCGGGCGGCCCTCGCCGTCGTGCTCGAGCGCGGCCACTCGGTGCGCCAGACCGAGGAGCTCGTCCGTCGGAAGCGCGCCGAGCGGCCGTCACGCGAGCGCGCGACCCTGAGCCACGATCTCCAGGACGTGGAGGCCCAGCTGCGCGGCATGCTCGCCACCAAGGTGGGGATCCAGCGCACGCGCCGCGGCGGCCGGCTCGTCATCGACTTCTACTCGGACGAGGAGCTCGACCGCCTGTACTCGATCATCACCCGCGGTGCGGCAGCCGGCCCCGGCGCCCCATCGGCCCATCCTGACCACGAGGTTGCCTGAGACCACATGACCGTCGAACGAGCCACCAAGAGTCGAAGCAAGGCGTCGTCGAACTACACGGCGGCCAACATCCAGGTCCTCGAGGGCCTAACGGCCGTCCGCAAGCGCCCGGGCATGTACATCGGCTCGACGGACGCGCGCGGCCTTCACCAGCTGGTCTGGGAGGTCGTGGACAACAGCATCGACGAGGCGATGGCCAACCAGGCCACCCGGATCGACGTCACGATCCACGCCGACGGCACCTGTGAGGTGGTCGACGACGGCCGCGGCATCCCGGTCGACAAGCACTCGACCGGCAAGAGCGCGCTCGAGGTCATCATGACCGTCCTCCACGCCGGCGGAAAGTTCGGTGGCGGCGGCTACAAGGTCTCGGGCGGGCTCCACGGCGTCGGCGTGAGCGTGGTGAACGCGCTGAGCTCGGAGATGCGGGTCGAGGTGCTCCGCGACAAGAAGCGCTGGGTCCAGGAGTTCGTCCGCGGCATCCCAAAAGGGCCGGTGAAGCAGAGCGGCGGCGTGGCGGAGGCGAATCGCGGCCTCGAGCCGACCTGGAAGCGCGAGCACGGCACGCGCACCATCTTCAAGCCCGATCCCGAGATCTTCGAGGATCTCGACTTCAACTGGGACACGATCAGCACCCGCATGCGCGAGTCGGCGTATCTCAACAAGGGGCTCTGGATCCGCCTGCGCGACGTGCGGGCGGACCGCGAGAAGAACTTCTTCTTCCAGGGCGGGGTGACGAGCTTCGTCCGCCACCTCAATCGGCGGCGCGACGTGCTCAACGGCCGTCCGATCTACGTCGAGCGCCTCGTGGGCTCGACGAGCGTGGAGGTGGCGCTCCAGTACAACGACGGCTTCGCCGAGAACGTCATCGCCTTCGCGAACAACATCCACACCGTCGATGGCGGGACGCACGTCGCCGGCTTCCGGGCCGCGCTGACGAGCTCGCTGAACACGTGGTCGCGCAAGTCCGGGACGCTCTCCGAGAAGGAGGCCAACCTCTCCGGCGACGACGTCCGCGAGGGTCTGACTGCGGTCATCAGCGTCAAGCTGACCGATCCGCAGTTCGAGGGGCAGACGAAGGCCAAGCTCGGCAATGCCGACATCAAGGGCATCGTCCAGAACGTGGTGACCGAGGGGATCGTCCAGCACCTCGAGGAGAATCCCGCCGACGGCCGCCGGATCATCGAGAAGTGCCTCACCGCCGCCCGGGCGCGCGAGGCGGCCCGCAAGGCCCGCGACCTCGTGATCCGCAAGGGTGCGCTCGAGGGCATGGCCCTTCCCGGCAAGCTCGCCGACTGCCAGGAGCGCGATCCAGCGCGGTCCGAGCTCTACATCGTCGAGGGCGACTCGGCCGGCGGCTCGGCGAAACAGGGTCGCGATCGGCGCTTCCAGGCCATCCTGCCGATGTTCGGAAAGATGCTGAACGTCGAGAAGGCGCGCCTCGACCGCGTGCTGTCGAGCGACAAGATCCGGCCGCTCGTCATCGCGCTGGGCGCCGGCATCGGCGAGACCTTCGATATCAACAAGCTGCGCTACCACCGCATCTGCCTCCTCAGCGACGCCGATGTCGACGGGGCGCACATCAGCACCTTGCTGCTCACCTTCTTCTACCGGCACATGCCCGAGGTCATCGCCAACGGCTTCCTGTACCTCTGCCAGCCGCCGCTCTACCGCGTCAGCACCGGCAAGGTGACCCGCTACGCTTCCAGCGAGAAGGAGCGCGAGGCGGCGGTGAAGGAGCTGTCGCGGGACGGCAAGACGAAGAACGTGAGCGTGCAGCGCTTCAAGGGCCTCGGCGAGATGAACGCCGACCAGCTCTGGGAGACGACGATGAACCCGGAGACACGCATCCTCCTGCGCACCGAGATCGAGGACGCCGGCGAGGCCGACGCGATCTTCACCAAGCTAATGGGCGAGAAGGTCGAGCCGCGCAAGGACTTCATCAAGGCAGAGGCGCGAAAGGTCAGAAACCTTGACATCTGAGGTGGTCGCGGCGGCCGCCCCACGCCTGCGCGACACCGATGGCGCGTTTGCGTTCGAGCCCCACCACTGCTTTGCCTGCGGCGACCTGAACGAGCACGGCCTGCACCTGGAGCTACACACCGATCCGAACGGTTCGTGGGTAGAGCTCAGCCTGGAGCCGCACTTCCAGGGCTGGGAGAGCGTCGCGCACGGCGGCATCGTGTGCACGATTCTCGACGAGGTCATGGCCTGGTCGGTCATCGGCCGGGGCACCTGGGGCGTGACCGCGCGGCTCAACGTCGCCTTCCGGCGCCCGATCCCGACCGGGCGCGCGATCCGCGCCGAGGGCTGGGTCGTGGACATGCATCGTCGGGCCAGTCGAACGGCCGGTCGCGTGATCGATCCCGTCACGGGTGAGGTGCTGGCGACCGCGGAGGGGACGTTCATGGCCCTGCCCGAGGACCAGCTCGACCGCCTGAAGGCGCGCTACGGGATGCGCCGGATCGACGATACGACCGGCATGGCGGCCGAGTCGTGAACGTGAGGAGCCGCCAACCGTGATCGACGACCCGGGCAACCAGGGCAACGTTCGCAGCGTGCGCATCGAGGACGAGATGAAGGTCTCGTACCTCGACTACGCGATGAGCGTCATCGTGTCGCGTGCGCTGCCCGACGTGCGCGACGGGCTGAAGCCGGTCCACCGCCGGGTCCTGTACACGATGGGTGAGATGGGGCTCTCGGCTACGAGCTCCTATCGCAAGTGCGCCGCGATCGTCGGCGAGGTAATGGGCAAGTACCACCCGCACGGCGACGTGGCCCTGTACGACGCGCTCGTGCGGCTTGCCCAGGACTTCTCGCTGCGCTACCCGCTGGTCGACGGCCAGGGCAACTTCGGCTCGGTCGATGGCGACGCGCCGGCGGCCATGCGCTACACGGAAGCCCGGCTCACCGCGATGGCCGTCGAGATGCTCGCCGACATCGACAAGGAGACGGTCGACTACGAGGAGAACTACGACGGCACGCAGCAGCAGCCGAGCGTGCTGCCGGCGAAGCTTCCGAACCTCCTCATCAACGGCTCGTCCGGCATCGCCGTCGGGATGGCGACGAACATCCCGCCCCATCACCTTGGCGAGATCGTGGACGCCACGATCGCCCTGATCGACGACCCCGAGATCACCACGGACGACCTGTGCCAGCACGTCACCGGGCCGGACTTTCCGACCGGCGGCACGATCTTCCGCTTCGAACGCCAGCGCAACACCATCAGCGGCGACTGGGAGACGATCGACGCGATCCGCCAGATGTACGCCCACGGCCGCGGGCGCGTGGTCATGCGCGCCCAGTGCGCCTTTGAAGAAGTGCGCGGCGACCGGATCGCGATCATCGTCACCGAACTGCCGTACCAGGTGAACAAGGCGTCGCTCCTGGAGAAGATCGCCGACCTGGTCAAGGACAAGAAGATCGACGGGATCTCGGACCTGCGCGACGAGTCGGACCGCGACGGCATGCGCATGTACATCGAGATCAAGCGCGATGCCAACCCGCACAAGGTGCTGAACAACCTGTTCAAGCACACCCAGCTCCAGGCGACCTTCAACACGAACATGCTCGCCCTGGTCGACGGGCAGCCCCAGACCCTGCCGCTCAAGTCTGTGCTGGCCCACCACGTGGAGCACCGGCGCGAGATCGTCCGGCGTCGCACCGAGTTCGACCTCGGCAAGGCGCGGGACCGGGCACACATCCTCGAGGGCCTCAAGAAGGCGCTCGACAACCTCGACGCCGTGATCAAGACGATCCGCGAGTCGGCGGACACGGAGGCCGCCAAGAACAACCTGATGAGCCGCTTCGACCTGTCCGATCGACAGGCCCAGGCCATCCTGGACATGCGGCTCGCGCGCCTCGCCGCCCTCGAGCGCAAGAAGATCGAGGACGAGTACCTGGCGGTGATCCAGGAGATCGCCGAGCTGGAGGACATCCTCGCCAACCCGGCCCGCGTGCTCTCGATCATCAAGGACGAGCTGCGCGAGATGAAGCGCAAGTACGCCGGCGAGCGGCGCACCCGCGTCCAGGACGACTCATCGCGCGAGCTCACCGACGAGGACCTGATCGCGGACGAGGACGTCGTCGTGACGATCAGCCAGCGCGGCTACATCAAGCGCCAGCCGGTGGGGACGTATCGCCGCCAGCATCGCGGTGGCAAGGGGATCATCGGCCACGTCACCCGCGAGGAGGACGCGGTCGAGCACCTGCTCGTCGCGAACACCCATGACTGGGCCCTGTTCTTCACGAACCGCGGTCGCGTGTTCTCGGCCAAGGTCCACGCCATCCCCGACGCGTCCCGACAGGCGAAGGGCCTGCCGATCATCAACATGCCGGGCGTCCAGGTCGAGGCCGGCGAGGTGCCGGTCGCGACCATCACGCTGCCGGAGTTCGCCGCGGGGTCATACCTGGTGCTGGCGACGAGGCGGGGCAAGATCAAGAAGACCCCGCTCGAGCAGTTCGAGCGAGTCCGCTCCACCGGCATCCGGGCGATCAACCTCGACGAGAAGGACGAGCTTGCGTGGGTCGACGTCTCGTCGGGCGAGGACGACGTCATCATCGCCACCGCACAGGGCATGCTCGCCCGGTTCTCCGAGGCCGAGGTCCGGGCGATGGGCCGGGACGCCGGCGGTGTGATCGGCATCCGCCTCCTGAAGAAGGAGGGCGACGAGGTCGTCGCCATGAGCGTCGTCCAGCCCGGCGCGGACCTGCTCGTGCTCAGCGAGACCGGCTACGGCAAGCGCGTCGGGATCGAGGAGTTCCGGCGCAAGCACCGCGGCGGCCAGGGCGTGAAGCTGATCTCGCTCGAGGGGAAGAAGACGGGCCTCGTGGCGGCGGTCCAGCAGGTTACGGAGCTCGACGAGGAGCTCGTGCTGATCTCGGCGCAGGGCCAGGTCGTCCGCACCGAGCTCGACACCGTGAACCACTATTCGCCGCAGGCGCGCGGCGTCATCGTCATGCGCCTGAACGAAGGCGATCGCGTCGTTGGAATCGCGGCATTCCGGCCGGGGCTGGCGGAAGGGCGCGAGAGCGACGACAATGACGCCCCGGATGCGGGTCCGGGCGGCGGCGGCTCTTCCGGCGACGTCCCCCGCGGCGGTCCGGGGGCCGGCGCTTGATCGGGCGACCGTGAGCGCCGGGTTCGGTCGGCTGGAGGACTCGCCCGTGTACGCGGACCAGTTCCAGATCTACACCGGCAACGCGAACCGCGACCTCGCAGAGAAGATCTGCCGCTACATCGGCAGCGAGATCGGCGACGCCGAGGTGTTCGAGTTCGCGAACGAGAACATCTTCGTCAGGATCATGGAGAACGTCCGCGAGAAGGACGTCTTCATCGTCCAGCCCACGTGCAGCCCCGTGAACAAGTCGATCATGGAGCTCCTGATCATGATCGATGCGTTCAAGCGCGCGTCGGCGGGGCGCATCACGGCGGTGGTGCCGTACTACGCCTACGGTCGCTCGGACAAGAAGGACCAGCCGCGCGTGCCGATCACGGCGCGGCTCGTCGCCGACATGATCTCGGTCGCTGGCGCCGACCGGATGCTGACGATGGACCTCCACCAGGGCCAGATCCAGGGCTTCTTCAACATCCCTGTCGACGAGCTGACCGCGGTCCACATCCTGTCGAACTACTTCAAGCACAAGCACCTCGAGGACCTCGTGGTCGTGACCGACCTCGGGTTCGCCAAGCGCGCGCGGACGTTTGCGGAGCTGCTGGACGCGCCCCTCGCGATCATCGAGAAGCGGCGTGTCGGCAACCTCGATCGGGCCGAGCTCCTGAACGTCATCGGCGAGGTCCGCGGCAAGCGCGCGATCATCGTGGACGACGAGGTTGATACCGCGGGCACGCTCATCGAGACCGTCAACGCCCTCGCGCGTGAGGGCGTCACCGAGATCTACGCCTGTGCGACCCACGGCGTGCTGTCGGGCGCAGCGGTGGATCGCATCGCCGACTCCGCCCTGCGCGAGCTGGTCCTGACGGACACCGTGCCGCTCCCGGCGGGCAAGCAAATCCCCAAGATCACGACGCTGTCGATCGCGCCGCTCATCGGCGAGGCGATCAAGCGCATTCACCGCGGCGAATCCGTGGGCGCGCTGTTCTCCAGCGAGGTCGCGTTCACCCAGGAGATGCTCCTGTGGGAGGACGGCATCGCGCGCAAGCTCGACATCCGGATCCAGCCGGGCGAGGGCGAGGACGGGCCTGTCGGCGACGAACCAACCGATTTATCGTTGCTGGCGGCGTCCGGCGCCGCCGAAGGTGAGAATCGATGAGCCTGCAGCTCCACCGCCCCGACGAGCGGGGTGTCCTAAAGCCGGAGCCCGGCGCTGCGCCGGACTACCGCGAGCAGCTCCGCTCGCCGCGCTGGGGCCTTGCGTTGCGTGGCGGCCGCTTGCCGGCCTTCCGGAACCCCGAGATGCGCCCGACCTCGCGGCTCGTCGCCGTCATGTTCTGGGCCGGCCTCGCATTTGCCACGTTCGTCCTGCTCGTGCTCGGCTACGGGATCGGTTTCTGGAACTTCCCCGCCTGACGCTAGCCCGCGGGGGCTGCCACCTATACTTCACGGTCCATGCTTGGTTTTCTTTCCCGGTTCGTCGATTCGAACGACCGTGAGCTGAAGCGGATCCAACCGTTCGTCGACGAGGCCAACGATCTCGAGGAAGAGATCAAGGCCCTTACCGACGCCGAGATCCGCGAGCGGTTCACGGCGCTCCGCGACGAGTTCCGCGAGACGGTCCTGCCCGAGGAGCCGTCCGACGAGGAGCTCCACCACCCCGACCTCGAGCGCCGGCGCGAGCTCGCAAAGGCCCGGCGCCGGCGCGAGAACGCGGACATCCGGGCGGCGCTCGACGACATTCTGCCGGACGTGTTCGCGATGGCCCGCGAGGCCATGGTCCGGACCCTCGGCATGCGCCACTTCGATGAGCAGCTGATCGGCGGCGTCGTGCTCCATCAGGGCAAGATCGCCGAGATGCGCACGGGCGAGGGCAAGACCCTCGTCGCGCCGCTGGCCGCGATCCTCAACGCCGTCGCCGGCAAGGGTGTCCACGTCGTCACCGTCAACGACTACCTGGCCCGCCGTGACCCGCAGTGGATAGGCCCGATCTTCCATTTCCTCGGCCTCTCGGTGGGCATGATCCTGGGCCACCAGTCCGACGCCGGCGCCGCCTCGTACCTGTTCGAGCCGGGCTACCCGACCAATGACGAGCGCCTGATCAACCTTCGCCCGATCACGCGCCGCGAGGCCTACGCCGCGGACGTCACCTACGGCACGAACAACGAGTTCGGGTTCGACTACCTGCGCGACAACATGGTCACGGACCTCGAATCACGTGTCCAGCGCGAGCGCTATTTCGGCATCGTCGACGAGGTCGACAACATCCTCATCGACGAGGCGCGCACGCCGCTGATCATCAGCGGCCAGGCCGAGGAGTCCGGCGATCTCTACTACACGTTCGCGCGCCTGGTCCCCCGCCTGCGCGAGCGCCGCGGTGACTGGATCGCCGGCGACCCGGACGACGGCGACTACTTCATCGACCTCAAGGACAAGGCCGTCTCGCCGACCGAGGAGGGCGTCGACAGGATCGAGAAGCTGCTCGGGGTCGAGAACATCTACGACGCGGACCCGCGCTTCGCCCGCCACTTCGAGCAGGCGCTCCGGGCGCACGCGATGTACAAGCGCGACCGCGACTACATCGTCAAGGACAACGAGATCATCATCGTCGACGAGTTCACGGGGCGCCAGATGCCGGGCCGGCGCTGGAGCGAGGGCCTGCACCAGGCCATCGAGGCGAAGGAGGGCCTGCGCGTCCAGCGCGAGAGCGTGACGATGGCCACGATCACGTTCCAGAACTACTTCCGCCTGTACGACAAGCTGGCCGGCATGACCGGCACGGCGATGACCGAGGCCGAGGAGCTCCACAAGATCTACCAGCTCGAGGTCGTCGCCATCCCGACCCATCGCCCGATGATCCGGACCGACGACACCGACCTCGTGTACATCAACGAGCGGGCCAAGTTCAACGCCGTGGCCGACGAGATCGAGGAGATGCAGGCGGCCGGCCGGCCGATCCTCGTCGGCACGGTGTCCGTCGAGAAATCGGAGCGGCTCGGGGAGCTGCTCAAGCGGCGGGGCATAAAGCACGAGGTCCTGAACGCCAAGTTCCACGAGAAGGAATCGCTGATCGTCTCCCAGGCGGGCCGGACCGGCGCGGTCACGATCGCCACGAACATGGCCGGCCGCGGCACGGACATCCAGCTCGGCGGGAACCCGGCGGGCCTCGCGTCGGAGCTGCTCCACCGCAGGGGCCTCAACCCCGCCGAGGTGGACAAGGAGACCTACGACGCGGCTCTCGCCGAGGCGAAGCAGACGACCGAGGAGGATCACGCGCGCGTCGTCGAAGCCGGCGGGCTGCACATCGTCGGCACTGAGCGCCACGAGAGCCGGCGCATCGACAACCAGCTCCGTGGCCGTGCCGGCCGCCAGGGCGACCCGGGCTCGTCGCGCTTCTACCTCTCGCTCGACGACGACCTGATGAAGCGGTTCGCGAACGAGCGGATCGCCGGGCTCATGGAGCGGATGGGCCTCGACGAGGACAACTACATCGAGTCGGGGATGCTCGGCAAGACGATCGAGAGCGCACAGTCCCGTGTCGAGGGCTTCAACTTCGACATCCGCAAGCGCGTCGTCGAGTTCGACGACGTGATCAACCGCCAGCGCGAGACGATCTACGCCGAGCGCGACAAGGTCCTTCGCAACGAGGACCTGACCGAGACGATCCGGGTCTTCCTCGACGAGGACCTGGAAGACGTCGTCGCCCGGCACCTCGGCGATCCCAACGAAGCGGTCACCGAGGATGGCCTGGCGGACCTCCTGCTCGATCTCGGCCGCATGGGCCTCGGGGCGGACCGAATCGACCACGACGCGCTGCTGGAGCTCAAGTCGGTCGCTGCGGTGTCGGAGCACGTCCGCGAGGTCGCCGACGCCCTCCTCGAGGCGAGGGAAGCCGAAATCGGGGCCGAGCGCTGGGCGCAGATCGAACGGTTCGTCCTGCTGCGAACCATCGACTCGCTGTGGGTTGAGCACCTCACCGAGCTCGACGACATGCGCCGAGGCATCGGACTCCGCGGCTACGCCCAGCAGGATCCGCTCAACGAGTTCCGGAAGGAGGCGTTCCGCCTCTACGAGGAGCTCTCGGGCTTCATCCGGCACCAGGTAGCAAGCACCATCTTCCGCGTCCAGGTCCAGGATCAGCCACAGCCGCAATCGAGCGTATTCGCGATGCAGGGCCCTGGCCAGCGGGCGGCGGGC
Organism: Candidatus Limnocylindria bacterium; assembly: GCA_035513775.1. Taxonomy (GTDB): domain Bacteria; phylum Chloroflexota; class Limnocylindria; order Limnocylindrales; family CSP1-4; genus UBA5189. Next base: position 14,467 of record DATKBR010000004.1, read on the forward strand.
GGCGGCCCGGCTGCGCAGGGCAGCCGATCCGGCACGGGCATGCTGCCGGGCGTCCGGGCGATGGCCGGACAGGGCGTCAGCGGCACCGCCGGAACGGCCGGCGTGATGGCCACCGCGGGCGGCGGCGGGACCGGACAGCAGGCGCGGCCCGGCTACACGCCGTCGGGGACCAAGATCGGGCGCAACGACGCGTGCTGGTGCGGCTCCGGTCGCAAGTACAAGAAGTGCCACGGCGCCTGACGCCGGGCATGCATCAGCGCCCCGGCCCATGACCTCCCGGGCGGTGCTTCGTAGCGTCATGCTCCTGGCGGGCTGGGGACTGGGCGGCGGGATCCTGCTCCTCGGCTACATGGCGATCCGGATCTCCGCCCAGGGCGATCGCGACGAGCGGCGCCCGGCAGACGCGATCGTGGTGCTCGGCGCCGCGCAGTTCAACGGCACGCCGGGCGGGGTTTTCGAGGCGCGGCTACGGCACGCCGTGGACCTGTACCACGAGGGTGTCGCCCCGTACCTCGTCGTGACCGGTGGCAAGCTGCTGGGCGATCGGACGACCGAGGCCGCAACTGCGCGCGCGTGGGCGATCGAGAACGGCGTGCCGGAGGGCGCGATCCTTGCCGAGGACAAGGGGCGCAACACCCTCTCGTCGCTGGAGGCGGTGTCGCTGGTCATGCGCGAGCACGACCTGGCCAGCGCGGTGTTCGTCAGCGACCGGACGCACATGTTGCGGGTGCTGAGGATGGCCTCCGACCAGGGCATCGTGGCATGGGGCTCACCAACCCAGTCCAGCCCAACCGACCGGGACGAGTGGCGCCGGCGAAAGGCGATGGTCCACGAGCTCGCGGGGCTCGTCGCCTACTACGTCGGCGCCGGTCGGCTCATCGGCGACGCGGCGAACGCCAAAGCGCCCTGACCCGGAGCCCAGGTGCCGGCAGGGCCTGTCGTGCACCCCGATCGAGTGGTAACGTGCTGCCCAGACCGGGCGGCTGGAGGCACCGGTGGTGAGGTGGGGACGATGGACTTCTCGAAGTTGAGCGCGGGCGACAAGCGCCTGCTGATCGCGGCTGCCGTTGCGCTGCTCGGCGGCCTGGTCAGCATCATCGACCGCTGGGGCGTCGGCGGGATCATCGGCGGGCTGGCCGCCCTCGGGGCGATCCTCGTGCTGCTGCAGCCGCAGCTGTCGCCGGCCATGAAGCTCCCCGCGCCGAAGGCCACGCTCCTGCTGGGACTCGGTGGGATCGCTGCGGTCGGATTCATCCTGTCCGCGCTGCAGTACCTCGAGGACGTCTTCAGCCTGGGCCGGATCTTCACGATCCTGTTCGACATAGGCCTCGTCGCGGCCATCGTTCTCGCGTACCTGGCCTGGCTCGGCTACAAGGCTGCCCAGGGCACGGCTGCCGCGGCCAGCCCGGCGGCGACGGAGAGCCCGGCGGCGATGGAGAGCCCGGCGGCGACCGAGGGCACGGCTGCTCCGGCCGACGAGGCGACGATGGAGAGGCCGGCCGCCCCGCCGCCGCCAGCACCGCCACCGCCCGCCGCGCGCTGATTCGGCGACCCGGGCTCGCGATCGGGCAATTTCCCCTCTTGGCGCGGCGAAATCCGCCCCCTATACTTCGGGCAACCCCAACGCGATGCCCAGCGCCACCTCGGCAGTTCGCGCCTGAGGTCGCGCCTCGCGTCGTAATTCGAATCCGTGCCGCCGCTGAAGTGAGGGATTCGTGAAGCAGGCTGAAGAAGCGACCTTCGTCGACCTGATCGCCTGCGAACGTGATTGCCGCAACTGCAGTTACGCCGCTGCGCTCGACTGCGACGGCAACTGCGGCGTGTGTCCGCACAACAGCTACTGTCCCTGTGTGAACCCCGTCGTCGTCCGGAGCAAGTCGGCCCTGCGCCTGATCGAGCTCCGTCCGATCCTGCTCCAGGACCTCCGGGTCCCCAAGAACTAGTGGACGCCGCGCGCGTCCGCGACCTCGTGGAGCGGATCCGATCGACCTCGGGGCGTCTTTGACCTTCCGGGCAAGCAGTCGCGACTGACCGAGCTCGAGGCGCTCACCTCGGAGCCGGGTTTCTGGGACGACGGCCGCGCGGCGCAGGACGTGCTGCGCGAGGCGGATGGCCTTCGAGCGGACATCGAGCGCTGGTCCGGCATCCTCGGCCGCGCGGACGACATCGAGACGACGCTGGAGCTCGCCCAGGAATCGGGTGACGCCGAACTCGAGAGCGAGGTCGACCGCACCGTCGACGACCTCGACGCGGACTTTGCCCGTGAGCGCACGGAGCTGCTCTTCTCCGGTGAGTACGACGGCCGGCCCGCGATCCTCTCGATCAGCGCGGGCGCCGGCGGCACGGAGGCCACGGACTGGGCGGCGATGCTCCTGCGGATGTACCTCCGCTGGGCGGAGCGGCACCGCTGGCAGACCGAGATCATCGATGAGCAGGAGGGCGAGCAGGCCGGCCTGAAGAGCGTGTCGGTCGCCGTCAACGGGCGGGGCGCCTACGGCTGGCTCCGCGCCGAGCGTGGCGTCCACCGCCTGGTCAGGATCAGTCCGTTCGATGCCCAGAACAGGCGCCAGACCACCTTCGGTCTGGTCGAGGTGATGCCGGAGCCGGACGAGGACATCCCGATCGAGCTCGACTGGGACCAGATCCGCGTCGACACCTACCGGGCGCAGGGCGCGGGCGGCCAGCACGTCAACAAGACGGATTCCGCGGTGCGCCTCACGCACTTGCCGACCGGGATCGTGGCGCAGTCGCAGAACGAGCGCTCCCAGACCCAGAACAAGGAGACGGCGATCAAGGTCCTCAAGGCGCGGCTGCTGGAGCGGCAGCTGGAGGAGAAGGAGCAGGAGCTGAGCAAGCTGCGGGGCGAGCACGTCGAGGCGGGGTGGGGCAACCAGATCCGGAGCTACGTCCTGCACCCGTACCAGATGGTGAAGGACCTGCGCACCCAGTACGAGACCTCGAACACCGCGGCGGTGCTCGACGGCGAACTGGACGGGTTCATGCAGGCCGAGCTCGAGCGACTCGCGACCGGTGGCGACGGGGAGGGCACGGCGGCGTGATTCGCGGCGCGCCGTCGTCCGCCGGGATCACCTTCCGGCCCGCAACGGTGGCCGACCTGCCCGACTGCGGCCGAATCCACCGCGAGAGCATCGACGCGTATACGACGCGGATGGGCATTCCGCCCTCGCCGCCCGAGAACCCGGGCCTGCGCCGGCTGCACGGCCACACCCTCGCCACCGATCCAGGCAGGTTCATGGTCGCCGAGCGCGACCGCGGCGGGGGGCGGCGGCGAGTCGTTGCATTCGGGTCGGCGATCGAGCGTGGGCCGCTGTGGTTCCTGTCGATGCTCTTCGTCGAGCCCGGCGAGCAGGCACGCGGGCTCGGACGGGCGCTGCTGGAGCGGCTCCTGCCCGAGACGCTGGAGGGCCGGATCCTCGCGACCTGCACGGACAGTGCGCAGCCCATCTCGAACGGGCTGTACGCGACGTTCGGAATGGTGCCCCGCATGCCGCTGCTCTACCTGGCAGGCCGCCCGCGCCCGCACTTCGCGTGGCCCGGGCTGCCTGAGGACGTCACTGCCGAACGCATCGAGGACGCCGCCGCCTGGCGGGAAGGCGCCGAGCTCGCTGCCTTCGATCGGTCCCTTTTGGGTTTCGTGCACCCCGAGGACCACGGCTTCGTGCAGGACGAGCCGCGCCACGTCTTCAGCTACCGGGCCGGCGGAGCGCTCGTCGGCTACGGCTATGCCGGGGAGATCGGGCGAATGGGACCTATCGGCGTGTCCGATCCGAGCCTGCTCATGCCCGTCCTGGGACATCTGCTCATGACCGTGGTCCCTCGCGGGGCATCGGCGGTCTGGTTGCCGGGAGCTGCCGGGGACGCCCTGGCGATGGCGATCCGGGCGGGCCTGCGCATCGACACGATGCCGGTCCTGTCGGCATGGACCCGCCAATACGCCGAATTCGACCGATATGTACCAATGTCCCCCGGACTGGTCTGATAGGGCCATTGTTGCGTTCAGTAAACGGGTGTTAGCCTCGGGGGGACCTTGTTGACCGTGAATCGCACCCGAAACACGCGCCCCGATCAGGCCGGCGGGCCCGGCGGCGTCATGTTCCAGCCCGAGCGCAACGGGGGCCCGAAACTGGCCCCGCGGCGACACGTGCTCGTGCTCAACGACGTCACCAAGACGTACCCGAACGGGCGAGATGCCCTCAAGGACGTCGATCTCGTGGTCCCCGAAGGTGACTTCGTGTTCCTCGTCGGTGCGTCGGGGGCGGGCAAGTCCACGCTGATGAAGCTCCTGATCCGCGACGAGCTGGCGACCCGGGGCACGGTCCTGCTCGACGGCGATGACCTGGCTCGGCTGCCCCGTCGCCGCGTACCCCACGTCCGGCGCAAGATCGGCATCGTCTTCCAGGACTTCAAGCTGCTGCCCACCAAGAACGTGCGCGAGAACATCGCCTTCGCGCTGGAGGTCACGGGCACGCCGCGCCGTCGGGTCAAGCCCGCCGTCCAGCGCGTCCTGGCGCTCGTCGGCCTGACGGACCACGCGGAGCAGTATCCGAAGCAGCTCTCGGGCGGCGAGCAGCAGCGGACCGCCATCGCGCGGGCGCTGGTCCACGACCCGCGGATCATCATCGCCGACGAGCCCACCGGGAACCTCGACCCGCTGATCTCGTGGGAGATCCTCCAGCTCCTGCTGCGGATCAACGAGCTGGGCGTGACCGTGCTCATGGCCACCCACGACGCCGACATCGTCACCGCGCTCCGGAAGCGCGTCGTCGCCCTCGAGGAGGGCCGGATCATCCGCGACGAGGTCGGTGGCGGCTACCACCGGGGCGGCTGATGTTCTCGTTCCTCTTCTTCAGCGTCTCACGCGCCTGGCAAGGCTTCTGGCGCAACGCGGCCATGAGCCTCGCGGCTACCGCCACGATGACCCTGATGCTCCTCCTGCTGGCCTCGTTCTGGATCGTCCAGGCGGGCTTTCTCGCCAGCCTGTCCTACGTCGAAGACAAGGTCGGCGTCGTCGCGGACCTCGAGGACGACGCCCGCCAGGCAGACCTCGCCGATCTCCAGGCTCGCCTCGGCACGATGCCGGAGGTGCGCTCGGTCGAGTACGTATCCAAGGCCGAGGCGCTGCGTCGCTACCGCGAGGAGCGGCTCGCGCAGGGCCAGCGGGACCTCACCCAGTACCTCGCGGAGAACCCGCTGCCGGCGAGCCTCGAGGTCAAGCTCCGAACACCGGAGGACTACCGCACGGTCGCGAGCTTCCTGGGCGCCGAGTCGGTGGTCGCCAAGGTCCAGAACATCGAGGACACGACGGATCGCCTGGTCTCGCTCACGAGCTTCCTGCGCACGTTCGGCGTGCTCCTGCTGGCGGTCATCGGCGCGATCGTGCTGTTCATCGTGATCAACACGATCCGTCTCGCCGTGCTCGGGCGCGCCGAGGAGATCGAGGTCATGCGCCTCGTCGGCGCGTCGGATGCGTTCATCCGCTGGCCGTTCGTCTTCGAGGGGGCGCTGGTCGGCCTCCTGGGCGCGGCGCTGTCGCTGGGGGTCCTCATGGGCGCGGCGGAGCCGCTCTCGCAGTTCATGGTCGGCTTCTTCCAGATCCTGCCGATCAACGTCGGGTCGATCTCGCGCGACGTAACGCTGCTGGTCGTCGGCGCGGGCACGGGCCTGGGCGTCGTCGGCGCGTGGGTTTCCGTTCGAACCTACCTCATCCGCTAGCAGCTCCGGCGATGTCCCGGAGGGCATCGCGTTAGGCTTCACGCCCCGTCCGGAACGCGGCGGGCCTGACCTGAGAGGTTCCCGAGCAATGCTCCCCACCGATCCCGATGCCGCGGCCGAGGGCCGACCCGACGCGGCGCCGGCGCCTATGCCGACCGGCCTCGTCGACCAGCCGATTCTCGCTCCCGTGCCGGCAGCCCCCGTGGGGCGGCGACGCGGCTGGGCGTTCGGCGTGTCCATGGTCCTCGTCGCCGTGATGGGCGGCGGGGCGCTGTTCATGTCGGGCTACTCAGTCGGCGTGGACCAGGGCCGCACACCCGGCAGCTCCATCTCGGAGCGTGACGCCTGGCAGCCGTTCTGGGACGTCTACCGCGCGATCACGACTCGCTATCCCCTCGAGCCGATCGAGCGCAGCACGCTCATCGAAGGGGCCATCCGCGGCATGGTCGAGTCGGTCGGCGACCCGTACTCCTCGTACCTGAGCCCGGCGGACTTCACGGGCACGCTCAACGACATCTCGGGCACGTTCGAGGGCATCGGCGCCGAGATCGGCTCCGTCGACGCCTCCGGCAACACGAGCGACTGCAACCGGTACGGGCCGGACTGCTTCCTCGTCGTCATCGCACCACTGCCGGGCTCGCCGGCCGAGGCCGCCGGTCTGCGGCCGGGCGACGTCATCCTCGAGGTGGATGGTTCGCGGCTTGATGGCCTGACGCCGGACGAGGCCCGCGACCGCGTGCGAGGCAAGGCCGGCACGGAGGTCAAGCTGCACATCCAGCGCTTCGCCGCGCCGGTGCGGGCGACGCCAGGCCCGACTGCGGCGCCGGCGCCGTCCTCGCCCGGGTCCCCGGCGCCCAGTGCGACACCGAAGCCGCGCCAGATCCTCGACGACTTCGAGGTAACGATCGTGCGGGCCAAGATCCAGCGACGCGAGGTCACCAGCCGCGATCTCGCCGGCGGCGAGGTCGGCTACGTCAGCCTGGGCGGCTTCTCCAGCGCCGGCGCCAAGGAGCTGGAGACGGCGATCCAGGCGCACCTGGACAAGGGCGTCAGGAAGCTCGTCCTCGACCTCCGCGGGAACCCGGGCGGCTTCCTGCTCGACTCGCTCGACGTTGCGAGCGAGTTCATCGCCGAGGGTCCTATCTACTGGCAGGAGGACGCGAGTGGCGTCCAGACCGTCTCCGACGCCCGCCCCGGCGGGATCGCCACCGACCCCTCCATCCAGGTTGTCGTCCTCATCGATCGCGGGACCGCGTCCGCCGGCGAGATCGTCGCCGGGGCGCTCCAGGATCGCGGCAGGGCGAAGCTCATCGGCGAGACGACGTTCGGCAAGGGCACGGTGCAGGAGTGGATCGAGCTCGGCGAGCTGGGCGGCGTGAAGCTGACGACGAACAAGTGGCTGACCCCGAACAGGACGTGGATCCACAAGGTCGGGATCACGCCGGACATCCCGGTGACCGTCCCGCCGGACCTGCCGCAGGGCAGCGACCCCGTCCTCGACGAGGCGCTGGAGGTCCTTGGGGCGGCGGCGGTCGCGCCGCGGTACTACCTGCGAGCTGCCTGAGGCCACCCCTCGGCGGCGCTCGGTACGGACCTTGTTGCGCCCCACGCCGGGTTCGGCTAGGGTTCGCGCGAACGAAAGGAGGTGATGTGCAGTGTCAGAACACGGTCGCTGCACCACCTCGCAGGAGATGGCCGTCTAACCGGTCACCTGCTGCGGGTGGTGAGCCGCAATTGAACGCCGGTCCTTCGGGACCGGCGTTCTTGCTTTGCGGGGCCCACGATCTTTGCGGGCCCCACGATTAGACTCATCGGCCCACCACCCGCCAGCTGAGGACCGCTCCCATTCCCGAGAAGACGATCGCAATGAACCGGCGCGCCCGCCACGAGTTCCTCATCGAGGACTCGATGGAGGCGGGCATCGTGCTGTCCGGGACGGAGATCAAGTCGATCCGCGCGGGCAAGGTGAACCTGGCCGACTCATTCGCGCGCATCGAGCGCGGCGAGGCGTGGCTCGTCGGGGCGCACATCGCGCCCTGGGAGGGTGGCAATCGCGTGAACCACGAGCCCAAGCGCGACCGGAAGCTGCTGCTCCATCGCGGGCAGATCGACCAGCTGCTGGGCAAGACGAAGGCCAAGGGCCTGACCCTGGTGCCCCTCAAGCTGTACATCACCGCGCGCGGCAAGGCGAAGCTGGAGCTTGGCCTGGGCAAGGGCAAGCAGCTCCACGACCGACGCCGCGAGATCCAGGCGCGCGACGCCCGCCGGGACATCGAACGCGAGCTGGCGGAGTCCGGCCGGCGCTGAGGCCGGGTGGCCAGCTCACGCTGAGCGAGGGCTGGGGGGCTGGCCGCTGGGGGGCTGGCCGCTGGGGCCTCCGCATACGCCCGATCGCAAGGGGCCCTATGCATGCGTGCATAGCCGAGCGTGGGCCCTCTCGCTAGGGCCGCCGGGCGGCTTGGGCGATGGTTTGTGAACGCCCTGGAACTGATCCTCAGGTCGAAGACCAAAAAGGGGTCGATTGACCACCGAGGCGTTCACACATGTTCCCAACCAACCAGCCCACCCCGGCCTCCCGGCAGCTCTCCCGGCCAGCTCGAAGGACCCGCAGCGCCGCGCTCGTCGCGATCGCGCTAATGGTTCTCGGCGCCGTTGCGTCACCGACGCCCATCAGCGCCGCATCCACCGCGAAGACGCTCGAGGGCACCCTGGAGCTGGTCCACGGCGAAGACTTCGCAACCGGGAAGTCGACGTATGACTACCACCTGCGGGTGGGCAACGAGCGCGTCGCCCTGAAGATGCCGCGCGACGTGCCCCCCGGATTCGTGAACGGCGCGAAGGTGCGCGTGAAGGGCCGGCAGGACGCCGGCGCCTTCGTCGCCCTCGACGGGGCGCTCAGCAGCACCCAGGTCCTGGCCTCCGCCCCGTCATGGACGGGCCCCCGGAAGCTGGCGGTCATCCTGATCAACTTCAGCAACGACACCAGGAAGCCGTACACGCGGGCATTCGCGAATCGCGTCGTCTTCAAGAACGCAGACTCGGTTCGTGAGTACTACCTGGAGCAGTCGAAGGGCGCGGTCTCCATCACCGGAACGACGTTCGACTGGCTGCAGATCCCGCACAACAGCGGGACGTGCGACTACCGGCTCTGGGCCGACGCCGCAAAGGCCGGGCTGGCCGCGCGGGGCATCGACCTGAGCACCTACACCAACTTCATGTTCATGTTCCCGCCCACCAGCTCGTGCAGCTGGCGCGGGCTTGCGCAGCTGCCCGGACCGGTCGCCTGGATCAACGGATCGCCGTACCTCCGCGTCGCCGCGCACGAGCTGGGCCACAACCTGGGCGTCCATCACGCGAGCTCACTGCGCTGCAAGAAGAACGGCGTGCGGGTCGCCCTATCGTCCAACTGCACTCGCTCCGAGTACGGCGACCCGTTCACGACGATGGGCGGCGCGATGACACGCCATGTTCACAACCTGGAGCTGATCCAGATCGGCTACCTGCCGACGAGCGCGGCGAGGACCGTGGTCACCAGCGGGACGTACACGCTCAAACATGCCTCCGCGACGAGTGGGACGCGCATCATCAGCATCCCGCGCGGCAACGGGACCTTCCTCTACCTCGAGTACCGACGCCCGTACGGGACGCACTTCGACGACTTCTCGTACAGAGATCCGGCAGTTAGAGGCGTGACGCTTCGCCTCGCTGCAGGCTGGACCCAGATCACGCAGACCCAGCTGATCGACACCCGGCCCCGTACCACAACGTTTGCCGACGCGCCGCTTCGTCTCGATCACGGGTTCCGCGACTACGTGTCGGGCGTGAAGGTCCGCGTGACGTCGATCGGCAAGTACGCCGCCAAGGTGGCCATCACGATGCCGTCCGACGCCATCGCGCCCACCGCCGTGTCGTCGTTCACCGCGACCGCCACCTCCACCTCGGCGATCAACCTCAAGTGGGGGCCAAGCACCGACAACCGCGCCGTGACCGGGTACCGGATCTGGCGCGACGGGGTCCTGCTGACCACCGCAGCCGCGACCGCCACCAGCCTCACCGACAGCGGCCTCGCGCCCTCCACCAGGTACTACTACACGATCAAGGCCATAGATGGCGCCGGCAACCTGAGCGCCGCGGTCAGCGCGCCGGCGACGACGAGTGCGGCCGACTCGCCGCCGACGGCGCCGGGCAACGCCACGGTCACAGTCACCGACACGACGGCGCGACTCACCTGGTCTGCGGCGTCGGACAACCTGGGCGTCACCGGCTACCGGGTGTGGCGCAATGGCGCACTGCTCGGGACCACTACGTCAAGGGAATGGAACAACTCCAATCTGACCCCCGAGACGGCCTACTCGTGGACCATCCGGGCCGTTGACACGGCGGGCCAGACCGGGCCGGCCGTCACCGTGACGGCGACGACGGCCGAGACGGACGTCGAGGCCCCGACCGCGCCCAAGGCCACGGTCGCGCCCGAGAACCCCAGCTGGGCGAGCCTCACGTGGACGGCATCGACCGATAACGTTGGAGTCGTCGAGTACGTCGTGTACCGCGACGGCCAGCTCCACGCCACGACCGGCGTGTCCGATCGGGAGCTGCGGGTAGCACGGGGGTCGGCCTACACGGTCGTCGCGGTGGACGCGGCCGGCAACGCGAGCGTGCCGTCGGAGCCGGTCTCGGCCTGAGCCGCGGGCCCACCAGGTCCACGAAGCGGCCACGTTCCGTGGCACATCGCGCGAGATGCGGAGCTTCAGACAAGCGTGATCCTCACGCGCACTTGGGCGGCAGAGCCCCTCTTGCCGAGCTCATGGTGGCGGAGCCGAGGATCAGAAAGACGAAGGACCCGATGAGCAGGAGCGTCGGGTGCCGCACCGTGGATGAAGCCCGCAGTCCACGGGACCTCGACGACCATCGCCTCACCGAGATGACGACGCCGGCCAAGCCCATGAGCGCGAGGAAACCTACGACGCCCGCCTCCGGCGCCGCTCGGTAGGGCCATGGGAGGAAAGCGCCGCCCAGCACGCACAGGACGAGCGGGGAGAACAAGGCCAGCACGAAGAGGTTGTTCCGACGGGCGAGGCGTCCTGCCGCGCCAGAGAACTTGAGTTGGTATTTCGGCGTCCCGTCGAGGACGAGCCCAGGTGCCGTCGCGCCCGAGAGCCCGAGTCCACCTGCGACGAGGATTCGCCTCCTTCGATCGCGACCTCGCCCTCTGCCGTGATCGTGGCACAGCGGAGTGGCGGGGGTTCAGGTCAGCGGTCGACGAGGGGCAGCCGCGTAATCTCCGGCGGATCAGGAGCCAGGCGACCGCCTGTCGGCCGCCTGCTTACGTCGGCCGCCCGCTTGCGAGAGCTCCGGGAGCCCGTCAGGCGGGCGGAGCCTGGATGACGTGATACTGGATGGCCTTCGTGACGGCTTCCAGGCGGGAGGCGACACCGAACTTCCGGCGGATGGCCTCGACGTGACGGCGGACTGTGCCCTCGGCGATGCCCAGGTCGGCGGCGATACCGCGGGTGGTTTGGCCACCGGCGAGTGCACGGAGCACGGTGAGCTCGCGCGACGTTAGCGGCTGGAGCAGAGGCGGCAGGTGCGCCTGACCCTCGAGACCCCGGGCGATCCGTCCGAGCATTGTCGGATCCACGATCGGCTCGTGGGCGTGGGTGGCGCGGATGGCGCTCAGCAGCACCGCGAGGCGCTGCGCCTTGGCCACGTAGCCGTCGGCACCGGCGCGGAGCGTGGACAGGATCGCCTCGTCATCGGCGGTGCCGGAGAGCATGACGATCCTGGCGTGAGGCCAGCGCGCCTTGATGTGCCGGCAGGCGTCGGCGCCGGTGCCATCGGGCAGGGTGTAGTCGACGATGGCCACGTCGGGCGCCCTCTGGGGAAGGTCTGCGACCTCCCGCACTGAGCCTGCGGAGCCGATCACGACCATGTCCGGTTCGCGCTGGAGCACGCCCCTGAGGGCCTCGATCACGGTCTGGTGATCGTCCACCAGCAGGACGGCGATCGGGCGTGCGATGGTGATTGCGGTGGTGATTCTCGATGTGACATCAAGAGTTTGGGTGTTCATCATTCCTCGTCCCGGCCTCGACATGGGCACATCGTTTCGGCCGTGCAGTCAGTGGACCACCGGGCTGCCCACATAGATACGGGCCAGATGGCCCACGAGAGGGGGCCATCACGCACACCGAGCGCGAGGCATTCGTACGGGGCTACCGAAAAAGGTACCTACGGCTGAGCGGAACCTCTGTGAGCGGCACGGTCTCGAGCGGGCGGCCGGCCAGCGAGACGCGACCGTCGACGGGGTCCCGGCTCGCGCCGCCTCGAGCATCGCGTCGCACATGAGCGCGATGGCCTCGGGGGTGTTGAGGAGGATGCCGGCGGCGCGATGCCGTCGCGCCAGCTCGGCGGCGCTGAAGATGAGGAGCCGCTCCTCCTCCCACGGCGTGAGGCGCACGGGCGCATCGTAGCGGCCCGGCTCCCAGCGTGATCAGACGCGAACGCGCCGAGGGATCACCGCGAACCCCGCCGCCGCGTGGATGAGCTCCACCGCGACCGCTTCGTCGAAGGGCATGCGGTAGACTACCCACGAACGCCGAACGCGCGTTCGACTCCGTGGGGATGCGTGGTCTCGACAGGGTCTGGTTGTCAGTGGACGCGAGCCGAGGTGCCGTCAGGCCTCGTTAAACCGGCGGCAAAACGAAGTACCTGCCAACAAGCAGTCGACTCTCGCTCTCGCCGCTTAGGCGGTAGAGTGAGCGTGGAAACGGCCCCCGCCTCGCGGGCCGCGGAAGCGTCATTCAGCGGGGCTGCAGCCCGGACGAGCGTCGCGTAGGCCGGAGTCAAGCCCAATTTAGGGACACGTGACTGGACCCCAGGGCAGGGTGCCGATCTTCGGCCCCGGGGTTGACGAAAACGATCGGACACGCTCGTAGTGGCTGCTGACGAAGGGTTCTGGACGGGGAGTTCGACTCTCCCCCATCTCCACCACTTCACCTGATTTGCGCCGCCAGTTCGGCGCGCCCAGGTCGCCCGTGTTCAGCGGCGAATCGCGCTCCAGCGGGTGTAGCGCGGCGGCCACTCGTCGGTGTCGCGCTCGCCGAGGATCGCAGTGCCGAGCCTGAGCTCGAAGAGCCGGTACGAGTCGTCGACCTCGAAGAACCAGCCAGCGGCGACGCGATCCCACTCGGCGCCGGGCTGGACCAGTCGTGCCCGGCCACGCATCGAGATCTCCGTGGGATCGGCTGGGTCCTGATGGCCGTGGAGTGCGAACCGGCCGTCCTCGGCTAGGTCGCGCCGCTTTGCCGAGTCGAGCAGGAATACGTACAGGCCATCGCCGACTATCCCGACATTAACCGGGTGGATGCGCGGCGGCGCGCCGCCGCGGACCGTCGCCAGGAGTGCTGCACCTTCTCCCGACCGGTACAGGACGCGGCGTCCGGCCTCGGCGACTGCCGGGGCGCCGGCGGCGAGATCCGACCAGCGCGCGAGGCCGTCCACAGCCCGAGTCTGCCCGAATCCCGGGTCGGCCGCTCGCGCCGTGTTGCCCGTGGCTTGGTACCGTCGGGGCATGCCAACCGTTCGCGAGCTACGCATCGCCCTCACCGTCGACGACTACGAGGCGGCTGTTGCCTTCTACCGGGACGCGCTGGGGCTCGCCGAGGTGGAGTCGTGGGTCCGGCCGGACGGCCGGGGCACGATCCTCGACGCCGGCCGCGCCACCATCGAGCTCTTCGACCCGCTCCAGGCCGAGACGCTGGATCGCATCGAGGTGGGTCGGCGCATCTCCGGCCCCGTCCGGTTCGCCCTGCACGTGGACGATTCGGTGGCGGCCGCCGACGAGCTGGTGGAGGCCGGCGCCCATCGCGAGAGCGACGCGGTGGAAACCGCCTGGGGCGACCGGAACGTACGCGTCCGGGCGCCCGACGGCATGCAACTCACCCTGTTCACGCCGGCCGAGGGCGACTGACCCGATCGTTCGCCCCGGGGCACGCTTCCGTCGGGGTACGGAGCCCCGGCGCCGTCGCTATCCTGCGGCGCATGGTCGAAGGTCCCCTGGGCCCGCCGTTGCCGGAGCCGACCTCGTTCTCCGCGTTCGACCACCTCCTCGACACCTGCCGGCGCACCCATGCCGCGCTCCACGCCGTCGTCCACGACGAGGCGCGGGACGGCGCGGCGCTGCGCGACCTGCTCGCCCGCGAGGCACTCACGCATGTCGAGGCCGTCCTCGAGGGCCTCGTGCTCCTGGCGCGGGCCGGTGGCTTCTCCCCCGAGGAGCTCCGGACGCTGGTGCGACGCGCGGGGATCGTGGCGCGCGCGGGGACCGGCACGGCGGAGGCCAGGGCCGCCCTGTACGAGGCCGCGTACGACCGACCGACGCTCCGGGCCGTGGATGGGGGCTCCATGCTCGCCGCGGGCCACGCGCGCGTCGTGTTCTCCGTGATCCCGAGCCTCCCGTCGGGCGACGTGTCGTGGCCGACGCACCCGCGGAGCTACGCCGACATCGCCGCGCCGCACTCGGAGGGCGAGCTGCTGCTCCGCGCGGAAGAGCTGGCTCGCGTCGTCTGGCGGGTCGCGGTGGGTGACGAGCGGCGCGACGAGCCGCTCCGGCGGACGCTCGCGTTCTACGAAGCGGGCTCGCGGCTGTCGTTCCGCGGCTTCCTGGCCGCGTGACCAGCGTCCGTGCCGCCGACGAGCGGAGCCGGCCGAACGTGTGCTCAAAAGCCGCAGCGTGCACGCCTAGCGTGCATTTCTGGCATTTCAGAGGCCATTTGCCTCTTCAGAGCGGACGCTGCGGCAGTTCCGCGGGTCGCACCCGCGTCACCCACGCGGGGGGACAGGCCCTCGGTGGCGTCGCCAGCCGGTCGTGCGAAGCGAATTCGCCGACAAGCCTTGGAACTGATCATCTGGCGTGCTTCGCGCCCTGATCGGCGCCATCGCATGTGGCGCGCCGGTCGGGCGAAGGCGGCGTGAGCACGGAAGGCGAGCGCCCGTGGATGGGCGTGAGCCGACGCGCGCAGCGCCAACGCACGCATGGACGAGCGGTCAGCCCCGCGGGAGCAGCACGATGCGGCGGTTGGGCTCCTCGCCGATTGACTGCGTGGCGACGTCCGGATTGCCCTTGAGAGCGAGGTGGATCCAGCGCCGCTCGAGGGCCGGCATCGGCTCCAGCTGGAGCATCTTGCCGGTCTCGATGACGCGGCGCGCGGCGCGCTCGGCGATCTCGCGGAGCTGTCGCTCGCGACGGCCGCGGTAGTCCTCGACATCGACCAGGACCCGGGTCCACGTGCCCATCTGGCGCGACAGCATCAGGTTGACCAGGTGCTGGAGCGCCGAGAGGCGTTCGCCCTTGCGTCCGATGAGCGCCCCGAGCTCCTCGCGCTCGCCCTCGTCGCCGAGGACGTTGAGCCGGCTCGTCTCGCCGGTCTCCACGTCGACCCGGGCGGCGAAGCCGATGTGCGCCAGCAGCTGCTCGAGGATCACCTTGCCCGCTGCGAGCGCCTCGGGCGATGCATCGGCGGCTTCGAGCTCCGCGCGCTCGGAGGCCACGGAACCCCGGAGGGCGGCGACCTCGGCCTCCTCGCCGGCGGTCAGGTCGGCGGCGCCTCGACGCGGCGCGTCGCCGCCACCGTCGGAGCGGCGCGGTCGGCGGTCGTCCCGGCGGGGTCCGCGGTCGTCCCGTCGCGGTCCGCGGTCGGCGCGGGGCCGGGGCTCGCGGGGCTGATCATCGCGAGGTCGCGACTCGTTGGCGGCGAGCGCCGCACCCTCTTCGCTCTCCATCGCGGGAGCGTCACTACCCACGAACGGGCGGGGTGCCTCGGCCGGGCGCGACTCGTCGCGCCGGGGCGCGCGGTCGTCGCGGCGTGGTCCGCGGTCGCGATCGAACGGGCCGCCGCGGTCCTCGCGGCGCGGCGCCCGGTCGTCGCGGGCGGGTCCGCGGTCGTCCCGTCGCGGTCCGCGGTCGCGATCGAAGCTGCCGCCCCGATCCCGGTCGAAGCCGCGCCCCTGACCTCGATCGTCGCGCTCCCGATCCCGCGGTGGCGGCGCCGGCAGCGGCTTGGCCGCGGCGGCCTCACGCTTCGGCGCCGCGCCGCCCAGCTCGGAACGGGGCGCGGCGAGGATCCGCGCCGGCTCGGCACCCATGCCCAGGACGCCGCGGCTGCCAGGCGTGAGGATCTCGAAGTCGAGGTCATCGAGGCCGACCCCGAAGTCCTCGCGCGCAAGGCGCAGGGCCTCCTCTACCGACTTGCCAGTGAACTCGCGATATGCGCTCGTGCTCATCGACGTCTCCCTCGCCGGCCCTGTCGACCCCGGTGGCGAATCGTTGCGTTCGCCGACGCCGAGCGATCGAGGGCTGACTTCTCAGGATTGGGCCGCGCCGGCGCTCCCGCCGTGCGCGAGGTGGATGTCGGCGCCGTGGGAGCGGCGACCGGGAAGCGCGGGTTGTGAGCCACGGCGAATGCCGGGGTCCGGCCGAAGAGGGGGAACATCGCCCCCCAGCCGGTGGTCAGGAACTGCTGCACGATCTGGTAGATCGTGGAGACGATCAGGTAGATGAAGACGCCGACCGGGATGATGTTCCCGTAGATCAGCGTGATGAACGGCAGGTACAGCGCCATCGTCCGCTGCATCCGCTGATTCTGGTCCAGCGGCGTGTTCGGGTCGTGCGGCGGCAGCGCCATCCGCGACGCGATCAGCTGGAGGGACAGGTAGGCCACCGCGAACAGCGAGATGCCGGTAAGGTTCGTGATGATCAGCGGCAGCGTGAACCCGAACGGGATGATCCCACCGTGGCCGGCAGCCTCGATCCCGCCCAGCCACGAGATCGACGAGTCGATGCATGGCTGGTAGCCGAGGAGGTTGTACGCGGCGTCGTAAAGCGGGATGGGCGAGGGCGGACAGGCCAGCGGCACGACCTGGAAGCCGAGGATCTGGAGCGACGCGGTCAGGTCGGACGCACGCAGTCCCTCACTCACCACCACGTACATCGGCAGGATCAGGAAGAGCGGGAGGAGCGCGACGAGGCAGCCGGCCTGGCTGATCCCGCGTTCCTTGTACAGCGCCATCGTGGCCTGCTGCTGCTTGACCCGGTCGTTCTTGAAGCGCCGCTGGATCTCCTTGATCTCCGGCGCGACCGACTGCATCCGCCGCATCGAAACCATCTGCCGGCGCATGAGCGGGACCATCGCGGTCCGCACGACCAAGGTCGTCAGGATGATCGCGACACCCATGTCGCCGACGACGCCGTGCAGGCCGACCATGAGGATCAGGAAGGCCTGGTAGATCGGGTTGAAGAGGACTGCGAGGATGCTGACCGGGTCGGCCTTGATCTCCGCGGGATGGATGATCAGCGGCGTCGGTGCGGGCGTCGTGACGGGCGCTGCGGTAGGCGCCGCGGGCGGGGCGGACTGGCCCGCGACCGGTGTGGCGCCCGGGGCGGCGGACGGCTGGATCGGCTCGCACGCACCGAGCGCCAGGGCGACCACGAGCAACAGCCCGAGAGCGAGGGCTATGCGGAGCGCGCTGCGGCGAAGGCTCATCGGACGGGGTCGTAGCCGCCGGGGTGACCCGGGTGGCAACGCGCGATCCGCCTCGCGCCCATCCAGGAGCCGCGGAACAGGCCGTGGCGTTCGATCGCCTGCTCGGTGTAGCGGGAGCAGGTGGGCTCGTAGCGGCAGCTGGAGGGTAGCCACGAAAAGAGGAATCGGTAGGCGTGGATCAACGCGATGCCGATCCGCTCGAGGATCCCGACGTGCGTCAACCCTGTCCCAGGCCCATCTCACCGCCCTGTTCGGCCATGACGCCGCCCCGGGCGAGCAGCCGGCCGAGGGCCGAGCCGATCGCTCGATGGTCGGCACTGACGATCGCCGGCCGGGCGATCACCAGCACGTCCCAACCCGGTCGCAGCGCGGGCTGCATCGACCGGATCGTCTCCCGGAGCCGCCGACGGACTCGATTCCGAACGACCGCGGAGCCAAGGGCCTTGCCGGTCGCCAATCCGAATCGGGTGATCCCGAGCTCGGTCCGGAGGACGCGTGCCGCAAGGAGCGGGTGCGAGCGAATCGTCCCGCGCTCCTGGAGCGCCGCGAAGTCCTGCGGGCGGGAAAGCATCTCGAGCCGCGGCCGTGGGCCGCGCTCGGCCGTCAGGCCGACAGGCGCTTGCGACCGCGGGCCCGGCGTGCGGCCAGGACGCGGCGTCCGCCCGTCGTCTTCATTCGGGCGCGGAAGCCGTGCTCCTTGGCGCGGTGGCGCTTTTTGGGCTGGTAAGTCTGCTTCGTCATCGTGCCTGCGCGGGATCCTCTCCATCCGGCCTCGGGGCTAGTCCATCATCGACCCCAGAAGGCACGCAAACGCGCCGATCGCCCGATCCCGCGGGCAAGGCGCGTTCCTCGTCCGGCGGATGATAGGTCGCCCGCCTCGGGACCGTCAAACAAGCGAGCCTTGCCGTCGTTCGGAAACCCCCGCTCGAAGCCCGCTCGAAGCCCGCTCGCGGGCGCCGCAGGGAGCCGCCGAGGTCGCCGCCTGGGGCCGAGTGGTCGGCGACCGGTCGGCGTGTGCCCATACTCCCTGGGAGTATCTCCGAATCGCCTTGCAGGGTCGCGGTCGGCGGTGCTATGTTTCGCCCCCCGAGCCCCGGCGCCAGGCCCCTGAACACCCGCGCCGAGCCCTCGGTCGCGTGCCCGGTCTTGGCTTTCCCGCGGTAATCGTCCATCCCCCGGAACAGTGAGTCCACATCGACCTAATGGACGCAAAACAGGTCTGGCGCGCAGCTCTCGGCGAGCTTCAGGTCACCCTCTCGCCAGCGAACTTCGAGACGTGGCTGCGCGACACCGCCCTCGTCGAGGTCGACGACACGAGGTTCCGGATCTCCGTCCCGAACGGCTTCGCCAAGGACTGGCTGGAGAGCCGCTACCGATCGCTGATCTCGCAGACCCTGGGCCGCATCGTCGGCTACGGCGTCCAGGTGGAGTTCTTCGTCGGCGACGACGCGGACGCGGCAGGCACCTCGGCAGATGCCGGCCTCTCGCGGTCGGACGACACCGGTGCGCCGGTCGCCGTAGGGCCGGGCCTCATGCCCCGCGCCCCGGAGGGCCCCAGCCGGCAGGCTGCGCCCACTCCCCAGGTCCGCGTCGAGCCGGGCCGCGTCGGCGGTGAGGGCGGGACGAGCAACATCAACACCCGCTACACCTTCGCGAACTTCATCGTGGGTTCCGCGAACCGCCTCGCCCACGCGGCGAGCCTGTCCGTCGCGGAGCGACCCGGCCACGCGTACAACCCGCTGTTCCTGTACGGCGGCGTAGGCCTCGGCAAGACCCACCTGATGCACGCCATCGGCAACCAGGTCGCCGCCAAGTTTCCCCGGAAGCGCGTGGTCTACGCGACCTCCGAGAAGTTCACCAACGAGTTCATCACCTCGATCCAGCAGGGCAAGATCGACGAGTTCCGCGCCCGGTATCGCCGGATCGACCTGCTCCTCATCGACGACATCCAGTTCATCGCCGACAAGGAGCGGACCCAGGAGGAGTTCTTCCACACGTTCAACGCCATCCACGAGGACGGCAAGCAGATCGTGCTGAGCTCCGACCGGCCGCCCAAGGCGATCCTGACCCTCGAGGAACGGCTCCGGTCGCGCTTCGAGTGGGGGCTCATCGCTGACCTCACCGCGCCTGACCTGGAGACGCGCATCGCGATCCTGCGGGCGAAGGCCGAGGAGGGCGCGGTCCCGATCTCGTCCGACGTCATCGAGTTCATCGCACGCAAGGTGGTGAGCAATATCCGGGAGCTCGAGGGCGCGCTCAATCGGATCGTGGCGTACGCGTCGATGGGCGCGATGCCGATCTCGATCGAGCTGGCCCAGGCGGTGCTCTCGAACGTGCTGTACAACCCCAAGAAGCGCCAGATCACGCCCGAGCGCATCGTCAAGGCCGTGTCCGAGTACTACGGCGTGGGCCTGGACCAGCTGAAGGGCCAGAAGCGCGACAAGGCAATCGTCGTGCCTCGCCAGATCGCGATGTTCCTCATGCGCGAGGAGACCGACGTCTCGCTCCTTCGCATCGGCGCCGAGCTCGGCAACCGGGACCACTCCACCGTGCTCCACGCGTGCGACAAGATCACCCGCGAGTCGGGCGGCAACGACGAGCTGCGCCGTGAGATCGCCGCGGTCCGCGAGATGATCTACGCCGACTGACCCCGACGCCGCGGCGCGGACTGCCCACCGCCTGCCGGCACGGGATCGGGGCTGGTGAAGGCCCCGGCGTTGGCCCAGAGTTATCCACGAATCGCGGCTCCGCTGTGGGAACCCGGTGGCATCGCAAGGTCAGGGCGCGGCAGTGCAGCGTGGACGCAATGTTGGACAACCGCCAACGCACGCGTGGACGCAGCGCCCGAAGTCCGGCCGGCCCCGGCCCCGACCACAAGGTTCTCCACCGCTCGGCCGGTACCTCGTCCCCGAGTTCACTTCGGCAGCGCACCGATTCACCGCCGCAGTCCACCGCGTTGCCGATCAGGGCCGAGCACGGCCGTCCACGGCGTCCACACCATGATGATGGTGATGACGAGCATTCGAGAATGGGGGAAGATACACATACCTAATGACGCGGCTTCGCGGGAGCCGGGAACCCCTGCGCGACGCAGCCCTCGCATCCAGAGATCCTGGATCGTCCCCGCCCAACCCCATGGAGTGGACCTGACGTGAAGCTCTCGGTCATGCAGGAGAACCTGGCTCGCGGCCTCGGGGTCGTGAGTCGAGCGGTCTCCAACAGGAGCACGCTGCCCGTGCTGGCGAACGTCCTCCTCAAGACCGAGGACGGCGGCCTCCGCCTCACCACGACGAATCTCGAGATAGGGCTCGTGTACTGGGTGCCCGGCAAGGTCGAAACCGACGGGTCGACGACCGTGCCCGCGCGGCTGCTCGCCGATCTCGTCGGCTCTCTGCCCGGTGGCCAGCGCATCGATCTGGAGACCGGCCCCAACGAGACGCTCCACGTGAGCGCCGGCCCGTTCCAGTCGCACGTGAAAGGCATCGATGCCGAGGAGTTCCCGTCGATCCAGCCGACCGGCGAGCGCCCGACGACCCGAATCGCCCAGGACGTCCTGAAGCGCGCGCTCGAGGAGACCGCCTTCGCCGCGGCAACCGACGAGGCCCGCCCGATCCTCACCGGCGTGCTGTGCCGGTTCGAGGGCGACACCGTGACACTTGCCGCCGCCGACAACTACCGCATCGCGGTCAAGACGATCCCGATCCTGGACGCGGTCGCGGACACCAGCGTCGTCGTCCCGGCCCGGGCGCTGACCGAGCTCATGCGCGTGCTGGGCGACACCGATGACCCCGTCGACGTCGTGCTGGCGCAGAGCCGCAACCAGATCCTGTTCCACCTGGAGGGGATCGACCTCGTCAGCCGGCTCATCGACGGGCAGTTCCCGAACTACCAGTCGGTCCTGCCCAAGGCGCATACCACGCGTGCGGTCCTCGACCGGGAGGAGCTCCTGCGAGCCGTCCGGCCGGCGGCGCTCATCGCCCATGAGTCGGCCAACATCGTGAAGCTCCAGATCTCGGCGAACGGCACTCCGGGCATCACGGTTAGCGCGAACGCGGAGATCGGCGACCACGTCGGCCAGGTCGAGGCGGCGGTCGAGGGCGACGGCACCTCGATTGCATTCAACGCGAAGTACCTCGCCGACGTGCTCGAGAAGGTCTCTGCGGAGCAGTTCGCGCTCGAGCTCCAGGGCCCGCTCGCACCGGGTGTCTTCAAGCCGATCGGCGACGACCAGTACGTCCACGTGGTGATGCCGGTCCGAACGACGTCCTGAGGCCATGGCCGCCTCGAACGGCGCCCGCGCGGCTACTCCGGTGAGCACGGCCACGATGGACCGCCTGCGGCTCACCGACCTGCGCTCCTACGCAATGCTGGACGCCGAGTTCGGCCCGGGGCCGCACCTCGTCTGGGGGCCCAACGCGGCGGGCAAGACGAGCCTGCTCGAGGCGATGGTGATCCTAGCCCACGGCGCATCGCATCGCACGGCCACCGATGCGGAGCTTATCCGCTGGGGCGCCGACGTCACGCGCATCGAGGGCCATGCCAGCGGCGACGAGATCGAGGTCGCCCTCGTTCGACCCGGCTCGGCCGCCGCCGCCGCCGGCTCCCGCAAGCGAATCCGGGTCAACGGCGTCCCACGCAGGGGGGCGGCCCTGGCCGAGCGGCTCCGCGTCGTGCTGTTCGCTCCCGAGGACATGCTCCTGGTCGCGGGTTCGCCGTCGCTCCGGCGCGCGACCCTGGACCAGCTGGCCGGCACGCTCGTGCCGGGCTATGCCGCGGAACTCTCGGCCTACGGGCGGGCGCTCCAGCAGCGGAACGGCCTCCTCCGCGCGATTCGGGACGAGACGGCGTCACGGGACGAGCTGCGCTATTGGGACCGCCCGTTCCTCGACGCCGGCGGCGCGGTGGTCGCGGCCCGGCACGCGCTCCTCGAAAGGCTCGCCGAGCCGCTCGCCGCAGCCCACGCCGAGATCGCACCGGACGAGGCGGCGACCGGCGCACTGGACGTCGACTACGTCACGAATGCTCCAACCGCAACCGGCGAGACCGCACGGGATGCCCTGGAGCGCAGGCTCCGGGAGACCGCGGAGAAGGAGGTCTGGAACGGAACGACGCTCGTCGGGCCGCACCGGGATGACCTCGCCTTCACGATGTCAGGCCGTGACCTGTCCGGCTTCGCCTCGCGCGGCCAACAGCGCACCGCCATCCTCGCCCTGAAGCTCGCCGAGCTCGACCTCGTGACCGCGCACGATGCCCGGCCTCCGCTGCTCCTGCTCGATGACGTTTTCTCGGAGCTGGACCCGGCGCGCCGAGCGCACCTCGTCCGGCGGATATCGGAGCTTCCGCAGGCATTCGTGACCACGACGACGCTCGACGACCTCGACCCGGCGCTTCGGGCCGTGGCGACGCCGTGGGAGGTCAGCGCGGGGGAAAACGGCGCCCGCCTGGTCGCAACAGCGCCGTGACCCGCGCCGGCGCGAAGGCGACCCCGTGACAGACGACGAGCCCCGCCGGCGCCGGCCGATGTCGCGGATCGGCGACCTGATGCCGACGGCCGCGGCCCGACTGGGCCTCGAGGACGAGCTGCGCCGCGCCAGGTTCCTCGCGACCTTCGATGCCATCGTCGCCGAACTCGCCCCCGCTGCACATGGCGCCTGTCGTGCAGTGCGCGTCGAGGGCGAGACGCTGCTCCTCGAGGCGGACGCGCCGATCGTGGGCCAGGAGCTGGTCATGCACGGCGACGAGATCGCCGCCGCGTTCCGCCGGGCGCCTGGCGGCGCCCCGGTGCGTCAGGTGCGCGTCACGGTCCGGAGGCGCTGACCGTCCTCCCCGAAGCTCGGACCACCCCGTGCGATAATCCCCGCCCGCCCCAGCAGCCTGGCAGAGGACCCCAGTGGCCCATCGAATCCAGATGAAGCTCGGTGTCGTTCCGGATGCCGAACGCGCACCAGATTCGCCCGACACCGCGCTCCACATCGAGCCGCGCGTCGGTGCGCAGACTCGCACCAAGGGCCACCTGTACCTGCTGGTGACCTCGCGGGTGCCCGGATCCCGCGCCCGAGAGGCTACGCGCCTCGTCGCCGATTCGATCCGAAGCGAGTACTACTACGACGAATCGGCGGGAATTCGCGTTTGCCTGGTCAAGGCCATCCAGGTCGCGAACAAGCGGCTCAGCCACGCTCGGGAGCGCGGGGCGCTCGGTGGCAGCGCGGGTCCGATCGGCGTCGGGCTGGCCGTGGTCCGCGACAACGAGCTGTACGTGTGCACGGTCGGCCCTGCGGAGGCCTACCTCAATCGCGGCGCGCGCCTGTCGACGCTGCCGGATCCGCACCGGGACCGCGGGCTGCCCTCGTCGGAGATCGAGCCGGACGTCTGGCGTGGCGAGATCAACGTCGGCGACCAGCTGCTCCTCGTAACGCCGTCGATCGTGGCGACGCTCGGCGCCGACGCGCTCAAGGACGCGCTCGTGACCCTCCACCCGCAGTCGGCCGCCGAGGCCCTCACCGCGCGCTTCCGGGCCGAGGGTGGGACCGGCAGCGACGGGGCCCTGATAGTCGAGGCAGCCGAGATCGCGGTCACCCGCGGCGGTGTGGTGCCGGTTCCTGTGCGGCCCGCAGAGCCGCTGGCCGGCATGCCCGACCGCTCCCCGATCCCGCTGGCGGACTCTGTGGTCGGCGGGATCGCCGCAGCGCAGTCCAGCGCACGGTGGGCGCGCGGCGCCGCTGGCGGGGCGTTGTACCGGGTCCTGACGCGAATCCAGGACGCACTGCCCAGCCGCGGCGTGCCGAACCGCCGCGTCACGCCCCTGAGTGCCCGTCGCGAGATGCAACGCCGAGCGGCAATGGCGCTCCTGTCGCTGGTCGTGGTCGTCGGCGGCCTGGGGGCCGCCGTATTCGTCCTCGGCGGCCGCGAGCCGAATGGCTCCGCGATCGCGACCCTGGACAGCGCCGAGGCCGCCATCTCGCGGGCGCGTACGAACCTGAACCGGGTGATCGGGCCGGGCATCGACCTCGTGGTCAGCGATCCGGACCTCGCGGAGGACCTCCTCACCGAGGCCTACGAGGCGATCGACGTGGCCGACCGGGCAAACGTGCCGGAGACCACGCTCGCGCCGCTTCGCACCAGGATCGTCGCCGCGCTGGATCGCCTGTACGAGATGGTCGACGTGGCCTCGAGCAACCTGTTCGCGTTCCCCGACGATCCGGAGGTGGATCTCCGGGCGGTCGTGAAGGGACCGGACGGCGCCCCCTTCGTCCTCGATGCCGCGACGGCCACCGTGTACCGAATCAACGTCAAGGACAAGAAGGCGACGGCGATCTTCCGCGAGGGCAACAAGGCCGCCGGCGCGACCCAGGCCGCCCCGCGACTCCTGGGCGTGGGCGGCCGCGACCTGCTGATGGTCGACGCGAAGAACGTCATCTGGCGCTGGCGCCCGGCGAACTCGAGCGGGAAGGGGACGATCACGCGGGTTCGCGTCAGTGGTGCGACCGAGTGGGGCGACGACGTCATCGCGATAGGCACGTTCATTCGCGATTCGGAGGCGAACCTCTACAACTTGTACGTCATCGACCCGTCGGCGCAACAGGTCCTCCGCTACTCCCCGGCCGCGGACGGCAGCGGATTCCCGGCCCAGCCGAACCAGTGGCTGTCGTCGCCACGGGACGTTAGCGGGATCACGGCGATGTACATCGACGGCGACATCTGGCTGGCCGACAGTGGCGAGATGCTGCGCGTCGTCAACGGCAACAGCGCCGGCTGGTCGGCGTCGGCGCCGGGGGACGCAATCCTGCGCGACGAGCCCGCCTACGAGCTCGTCGCCTCGGGGGCGGAGCGCCGGACGGGCACGATCTACGGCTTCGATGCCGACAACGAGCGCGTCGTGGCGCTGTCGAAGGCGAACGGCTCGTTCATCGCCCAGTACCGCCTCGCGGCGGGCGCGAAAGGGTGGACGGACCTGCGCGGCTGGTACGTCGAAGCCGGCCTCGAAGGGGAGCCGGACGAGCTGATCTGGATCAGCGCCACCGGCCTCCACCGCGTCCTGCTCCAGGCGACGAACCCGAACCCCGGCGCCTCGCCTACGCCCGAGGCAGCCAGCGCCGAACCAGGAGGGTCCGGGACGCCCGACGTGGATCAGTGATCCCGCTGCGCGATCGCAACCCGACGCGCCGCGCGCCGCTCGTCACCTTCGCCCTCATCGGCGCCTGCCTCGCGGCCTTCGCCGTCGAGCTCTCGGTCACGGCCACCGGCGGCGACGCGGCGCTGGCGTCGTTCTTCCAGCGCTGGGGCGCCGTGCCCGCCGACATCACCGCCGCCCTCGAGAACGGCGACTACTTCGGCCAGGCGATGACCGGGATGGTCAGCAGCATGTTCCTCCACGGCGGCTGGCTGCATCTCCTCGGCAACCTGCTCTTTCTCTGGATCTTCGGCAACAACGTCGAGGACCGGCTCGGGCACGTGCCGTTCCTGCTGTTCTACCTCGTCGGCGGGATCGCGGCGGCGCTCACCCAGGTGGTGATCGCCCCACGGTCGGAGATCCCGCTCGTCGGCGCGTCGGGCGCCATCGCGGCCGCGCTGGGCGCGTACATCGTGCTGTTCCCCGGCGCGCGGATCCTGTCGCTGGTGTTCCTCGGCTTCTTCTACCAGCTCCTCGAGGTGCCGGCCCTGATCGTGCTGGGCTTCTGGTTCGCGCTCCAGCTCGTCAGCGGCTTCGCCGGGTTCGGTGCCGAGACGGCACAGGGTGGCGTGGCGTTCTTCGCCCACATCGGCGGGTTCGTGCTCGGCGTGGTGGTGGGCATCCTGTTGCGTATCGCGGGCGCCGGCACGGCGCGGCGGGGACCGGGTCTCCGCACGATGGGATAATCACCGCATGGCACGCCTCATCGAGATGGTGATCGAGAGCGTTCGCGTCCACATGCTGTCGAACCGGCACGTGGTCATCCTCAAGGACACCGAAGGCGATCGCTACCTGCCGATCTGGATCGGCGCCTGGGAGGCCAGCGCGATCGCCATGCGCCTGCAGGGCCTGACGGCGGAGCGGCCGCTCACCCACGACCTGTTCGCCGCAGCGCTGGAGCGGCTCGGCGTCCGCGTCGTCCGCGTCGTCATCTCGGAGCTCGCCGACGAGACCTATCACGCGACGCTGCACCTGGAGCGCGACGGTGTGGAGGTCGAGGTGGACTCGCGGCCGTCGGATGCGCTCGCCCTCGCGGTCCGCGCCGAGGTCCAGATCTTCGCGGACGAGGAGGTCCTCGCCCAGGCCGCGCTCGCCGCGGACCCCGACGAGGCCGCAGATGACGATGACCTGCCGCCCGATGATGAGCCCGGAGCCGAGGGGACCGAGGGCGGCGAACGGCCGCGTCGTCGCCGGCCGCCGCTGGAATCCGTCGGCGACGCGCCCGCGGACCCCAGGCTGGACATGTTCCGCGACTTCGTGAACTCGCTGGAGGTAGATCCCGGCAAGGGCGGCGAGTCGGGGGGCCGGCGGAGCTAGCCCGGCGGCACTCGCAGATGGTCGCGGGCGAACACGACCGAGGCATGGGCGACGAAGAGACAAGACGCGGGCCCCGTGGGCTAGGAGTTCGAAGCGGCTCCTGGATGCGTCGGTCCTCCCAGGAGCGGTGTGCCGCGCCCGAGGGCTCGGCGTGGGGCCGCCCACAGTCGCAGCCGCAGGGCCCAGAAGTCGCGTACCGCCCGGAAGACGACCTGCGGCTTGGCGCCGGTGGGGCTGCCGGCAGTGCGCGGGTAGTGCGGGACGCCGACCTCGTCGATCCGGCGGCCTCGGGCCCGGAGCTTGATCAGCAGCTCCGCGGAGAAGAACGCGCCGCCGGACTCTACCGATACGCCCTCAAGGGACGACCGCTTGAACAGCTTGCAGGCGCAGTCGACGTCGCGGACCTTGAGCCCGAAGAAGATCCGGTTGGCGAGGCGGTACAGGCGGGCGTAGACGGTCCGGACCAGCGGATCGGCGCGCTTGATGCGGTAGCCCACCACCGCGTCGGCGCTGGCCGCCTGGAGGCTCTCGATCAGCCGGCCCAGGTCGGCGACCTTGAACTGGCGATCGCCGTCCGTGAACGCAAGGTGGTCGAAGCGCGCCGCGGCGAAGCCGCTGCGAAGGGCTGCGCCGTAGCCCAGGTTCACCGGGTGGTGCACGGCGCGAACCTGCGGGTGGCCCGCGGCGAGCTCGTCGGCGAGCGCCGGCGTCGCATCCCTGGAGCCGTCGTTCACGATGAGGATTTCGAAGTCGTCGGCGAGCCCGGGCAGCGTCGCCAGCGCCTCCTCGACGAGGCCCTGCAGGTTGGCGGCCTCGTTGTGGGCGGGGAAGAAGTAGGACAGGGCCGGGAGCCGCGCGGTGCCGGACTGGAGGCCCTCGGCCACCGCCTCGCCCGCCGCGCCCGCCGCGCCCGCCGCGCCCGGCTCGGACGTGCTCACGGCGCGGCCGCCAGGATGCCGTGGACGGCCCACACGCCCGTACCGCCGCCACTCGCGACGAGGGTCATGTCGAACTGGCTGATGAGCTCGTTGAGGTCCCTGTCGTTGGCGCGGATCACGTAGACAGGCCTGAGCCCCAGGTTCGCCGCGATCACGTCCGGCGCCCGCCCGATGTTCCGGTCCAGCATGGTGCGGTCGTCGATGACGTCGATGTCCGGGCGGAGGCCCTGGACCTTCTGGGCGTACCACAAGGGCGTCGAGGTGCTCCACCAGCTGATCAGGACCGCGCCCTCGGGCACGGCCGGAAGCGCCTCGGCGAGCCAGCGCACGGCGCCCGTGTCGCCGGAGCGATCCGCCTGGTGGCGGCGGGCGTCAAGGTCCTGGATGGTCGGAAGCAGGAGCACGGCGCCGACAATACCTGCTGTGATCATCGACGCGCGTCGCACGATGGGGCTCTCGAAGGTCTTGAGCCCCCGCGCCCCCGCGCTCGCGACCAGCACGGCGGCTAGATCCGCCACTTCCGCGGCCAGGATCCCGATCCACGTCCAGACCCACAGGACCGGGCCGAGGTAGTAGCGGTTGATGTCGGCGTTCGCGTACGCCTGGTTGAACAGGACGGTGATGAGGACGGCGGAGGCGGTGAGCAGCGTGTACCTGGGCGCCCGCCGGGCCGCGATGAGGAACGCGGGCGGGATCGCGAGCGCTACCAGGCCGAGCTGCTCACGGGCGAGCTTCACCAGGTCGTCGAACTTGGCGGGCAGGTTCTCGAAGGGGTTGCCCAACGCGCCGCGGAACTGCTCGGCCAGGGCGATGTACCAGAAGCCGTCCCACGTCGCGGGCTGGCCGTAGACGAGCGGGGCGGGAAGGAGCCCGGCCCTGATCGGCAGCTCCAGGTAGACGAGCGCGACCGTACCGAAAGCCGCCGCGAGGCACGCCAGGACCAGCTTCCAGCGCCGCCAGATTCCCGGCTCCACCGAGAGGACGAAGAGCGCGATCGGGGGAATGAGCAACAGCGTCAGCGAGTGGTTGCCCGCGGCCAGCCCGAACAGGATCGCCGCGAGGATCAGCCCCCGGTCGACGAGGCGCTCGTCCCGCTCCTGGTGCTCGACCTCGCCGTCGGGCAGGTCACGCCGGCCGTGCTCCCAGCGCACGAGGGCAAGGAACAGCAGCGCCACGAAGGCCAGGTGGATCGGATGCGGGTCGGCACGGGTGGCGTTGACCCAGACGACCGGCGTCGTCGCGAGGCCCAGGCCGGTGACAATCCCGATGATGGTCGAGCCCGTGAG
Organism: Candidatus Limnocylindria bacterium; assembly: GCA_035513775.1. Classification (GTDB taxonomy): domain Bacteria; phylum Chloroflexota; class Limnocylindria; order Limnocylindrales; family CSP1-4; genus UBA5189. The sequence continues at coordinate 43,448 of DATKBR010000004.1, forward strand.
CCGTCGAACGAGCACGACCGTGGTGCCGGCCGCCGCCGCAACCGCCACGAGCGACAGCAGCGTGATTCGGAACGCGGGCTCGCCGAACGGCGTGAGCAGGATGTTGCCGACGAAGCCCAGGAGCACGTACGTCGGATAGCCGGTCGGATGGGCGGTGCCCATGAGCGGCAGGACGGTCTGGAACTCGCCCGTGTCCCAGAACCCGACGCCGGGCATCAGGCCGGACCGCGCGTTGACGATGACGAGGGCGGCCACGACGAGCGGAGCCGCGACGGCGGCGACGAACCGCGCGCTCACCATCCCAGGATGTTGCCCCAGATCACGCCCCACAGGTTCATTGCGACGGCCGCGGCGATCAGCCAGAAGCCGAGGAGGCCCACGCCCCCGCGGCGGCTCATGCCTATCGCGACGAGTGGCAGCGCGAAGATCACGAAGTCGTTGCTGAAGCGATAGCCGAACTGGACCCAGCCCTGGCTGAAGTGCATGAGGTTGACGAGCGCGATCGCCACGACGGCGAGGAATCCGCCCGCGACCAGGCGCGAGCGGCCGCGGCGCAATGCCGGGATCGCCAGCAGGAAGGCCGGGCTCGCGAGGAGGATGCTCGTCCCGACGTCGCGCGGGATTGCGAGAGGGCAATCCTCGTTGAACAGGCCGCGCCGGGCGTCGGGCTCGGTGCACAGAGGCCGCCGGTCGCCGACGGAGTTCTGGCTCTCGTCGGGCAGGATCGCCGGCGCCGCCGCAAACATGATCCCGAGGTTCTGGGGTAGGTACCGGGCGTCCTCGATCGCCCAGTCCGGGTTGTAGCCGAGGCTCGGGTAGCCGCTGGCCTCCTTCTGGTACTGGTATTCGTACCCCGGGTGGAACAGGTGCCCGGTCGTCGTCAGGTTGTAGAGCACGAGCAACGTCACCGGGATGAGCGCCCCGATGCCGGCCGAGAAGGAGCGCCGCGCCCACGAGCCGCCGCCGCCGACGAGCATGAAGAACGGGGCGCCGAAGACCACCGTCAGCCGGGCCGTGCACGCGATTCCAAACAGCAGGCCGGCGAGGAACTGCCTTCGATCGATCAGGTCCAGCGGCCGCCGGAGCGCGTCGACGAGCGTCGTGGCGAGCCCGGCCGGCGACGGCGCGTCCTCGACCTCGTCATCCGCCTCGGGGTCGGAGCCGAGCGCCACGCCGACGGCGAGGAGCACGAAGGTGATGGCCGCGACGTGGGCGAAGAACCACGTTGTCCCGAGTTGGGCGGCGTACCAGAACACGGTCCCGAAGCCGAAGAAGATGGTCGTGGCGAAGCGGACGCGGCGCGAGATCGCGAGGCGACCGAGCGCCCACCACGCCAGGCCCACGTTGACCGCGCCAAGGACGACCGAGACGGCACGGATGTCCGTGGCCAGGCCCCAAACTGCGACGAAGGGCATGAGCAGGATCGCGGGCAGCGGCGGGAAGGGCAGGAGCGCGCCGGTGGTCGAGGGATCGCCCGTCAGCTCGCTCATCGGATACACGTCCTGCATCCAGTCGTTGCCGCGCGGGAAACCGAGCTCCACGGGCCAGTCGATGACGGCGGTCCCGTTGAGGAACGCAAGCGCCTGCCACACGAAATGGTTGTAGAAGCGGTCGCTGCCCGGGAGCCAGTACGCGGCGAGGGCGAGCGCGACCAGACCGGCGCCGACGAGGAGGGCAGGCAGCCGATCGACCCAGTCGAACATCCCCTCGAGGCGACGGGAACCCGCGGCGCCCTCTGCTACGCTCCCAAGCACCTCATCGCTCGCTGGAGACCGATCCCGCCTTGAGTGGTCCCGCAATCGGTGAGCCCGACCCGGACAGGGCGGCGCCAGCGCGGACCGGGTTCGTGGATACCGCAGGCGGCATCCTCGTCCTGCTGGCCCTGGGGCTCACCTTCCGGCTCATCATCGCATACCTCCTCCCCGGATCCGGCTTCAAGGTCGACCTCAACGCCTTCCAGTTCTGGGCGAGCGACCTGGCCGACAACGGGCTCTTCGGGTTCTACTCGCGCGAGTTCTTCCACGACTACACGCCGGGCTATCTGTATGTGCTCTGGCTGGTGGGGGGCGTGGCGAACGTTCTCGGGACGGGCGTGGGCGACCTGATCAAGATCCCGCCGATCGTCGGCGATCTCGCGCTCGCCTACCTCGTGTGGTCGATGACCCGCGAGCTCGGGGGCAGCGAGCGAGCCGCGCGGCTGGGCGCACTGCTCGTCATCCTCAACCCCGTCACCTGGTTCGACAGCGTCGTCTGGGGCCAGGTCGACTCGGTCGGGGTCGTCTTCCTCCTGCTCGCGCTGCGCGAGCTATGGCGCGACCGTCCCGAGCGGGCGGCGATCCTGGCCACGCTCGCCGCCCTCGTGAAACCCCAGCTCGGCATCCTGATCCCGATCGTCGCGATCGTGGTGATTCGGCGCGCCTTCTGGCCGCAGGGCGGATTCGGGCTGGAGGACCCCCCGGAGCGGCGCGCCTGGACCACCGCCTGGGAGGAGCGCGTGCGCGGCCCGATCCGCGTCGTCACCACGGGCCTCGCCGGGCTGCTGACCGCGATCGTCGTGTCGCTGCCGTTCGGGCTGAGCTTCACCGGGCTCATCGCCCAGATCTTCAAGACCGCGGGCGGCTATCCGTACCTCTCGGTCAACGCGTTCAACCCGTGGGCGCTGCTCATCCAGACCACGGCCGACGGGCGCGAGGAGAGCATCGCGCTGACTCGCTCGTGGATCTGCGATTCGACGATCCTGGCCTCGCCGCCGACCGAGTTCCGGATCGGCCCGTGGGTGATCCCCGAGCTCGGCTCGGCAGGCAGCGCGGTCGACGTGTGTCCCGACGGCGTGATGATCGGGGCGTTCCCGGCCGTCCTCGTCGGAGCGGCCCTGTTCCTGATCGCCACGATGATCGTCCTGGCCGTGGTTGCCCGGCGGCCGGACCGGATCACGATGATCGTCGCCCTCGCGATCATGTCACTCGCCTTCTTCGTCCTGCCGACCCGCGTTCACGAGCGGTACCTGTTCCCGCTCGCTGCGATCGGCGCGATTCTCGCCGCCGTCTCCCTGCGTTGGCGCCTGGCCTACGTGCTCTCCGCGGCCGCGACCTTCGCGAACATGTACGTCGTCCTGACGACCTACTACCACGACAACCCGCAGATCAGCGACTGGCTCGGCATCGGTCCGACGCTCGCCGCACCGTGGGGCGTCGCCGTCGCCTCGATCACCCAGGCGCTCGTCCTGGGCTGGGCGTTCTTCCAGCTCCGCGAGGAGGCCGTCGAGGGGATCGCCGAGGACGTCGTGTTCGCCGGGGATGGGTATCGCGGGAGCCGGCTGCCGGCCTGGCTGGGCCGTGCCTTGCCCGAGCCCGACACCGACGACGAGGACCCGCTGGACCATCCGGCCGACGTGGAGACGGACGGACGCGCCGCGGGGCAGTCGGCCTGGCTGGCGGGCGAGATGGCGGCCGATGCCGTAGCGCCCGTGGCCGTAGCGCCGGTGGCGGCGCTCACTCCAGGCACGGTGCTGCCGGCCTGGGACCAGGAGCGTGACGCCGGGTCCCTTGGGCCGGTGGGCTGGCTCCGCGCCCGGCTGGGCGACTCCCCGGTCCGGGCGGACCGCAGCCGGATCCTCGACGTCGAGCGCGGCGGGCGGCTCGGCCGGCTGGACGTGTGGGTCCTGGCGGTCCTCGCCATCAGCCTGCTCACCGTGCGCATGTGGCGGCTGGACGAGCCCTACCAGATGCACTTCGACGAGGTCTACCACCCGCGGACTGCGACGGAGTTCCTCCAGCACTGGCGGTACGGGCAGTCCCACGACATCTACGAGTGGACCCATCCCCACCTGGCCAAGTACGGGATGGCCCTCGGCCTGATGGCCTTCGGCGAGGACAAGGTGTCCGGCACCAGCGATCTCGGGGTCGCAGTCCTCGACGCCGCCATCGAGCCGCGCCGCGACGACGGCCTCGATGAGACCCGGATCGAGGGCGACCGCGTGTGGGTCGCAACAGGCAGCGAGGTGCGTGCCTACGACCTGGCGACTCGCGGGCTCGCCGGGACCCTCGCGCTGCCCGACGTGGTGGCCCTCGCCTACGACCGGACCGGCAAGACGCTGTACGTGGGGACGCGGGGCGGCGACATCCGGGTCGTCGACGTCGGCACGCTCGACGACACCCGCCGCGGGCCGCCCGCCGCGGTGGAGTCCCGGGCGTACATGTCCGTCGGCGGGCCGATCGAGCGACTGTTCGTAACTCGCGATGGCGAGCGCCTGGCGGTCGTGCTGCGGGCAGGCTTCGAGACAGCGGACCCGGCCAGCAGCACGATCGTCGTCATCGACGCGATCGCGGCCGTGGAGCTGGGACGGCCGAGCCTGCGTGGCGTGGGCCAGATCACCGCCGGCGTGAGCGACGACCGGCTCGCGGTCGCGACCGCCGATGGCGTGACCTTCATCGAGACCGTCGCGGGGACGGTGTCGAACACGCTGGACCTCGGTGGACCGGTCGGCGGGATCGTCGGGATCAACGACATCGAGAACGACCCGATCTACGCCACGGTCGCCACCGCCGAGGGCCCGCACTACGCGGTCATCATCGCCAAGCGCGGCGAGGAGCCACGGATCGATCGGACCATCCCACTCCCGGGCGACCGTGCCGGCCGCGCCTACTTCGACCTCACCACGCGGATGGTCCACCTCGAGGGCTCCGTGCCCGCCACGGCCGGCAGGTCGGGCGCCGACACGATCTACGTCATAGAGCCCCACGCCAACGCCGTGTACGCCGACGCGGCACTGCCCTTCGCGCCGGCGGTGATGGTCGTGGACGAGAACGAGAAGTACCCATCGACGGACCGGCAGCAGATCCTCGCCTTCGGCGAGGGCGGACAGGTCGCGGCGGTGGAGGTGGGCCGCCATGCGTATGCGTGGCGCGTGCCCGGCGTCATCGCCGGCGTGCTAATGGCCCTGCTCCTGTACGTGCTGGCGCGGATCCTGTTCCAACGGCGGATGGTCGCGGTGCTCGTCGGGCTGATCGCCCTCCTGGACGGCATGCTCTTCGCCCAGAGCCGGATCGGGATGAACGACGCCTACGTGGGCCTGGGCATCGTTGCCGCCTACACGATCTTCGCGGCGCTGTGGCTCAATCCGGGCAACACCCGCCGGCACTGGCTCGCGTTCGCGATCGGCGCACCGGTGGTGGGCCTGTTCCTCGGCTTCGCGCTGGCTGCGAAGTGGGTCGCCGCCTACGCCATCGGCGGCCTCGGGATCCTGGTGCTGACGCGGAGCGCGCTCGGGCGCGTGATCCTGCTCGCCGGGTTGGTGGTGGTCACCACGGTCCTCGGGTACGTGGCCATCTCGGTGGCCGAAGGCCAGGGCGGCGGGAACTACGTCTTCCTGGTGATCATGGTCGCGCTCGTCGTCGCGGCCGTGCTGGCGAACGTGCTGCATCCGATCGCATGGACCTGGGAGGAGCTGCGGTTCGCGGTCGGTGCGCCCATCGCGGCCGGGGCCGCCGCGATCCTGTACGGGCTCGTCCGCGGCGACGCGGCCGGTGCGTTGGAGCTGGGCCCGGTCGCCGTCACGCCGATCGAGCTCGGCCTGCTCGGCCTTCTTCTCGGCGGTGCCGTCTACACCGGCTTCGTCGTGCTCGGCCGCTATGGCTTCGGGCCGCTGGCGCTGCCGCCCGAGCCGGACGACCCGGCCGCGATCCTCGATCCGCCAGCCGAGGCGCCGACGGGCTGGCTGCGGCTCGGCGCGGGCTGGGGGCTCCCGGCCGTCTGGCTGGCGATCAGCCTGCTCGTCATCCCGATCGCGGTCTACGTCGTGTCGTACATCCCGTGGGCCCAGGTCGAGAGCCACCAGATCGTGGCCGGCGCCGAGCCGGGGACCGGCTGGCCGCCGGGCAATACCGGCCAGACCCTGCTCGACCTGACGTCCTCGATGTACCGCTACCACGACGACCTGTCGTCGGCACACCCCGCCTCGTCGCCGTGGTGGGCGTGGGTGCTCGACCTCAAGCCGGTCTGGTTCTACCAGGAGGGCTTCGCGGGCGCGACGTCGGGTGCGATCTACGACGCCGGCAACCTCGTCGCCTGGTGGCTGGCCATCCCGGCCCTTGCATTCGTGGCCTGGCAGTCGTTCCGGCGACGCAACGCCGCGCTCGCCCTGATCGCGATCGGCTTCGCCTGCCAGTGGATCTCGTGGGCCCGCATCGATCGCGCGGCGTTCCAGTACCACTACTACACGGCCCTGCCGTTCGTGTTCCTGGCATTGGCGTACTTCCTGGCCGAGCTGTGGCACGGGACCTCGCGCCGCATCTGGCTGCTGGCGCGGCTCTCCGCGGCCGCGGCCATCCTGGGACCGTTCGGGCTGTGGCTCCTCCACCGGCCGCTGTGCGCGATCGCCCGCGTGAACGAGATCGTCGAAGGGTCGCAGGCGTGCCCCACGCTCATCCCGGACGTGTCGATCACGCCGCGCGCGGTGGCGATCGCGGTCGTGGTCGGGGTGGGCGTGCTGCTGCTCCTGCGCGAGCTCCTCGCCCTCTCGGAGGAGGGTGACCCGGACAGGCTCGACGCCGAGCGGGACGCCGGCGGCTGGCGCGCGATGCTTGCCCGCGTCGGCCTCGGCAGTCGCTGGGCGACCGCGGCGCTGATCGGCGTCGCGACGTCGATCGCGTTCCTAGTCGTGTCGACCGCGCTCCAGGACTCAGAGGGGATCGAGCTGACGAACATCCCGGTCGAGCCCATCGCCCTGTTCGTGACCCTCGCCCTGTCGCCGGTCGCGGGATACGTGGCCACGGCGCGAGATTCGCGGCGGTTCGTCCTGGGCGCGCTGGGCGCGATGGTCCTCTGGTTCGTCCTCTGGTACCCGAATATCTCCGGCCTGCCGCTGCCTGCGGCGCTGCACAACGCGTACCAGGGCTTCCTGCCGACCTATCTGTACCCCTTCCAGTTCTGGGTGCTGCAGGGCGACCGGCCGGCGGCGCCGGCGCTGTTCGCCATCGGCCCGGCGGTCATGCTCCTGGCCATCACGTTCATGGCGATCGTCGTTGGCTACAGCGCATGGTCGTGGCGGATCGCGCTCGCGGAGCGTCGCCGGGACCACCGCGCGCGCGACGCTGCGCGGCTCACGACCGGCGCGGATTAGGAGAGGCGCCCGGCGCCGGCGTTCGGCGCGGATCAGGGGAGCGCCCGGCGCTAGCGTTCGGCGCCGACCAGCTCGACCGCTTCGGGAGGGACGGCGCCTGGCCTCGGCGATACCGGGACGTCGGCGTGGAACCCGGATGGGAGCTGGCCCTGGGCGGCCAGGCGCCGGATCACGAAGCCGTAGTAGTCCTCGACCTTCGCGGTCACGCGCTCCCAGCTGAACTCCTGGGCTCGCTCGAGGCCGGAGCGGGCCATGGCCTCCCGCCGCTCGTCGTCGCCCAGCAGCTCCGCCAGCGCCCCCGCGAGGGCTTTCGGCTTGCCGGGCGGGACAAGCAGCCCCTCGCGCCCGCGCCGGACGACGCCCTTGTAGCCGTGGATATCGCTGGCCACGATCGCCGTGCCCGCGGCCATCGCCTCGAGCAGCACGATCCCGAACGATTCTCGCCCCGTGGCTGGCGAGCAGTACACGTCCGCCGTCTTGAACAGCGAATCGCGCTCGTCGTCGCTGACGCGGCCCAGGAACTCGACGCCGCCGAGCTTGCGGGTCATCAGGTAGCGCCGCATCTCCTTCTCCTGCGGGCCGCCGCCGGCGACCAGGAGCCGGCACTGGCAGCCCGTCTTGCGGAGGATCCGATACGCCTTGAGCAGGTGCAGGAGGCCCTTGCGCGACTCGAACCGCCCTACGAACAGGATGTTCTTGGTCCCGTCCTGCCAGCGGGCGATGGGCACCGCCCGGGCGAAGCGGGCCGTGTCGACCCCGTTCGGGATGACCTTGTAGTCGCCCGGGAAGAAGCGTTCGATGAAGTGACGGGCCGCCGCGGAGACGGCGATACGGCCATGGATCCGTCCGATCGACGGGCGCATCAGGCGGGACCCGATCGAGTACGCGGGCGAGAAGCCGCCGAAGGCGTGGAAGGTCGCGACGTTCACGCTGTTCGACAGCCCGAGGACGACGAGGGACAGGAACGGGACGAACGGCTCGTGGAAGTGGAGTAGGTCGAACTGCTCGCGGTCGAGCACGGTGCGCACCTGGGACAGGAACCGCGGCGACACCGTGATCGTGCCGACCGAGCCGTTGGCGGGCATCGAGAAGCCCTTGCCGATGCGGATGACGTCGCCCTCCGACGCCCGCTGCAAACCGTGGCTGCTGGTCAGGATGCGCACGTCGTGGCCGCGGAGGCGCAGGTTCTCGTACAGGTAGCGGACGTGCTGGTTCACGCCGCCGGGGAGCGGGTAGACGTACGGCGTGACGAGCCCGATCTTCACGCGGCGCCGTCCTCGCGGCCGCCGGCCGCGGCCCCGGCGCCACCACCGGAATGTCGCGCCGACAAGCGCCGCGCCGACGGCAGCCCCCCGCGCTCGCCCCTGCGCTCGCTCCCGAGCTCGCCACCTTCGGGCGGGTAACCGAGGTCGCGACCCGTCCCGTCGCGGCGGATCCGCCCGCCGAGGTTGGCGCGCGCGTCGCGGCCGTACTTCCGCAGCTGCGCGCCGAAAGTCCCGAGTTGCGCGCCCGTCGGGTGGAAGGAGCCATGGTGGTGCGTGGTTGCCGCGGCGATCGCCGCCCGCAGCGCGGCGCCATCGTGGCCCTGGAAGGTCGTGTAGCCGGCGCCGATCGCGTCCAGCGAATGGGCGTCCGAGTTGCCCACGCGAGCGAGACCGTGCTCGTCGGCGAAGCGGACCACGCGACCGTGCCACGGCCGCCCGAGCGTCGTCGGGTTGAACGCCTCGATCGCGTCCGGGCGGTAGCGTGGCTCGTCGGCGAGCAGGCGTCGGAGCACGAAGCCCTGGGCGCACAGCGGGTAGGGGACGAGCGGGTGGGCGGGGATAGCGAGGCCGCCCTGGTCGTGGATCGCCGCGATCGTCGAGCGCAGCGAGCGGAAGGGCTTGACCGGCGTCTCGATCCACAGCGCCAGCAGGTGCCCGCCGAGGGTCGTCACCTCTTCTCCGACCACGACCTCGAACGACAGGCCGCGGTCCCGCGCCATCGCCCGCCCGGCGAGCGCGGCGTCGATTCGCTCGTGATCGGTGATCGCAATGACGTCGAGCTCGGTGTTGCGCTCGACGTGGTCAAGGACCTCCACGATCCCGGCCGTCCCGTCGGAGGCGAGGGTGTGGATGTGCAGGTCCGCACGACCGAGGCGCTCGGTCATCGAACGGCCTCGACGACCGGCTCTGCCACGGCCCCCCGGGGTTCCGCGGTCACGGTCGTCCCGCCGGCCTTGCGAGCCGCGTGGGCCGGCGCGGGCTCGAGGTCCGGCCAGAGCGGGTGGAAGATCGCCAGCCACTGCTCCGGCGCAGCCGCGATGTGCCGCTCGAACGCCCTCGCCTCGGCGTCCAGGTAGGCGGTGACACGCTCGCGCCGCGTGCCCTCGGCCGGGAAGGGCACGGGCTCCGCGCTCACGTGGTAGACGCCCACCTCGTCCCGCCAGACGCCGAAGACGTAGGGCGTGATCCCCGTATCCATGGCCAGCAGCGCAGGCCCCGCGGCGAGCGGCGATGGCGCGCCGAAGAATTCCGTGTCGACGCCGCCGCCGGTGATGTCCCGGTCGCCGAGCAGCCCCACGGTCTCCCCGCGCAGCAGCGCTGCGCGGAGCATGCGCTTCGCCTCGGCAAGCCCGATCAGCTCGAGGCCGAGCCGGCTCCGAGTCTCCACGAGGTAGGCCTGCAGATGCGGGTCGGCGATCGTTTCGGACGGCACGAGGGCCGGGCGGCCCGTACGAGCCGCGGCCAGCACCGCCGGCAGCTCGAACCAGCCCATGTGCAGGCCGACGAACAGCGCGCCCATCTCGCCGGGAGCCCTGTCCCCGCTCAGCGTCGCATCAAGGATCTCCGGGGTCTCCACGACGAGCCAGCGGTCGAGGTACGCACCATCCACGATCGGGGCGCGCGCCAGCTGGACGTAGTACCGCGCCGCGTGGCGGAAGGCCTCGCGGACCAGGCGGTTGAGCGCGCGCCCGTCCCCGGCGGCGAGGCGCACCTTTGGGCCGCCCATGTCGTGGTCCGCGAGCCAGCGCACCACGCGGGTGAGGTTGCGGCGCGCGCGACGCCGGCGCTCGGGGGCGAGGCGGTACCAGATGCGCCCGGCGAAGTCCGCCAGCGCGAGGAGCGGCGGCTCGGGCAGGCGGCAGGCGAGCCAGGACGCCGCGATGACCGCCGTTGCCCGCAGGCTGCGCACCGCCCTGCGGCCGCGATCGGCGCGCTCGGCGCTCCGGCCGGCGTCTTCGCGAACCCTCGCGCCCTCGCTCATCCGCCGGCCGGAGCGAGTGCGGGTCGGTCCGGGGCGCCGGTGCGGTTCGCTCGCTCGGCAAGCAACGCCTGCTCCTCGGCGGTCGAGGGCCACAGTGGCTTGAAGCTGTACCACTGCTCGGGTGCCGCAGCGATCGTCGCGCCGAGCGCGTCGGCGATGGCCTGCGTCGCCCGCTGGAGCTCCGCGGGATCGGAGGATCGGACCTCGATCGGCTCGCCGTGGGTCACCTGGAACGTCCTGCCGTCGGGCGCCCGACGGATCGCGATGTGTACGATCGGCGCGCCCGTCCTCGCCGCGAGCGCCGCCGGGCCGGCAGGCAACGTGGTCCACGCCCCGAACAGCCGGACCGGGATGTCGTCGGGGCGGTAGCCCCAGTCGATGACCAGGGCCAGGATCTCGTTCCGGTGCAGCACGCCGAACATGTCCCGGAGATTGCGCCAAGGGATGAGGTTCACGCCCCATTCCCTGCGCTGCCGGCGCAGCAGCTCGAACAGCTCGGGAAAGCTGCTGTCGTCGCCGATGGATGAGACCGGCCAACCGTGCCGGGCGGTGCCCCTGGCCACGCCCTCCAGGTTGCCGATGTGCGCGGTCGTCAGGATCAGGCCCTTGCCGCTCTGCTTCCAGTACGCCTCGAGCGGCAGCAGCGAGGTCGTATCTACCAGCGCCGCCGCCTGCTCGTTGGTCAAGCGGGGCAGGCGCATCAGCTCGACGACGTAGCGGGCGTAGGAGCGGTAGGCCGCCAGCGCCTTGCGCTTCACCTCGAGGCTGCCCGGTGGGCGGCCCAGGATGTGCACGAAGTTGTCGTTCACGTAGCGACGCTTCTTCGGCCACAGCACGAATGACAGCTGGAGCATGAAGCTGACGATCGCGCGGGCGACCGGCACGGGCAGGCGGCTCATCAGCCACGTGCCCGCGCGGTAGCCGAAGATCGCGGCCTTCTCGACCGGCCGGAAGGTGCTCTTCCCGCTGCGCCGATGCGGCGCGACGAGCTGCTTCTTCTCCGACCGGGGGCCGTCGACAGGCGGGCGCTCGCGCCCGCTCACGCGCCGGCCGCCGCCTTCGCGCCGGGGTTTGTCGCCGCGGCCTGCGCCGCGCTCGGGCCGCGGCTGGCCAGCTTGCGGAGCTTGCGCTTGACCGGCGCCTCGGTCCCGACGAGCGTCTCGTTGTCGTCGCCCTTGATGAAGGCCTCGACGCGGTTGTACGCGATGTCGTCGTGGATCTGGTGCGGCGGGCTCTTCATGAAGTAGCTCGAGGGCGCGACGAGGGTGCCCTTGAGGCCCCGATCCAGGCCCAGCTTGAGGCAGCGGATGGCGTCGGTGATGACGCCTGCGCTGTTGGGGCTGTCCCAGACCTCCAGCTTGAGCTCCGCGTTGAGCGGCACGTCGCCGTAGGTGGTGCCCTCCATCCGGATATAGCACCACTTGCGGTCGAGCAGCCACGGCACGTGGTCGCTGGGGCCGACGTGGACGTCGCCGTCCTCCAGCTCGTAGTCGAGCATCGAGGTGACGGCATTGGTCTTCGAGATCTTCTTGGACTCCAGGCGCTCGCGCTCCAGCATGTTCAGGAAGTCCGTGTTGCCGCCGAAGTTCAGCTGGTACGTCCGATCCAGCCGGACGCCGCGGTCCATGAACAGGCGGGTCAGCACGCGGTGGGCGATCGTGGCGCCGACCTGGCTCTTGATGTCGTCCCCGATGACCGGCAGGCCCTCCTCGGCGAACCGGCGCTGCCAGTACGGCTCACGACCGATGAACACCGGGATGGCGTTGATGAACCCGACGCCGGCGCGGAGCGCCTGCTCCACGTACCACTTCGTCGCCTCCTCGGAGCCGACGGGCAGGTACGACACCATGACGTCGACCTCGCGCTCCTTGAGGATGCTCACGATGTCGGCCGTCGGGCCGGGGGCCTTCTCGATGACCTGGCTCAGGTACTTGCCCAGGCCGTCGTGGGTCATGCCGCGCTCGACGGTGACGCCGAGGTTCTTGACCTGCTGGAACACGTAGGTGTTGTTGGGCTTCGTGTAGATCGCCTCGGACAGGTCCTTGCCGACCTTGTTCTTGTCGATGTCGAAGGCGGCAACGAACTCGATGTCGCGGACGTGGTAGCCGCCGAGGTTGACGTGCATCAGCCCGGGGACGAAGTCGTCCTCCTTGGCGTTCTCGTAGTAATAGCGGCCCTGGACGAGGCTGCTCGCGCAGTTGCCGACGCCGACGATCGCGACGCGGATCTTGCCGTCCTTGCGGCGGTTGGAGCCGGCCCACGTGTTGGTGGGGCTACCGTTCTTGCCGCTGCCGTTCTTGCCGTTGCCTGCCATGTGCGGTGCTCCTTGCTGTTTGCTCGGTATTGGTCGTTGGTGGTCGTTGTCTGGTTCGTATGCCCGTTCTGGCGGGCTGCCGGGCGACTAGCCCTTGGCGATGCGCGTCGCCGGCATACGAAGGTGGTCGGGCCCTCCGGCGAGGGCGTGGGCGTGCCGACTCAGCCCTCCCTCGACTGCGCGCGTACGTGGAGCGTGCGCTGGATGGTCGTCAGGGTCGCCAGGACCGTGACGAGGGCAAGAGTGCCGCCAAGCGCGATGTCGCCCGCGACGTATGCATCGGGAGCGGCGCAAAGGACGAGCGGGTCCGCCGGGCAATCGAACGTCGGCGGGCCAACCGGCCCGACGATCGACGCAGCGAGGAGCCCGACCGTCAGCAGCGCCACCCTGACTTCCCGCGGCGCGAGGCCGATGTTCGCGAGACCGCTGCCGGAGGCGAAGCCCAGGCTCTCGGCCTTGGCGCGGGTGTAGCTGACCATGAATGCCGCGGCCATCGCGGACGAGGCGAGGATCGCGCCGAAGTCGAACCCGGCGGCGAGGCAGCCGGCGGCGATGCCGACGTAGACGATCGCCTCGCCGGCGCGGTCGAAGGTGGAGTCGAGGAAGGCGCCCAGCTTCGTGGCCCGGCCGGTCGCGCGGGCGAGGGTGCCGTCGAAGAGGTCGAAGATGCCGAAGGCGAGAACGAGCACGCCGGCCACGAACCACTGCTGGCTCGCGGCAAAGAATGCCGCCACGCAGGTGCCGACGAAGCCGATGAGCGTCAGCGCATTCGGCGACAGCCCGAGCCGGCCGAGGCCGCGCGCGATCGGGGTGGCGAGGTCGCGCACCCGCTGTCGCGCCGCCGCGGAGACGAACGAGCCGTTCACGAAGGCGTGTGCTCCGGCGCCCCGTGGATGCCGAGAACGCGGCGCTCGTAGTCCGCGAAAGCGTGGAAGGCCTCGGGGAGGAGGCGGGAGATCGTCTCGCGGCCGACGCGCCGGGTGTGGACGAGGCCCGCGCTGCGGAGCCGGCCCAGGTGCCACGACACGAGTGGCTGGCTGAGCCCGACCCGGTCGATGAGCTCGGACACGGTTGCCTCGCCCTGGGCGAGGCGCTGCACGATCCGGAGCCGGTTCACGTCGGCGAGCGCCTTGTGGACGATGCGCAGCGAGCGGAGCTCGTCCGGCTGGTCGACGACGGAGGCGAGGGTCGAGCGGATGCGCGCGGGGGATGGGGCCAAGATGGGAGCTCCGATCGCGTGAGATCCGGGAAACCGGGCACCGTGCGGCGCGCGGCCGGCTACCCAATGGATCAACGGTGGTTTATATCAATATGCATTGATCCTCAACCCCTGTCAACGCCGAAGAGTCGGTCGACCGAGGCCTCAGCTCGCGACGGCCTTGACCATGCGCCAGCCGACGACCGTGCTGGCCAGCGCGGGAACGGCCAGCCAGGCGATCAGCCCGATCAGCACCAGGCGCGCCAGGCCGAGCTGCGCTGTCGCGTTCGACATCGGCCCGCCCACGCTCCCCGGCTCCGTGCCCGAATCGAGGTTGCCCACGAGGGTTTCCAGCTGAGTTGCCAGGAAGCGAAGGTTCGCCGCGACCGCCACGGCGTCTGCTGCGTTCGTCCGCAGCGACGCTGCCGCCGTGCGGAGGTCCGTCGCGAGGGCGCGCGCGTCAGCCCCGGCGGCACCGAAGTCCTGGGACAGGCCGGCGAACGGCCGCGCCCCGAACAGCTCGAATGAGCCGAGTGCCGCCAGGCCATCGAAGGAGTCGGCGAGATTCGTGGCCAGGATTCCCGCGCGATCCGCCGCGGCGCTGGTCGTGGTCAGGCTCGTGCCGGCGTTGGCTGCGCTCGCGGCCGCGGTGGCCAGCGCCGCGGACGCCGGCCTCAGCATGGCCACGAGCTCCGTTTGCTGTCGATCGAAGCTCGAGGCCGCGTCGTCGATGGCGGACAGCGAGTCCAGGACGAGCGCCGCGGCCGCGGCGAGCAGGATGAGGCCGATCAGGCCGAACGCGACCAGGCCCGAACCGAGACGCCGGCGGGCACGAGCGGGGTTCACGCTGGTCGAAGCTCCCGGCGGAGAAGGATCCAGCTCAGGGCCAGCACCACGGCCCCGATTCCGCCGAGCGCGACGAGCTGCCACGGCTCCCCGATCGACCCCGTCAGCATCGTCTGCTGGAGGAGCGCGATGCCGTGCGTGACCGGCAGCAGGTTCGTCGCGGACTGGACGAGCGGCTGGAACTCCTCGGTCCGGAGGATGAAGCCGCTGAAGAACATCGAGGCGAGCAGGGTGAGCAGCGAGAGCTGGACGGCCTGCCGCTCCGAATCGGAGATCACCGAGATCAGCAGGCCGAGTCCGAGCGACGCGACCAAAAGCAGCCCGACGACCAGCGCCACGTCCGCCGCGCCGCCGAGCATGGGCACGCCGAGCACGGACACGAGCAGCCAGACGGACAGCGCCGCGATGGCACCACCCAGCAGGCCGAAGGCGACGACCTTCCCGGTCACGAGCTCGGTCGCGCGCAACGGCGAGGACCGGAACCGATCGAGGGCGCCGCTCGTCCGCTCCCGCACGATCGACAGGGCGATGAGCGTCACGGCCATATGCTGCAGGACGAGGGCAAGCGCCGCAGGCCCGAAGTAGCCGACCATCGACGGCGCGACCGGCGACAGGTTCGTCAGGACCGCGCGCGTGGGTGACGCGATGACGTCCGGCGGCACGGCTGAAAGGTCCCGCCCCCCCATCGTGATGGCGTAGGCCTGCCCCTCGGCGGCTCCCTGCCGGTAGATCTCGCGGTTCACCGCGGCCGCCATGGTGTCGGCCAGGAAGCTGGCGTAGTTCGCAGCGACCGGATCCGTGACGTCGATCACGACCTGCAGTTCGGCCTGCCGGCCGGCCTCCACCGAGCCGACGACGTCGGTCGGGGCGACGATGACGAGGTCGACCTCACCGGCGCTGAGGCGCGCCTCGGCCGCCGCGCGATCATCGAGGATGTCGATGAACGCGAAGCCCCTGATCCCGAGGCCGTGGTAGGTGGCGAGGTCCGTGGGCAGGGTTGAGGCGGCGTCCACGACCACGATCGCCCGCAGGTCCTCCTTGTAGCCCTGGTAGCCGGCACCGAAGACGGCCAGGATCAGGAACGGCCCCAGGATCAGGCTGAACACCGCCCCGGGACGCCGAAAGACCTCGATGATCTCTTTGCCGATCACGGCGAGGATCCTCGCGACGAGCTTGACGATGCCCATCAGGCGGCTTCCGTGGCGGCGGGGCGCACGCCGGTGCCCGTGGCCGCCCGGTCACGCTCGATCAGCACGCCGAAGACCTCCTCGAACGAGGGCCGTATCTCGCGCACGGCGTCGACCTCGGCGCCTGCAGCGGCGATGGCCTGGACGATGTCGGCCGAAGCGGTGCCGGCGTTCTGGACGATGACGCGCAGGTCGCGCGGCCCGGTCTGGCGGATCGCGACGATTCCGTGGCTGCCCGTCAGGTGGCTGCCGTCGAAGACGTTGGTTGTCGTGACTTCCACGACCTCGCCGCCGAATGCGGTGCGCCGGATGTCGTCCGGCGAGCCGAAGCCGATCAGGCGACCGTCGGAGATCAAGGCGACGAGGTTGCACTCCTCGGCCTCGGTCACGTACTGCGTCGTGACGACAGAGGTCACGCCGCGCTCGCGCAGGCGGTGAATTTCGTCCCAGATGGTTCGGCGCAGGATCGGGTCGATGCCCGCTGACGGCTCGTCGAGGACCAGGAGCTCCGGCTCGTGGACCAGGGCCGCGGCGAGCTCCAGCCGGCGTTTCATGCCGCCCGACAGCTCGCCTGCCCGCCGGCCCCGCACGTCCCAAAGGTCGACGAGCTCCAGGACGGCTCGCCGGCGCCGGTAGCGCCGCCACAGGAGGAGCCCGTACAGAGTCGCCGCGAAGTCGACGTTCTCGAGGGCGGACAGGTCGGGGTACATGCTGAAGATCTGCGGCAGATAGCCGATCCGCTCGCGCGTCCGCCGGCTGAGCTTGCCCGGCCGCTCGCCAAGCACCTCCACGGTCCCCGCCGTGGGGGCAAGCGAGCCCGTGATCATCCGGATGGTGGTCGTCTTGCCGGAGCCGGAGGGGCCGACGAGGCCCAGCACCGCGCCGGCCGGGACCTCCATGTCCAGGCCCGCAACCGCGTCGTGTCCGTTGTAGCGCTTGGTGACGCCAACCATCCGAATGGCGACCGAGGCTGTGATGGCGCGACCCTCCCTGCTATGGACTCAAGCGTGGCGGGTTGACGGTTGCAGACAGAAGACCAACGGGCGCGCCTCGGCGACGAGTGCGTTGCGGGCCGGCGACCGCACCTACACTCGCGCGCATGGGACGCGGGACGGCGCTGCTGCTGCTCGCCGTGGTCGGGACCGGCGCGTTCCTGTCCGGCCTCGAGCTGATGATCACCGCGGTCGCCCTGCCGGCGATCCTGGTCGACCTCGCCGACTGGACCGAGCTTCGCGCGGCGTCCTGGATCATCAACGGGTACCTGCTCGTGTCGATCGTGGTGATGCCCCTCGCGGGCCAGCTCGCCGATCGCTTCGGCGTGCGGCGAGTGTTCCTCGGGGCGCTGGTGGTGTTCACGGCGGGCTCGGTCCTCGCCGGCGCCGCGAGCGGGCTCGGCGGGCTCATCGCCGCGCGCCTGCTGCAGGCAGCGGGTGGCGGCGCCCTGGTGCCGGTCGCGACGGCCGCCGCGTCCCACCTGTACGACGGCCCGGCGCGCCCGCGCGCCCTCGGTGCGATCGGCGCGCTGACCTTCCTGGGCATGGCCGCAGGCCCGTTCGCGGGCGCCTGGATCATGCAGGCGATCCACCCGTTGGCCCTGCTGGACTCGTTGGGCATCGACGGCGGGCTGCGTGACTCGCTGGACGGGTCCTGGCGGTACGTGTTCTACGTCAACATCCCGATCGGACTCGCGCTCCTCGCGCTGGGCTGGGCGGCGACCACGGGCTGGACGACGCCCCTCCGCGAGCACCGGCTCGACCTCGGCGGCGCCGCCGCGGCATCCATCGGGCTCGGCGCGCTGCTGCTCGGCATGACCCTCGCCGGCAGCGAGCCCATCGAGGGTCTCGCCACCGACCCGACCCTCCTCGCCGCGGCGCTCGGCGCGGCCGGGGTGGCCGGGCTGGCTGCCGCCGTGATGATCGGCCGCCGCCGCGCCGAGCCGTTCATCGACACCGCCTGGTTCCGCGCCCGCTCGTTTACCGCAGCGACGCTGGTCTCGCTCCTGACCGGGTATGGGTTCGCGACGGCGATCATCGGCGGCGCCGTCTTCGTCGACCGCGTCCTGTACGGCGGCCCGGACCAGCAGCGGGTGGCGCTGGGCGCTCTCGCCGCCGCGACCGCCGCTGGGGCGCTCGTCTCCGGCCTCGTGCTGCGCGCCGTCGGGCTCCGAGTGACGACGCTGATCGGGCTCGCGGCTGCCACCGCGGCGCTCGTGCGCATGGCCGGCTGGACGCCCGCGACGCCGCTCGCCGAGGTCGCGCTCTGGCTCGCCCTGTTCGGCGCCGGCTTCGGGCTGACGGTGACGCCGCGCTCGGCCGCCGCCGTCGCGGCGCTGGGCGATCGCGCCTACGGCATCGCCTCTGCGGCGGTGACGGTCGCGCGAATGCTGGGTATGGCCATCGGACTCGCGGCGCTCACGGCGTTCGGGTCCACGATCATCGACCGGCTGTGGGCCGCCATCCGCGCCACGCCCGACGCGTACAAGGCGTTCATTCCCGCGTCGCTGCGGGATCGCGCATTCAACGACGGGCTCGTCGTCCAGGCGCTCGAGACGTGGGCGAGCGGCGAGGCGGCCCGGATCCTGGTCGGGGTGTTCCTGGTGGCCGCCGCGGTCATGGCGGCCGCGGCGCTGCCCTCGCTGACCCTGGGCCGCGAGCCGCGCCGGCCGCTCTAGCCGCCGCGCGCGCCGCCTACGTACAGATTCGCGGATGCGCCTCGGGGTGCGCCGCCTTCGGCGTTGTCCTCTCGGCGGACAGGAAGTCGGCGACGACCTGGAGCTTGGGCACGGTGCCGTTGGGCCCCTCGGAGGTCTGCATCCAGAGGCGCTCCGTGGTGGCGTTGATGGCATCGTTCAAATCCCGCGTGTGGCGGCGGACCTCGGAGATCGTGTACAGGAACAGCCAGTCGTCGCTGGTGTACACCTCGACCGTCATCCCGATCATCCGTCGGCCGTTGTTCTGCTCCGAGGCGAGCAGCAGCGGCCGGAACATGCCGTCGCGTGCGTGGGCGTAGATGTAGGTCGCCCGGCCCTGCCCCGGCTGCCCCAGCAGCGGCTGGTAGAGCGCGACATCGCACAGCGGGTAGATGCCGTAGTTGTCCGTCTGGAGCATCACCGGCAGGTCGATGTTCAGCCGCCGGACCACGATCCGGGTCGCGACGCGGCCCGGCGGGAAGCTGGGGCTGACGACGTCGGTGCCACCCGGCAGGATGATCTCGCCGCCGAACGTCGGCAGTGGCTCGTACGACGCCAGGGGCCGCGGGCTAGGCGGCGCGACGACCGCGCTCGTGTACGACATGAGCCCGCCGGCCAGCAACGCGACGCCGGTCGCTGTGAGCAGCGCGGGCACGAGGCGGAGGCCGACCCGGCGGCCGATCGATTGCATGTCGGAGACACTACCAGCAGAGCCCGTTGCGGCTGGTCGACGGACCCACCCGTGCTTCGGGCGAGCGTGGAAACGGCGCGTCTGGCCTACCCGCCGATGGCGCGCGCGGCCTGGCCGACGATGTCGAGGAACGGCCCGGGGATCAGGCCGAGAACGATCGTCAGCGCGCTGGCGACCACGAGCCCGCCCCACATGAGCCGGCCGTGGGCCAGGGGCGCGTCCTCGGAGCGCGGCTCGCGCATGAACATGTAAACGACGACGCGAAGGTAGTAGAACGCCGCCGCCGCCGCGTTCAGGACCGCGATCACGGCCAGCACGCCGAGCGCCGCCCAGCCGGCCTCGCTCGCCTGCACGGCGGCCAGGATCACATACGCCTTGGCGAAGAAGCCCGCGGTCGGCGGAATGCCGGTGAGCGACAGCAGGAACAGCGTCATCAGGATCGCCAGCCACGGCTCGCGCCGGCCAAGCCCGGCGAAGGTGTCCAGCCCGGAGGTGACGCCGGCGCGGCGCTGGATCGCCGCCACCACAGCGAACGCCCCGAGGTTCATCACCGAGTACGCGGCCCCGTAGTAGAGGAGACCCTCGAGGCCCTCGATGCGACCGGCGGCGAACGCGGCGAGGCCGACCAGCATGTAGCCGGTGTGCGCGATCGACGAGTAGGCGAGCATCCGCTTGACGTTGTTCTGCGTCAGCGCGACCAGGTTGCCGAGCGTCATCGTCAGCACGGCCAGGATGATCACGACCTGGAGCCAGTCGACCCGCAGCGGCCCGAGCGCCTCGACGAACAGGCGCAGGATCAGGGCGAACGCGCCGATCTTCGGGCCGACCGACAGGTACCCGGTCACCGGCGTGGGCGAGCCCTGGTACGCATCGGGCGTCCAGTAGTGGAACGGCACGGCGGCGATCTTGAAGGCCACGCCGGTGGTCAGGAACCCGAGGCCCAGCACGAGCGCCGGCGAGATGGTCCCACCGCCGGCCACCGCGGCCGCGAGGGCGTCGCGGACGCCGGCGATGCTCGTCGTGCCCGTGGCGCCCCAGGCGAACGCAAGCCCGAACAGGAAGATCGCCGAGCTGAACGAGCCCAGGAGGAAGTACTTGATCGCGCCCTCGGTCGAGTACGCGTCCGTCTTGTGGTAGCCGGCGAGCATGTAGCCCGGCAGCACCATGAGCTCGAGGGCGACGAACAGGACCAGCAGGTCTGCCGAGCCGGCGATGAGCATCGCGCCGGTCATCGCGAACAGCAGCACCATCACGAACTCCGCGAGCGGCAGCCCGCGGGTCTCGAGGTAGTCCGGCGCGAACACGATCGTGAACGCGACGATGCCGACGAACAGCAGGTCCAGGAAGGTGGTGAGCCCGTCGACGACGTAGGCGCCACCGAACGCCATCACCCGCAGCGTGCCGTCGCCGCCGGCAACCGCGGACCCGGTGGTGAGCGTGAGCGCGGCGACGATGGCGAGGCCGCCCAGACTGACGGCCAGGACCGGGCCGCGCCGGCCCGGCGCGACGAGGTCGACGACCAGCACGGCCAGCGTGACGACGACGGCCGCGACGATCGGGCCGAGCGCGAGGAGGTCGTTGAGCTCCATCAGGCGGCGCCTTCGGCCTTCTCGACGCCCCGGGCGGCGTCGTCGGCGTCATCAACAGCGCGGCCGGGACGGAGGGCAAGCAGGCGCGCCGCGATCACCGCGACCACCACCCCGAGCCCGGCGACGACGAACAGCGGGTCGATCGGGATGGCCGAGCCGGCGCTCGCGGCGGTCAGGGTCGCGTCCACCGAGCCCCCGATCAGGTCCAGCAGGATTCCCGGGAAGAGCCCGAAGACCAGCACCAGCGCGGCGAGGGGCGCGAGCGTCAGGACCTCGGTTGCCGTCATGTCGGTGAGGTGGTGCTTCAGTCCCAGCAGGAACGGCGACGGCTCGCCGAGCACCACCCGCTGGAACATCCACAGCAGGTACACCGCGCCGAAAATCATCACGAAGGCCGCGACCACCGCGGCCCATGGGCTCACCGCGAAGGTGCCGACGAGGGCCAGGAACTCGCCGACGAAGCCGGACAGGCCGGGCAGGCCGGCCGAGGCGAAGACGAAGAACCCGAACGTCGCGGCGAAGACGGGGGTGAGCGCCGCCAATCCCCCCATCTTGGCGATGGTCCGGTCGTGGGTCCGCTCGTAGATCACGCCGACCAGGAGGAACAGTGCGCCGGTGATCAGGCCGTGGTTGATCATCTGGAGGATCGCGCCGTCCAGCGCCTGCTCCTGGAACACGAAGATGCCGAGGGTCACGAAGCCCATGTGGCTTACCGACGAGTACGCGACCAGCTTCTTGAGGTCCGGCTGGACGGTGGCCACGATCGCGCCGTAGATGATCGCGATCAGGCTGAGCACGATGATCAGCGGCGCGTAGGTGTGCGACGCGTCGGGGTACAGCGACAGGTTGAAGCGGATGAAGCCGTACGCGCCGAGCTTCAGCATGATCGCCGCGAGGATCACCGAGCCGGCCGTCGGCGCCTCGACGTGGGCGTCGGGCAGCCACGAATGCAGCGGCCACATCGGGACCTTGATTGCAAAGGCGGCGGTGAAAGCCAGGAACAGCCAGAACTGGATGTTCGCCGGGATCCCGCCTGCGGCAATCAGTTCAGGCACGGAGAACGTTCCGCCTTCGATCCCAAGCCACAGGATTGCCAGCAGCATCAGGATCGAGCCGGCCATGGTGTACAGGAAGAACTTGATGGCAGCATAGATACGGCGCGGACCACCCCAGATACCGATCAGGAAGTACATGGGGACGA
>DATKBR010000005.1:0-20687 GCA_035513775.1 Candidatus Limnocylindria bacterium
GGAAGCGATCCCCGAGGCGGAGCGGCTCGCGGTTCGAGGCTGGTGACCCACGGCCTCGACGCGAGGCCCGTGGCATGAAGATCGGGGTACTCGCGCTCCAGGGTGATTTCGCGGAGCACGTCCGCATGCTCGACGCGATCGGCGTCGAGCCGGTCGAGGTGCGCCTGCCGGCCCATCTCGACGACCTGAGTGGCCTGTGCCTGCCCGGCGGCGAGTCGACGACGATGCGCCACCTCATCGACCGCTGGGCGCTGCGCGAGCCTCTCCTGGAGTTCGCGGCGACCGGCGCGCCGCTGTTCGGCACCTGCGCCGGGCTGATCGTGCTGGCGAAGGAGATCGCCGACGGCGACGAGCCGGTCCTGCCGCTGCTCGACATCACCGTGCGTCGAAACGCCTTCGGGCGGCAACTGGACTCGTTCGAGCGCGAGATTGCCGTCCCGCTCGTCGGCGAAAAGCCCATCCATGCGGTGTTCATCCGGGCGCCGATCGTCGAGCGGGTCGGGCCCGACGTGGACGTGCTGGCACGACTGGAGGATGGCCGGATCGTCGCCGTGCGCGAGAAGAACGTCATCGCTACCGCGTTCCACCCGGAGCTCGCCGGCGAGACGCGCTTCCATCGACTGGTCGCGACGATGGCCGCCGAGCACGATGATCCGGGCGAAGGATCCGGCCGCCGGCGCCACCCGACCCGTCGCGCCGGGTTGCCGCGATGAGCGGCGTGACCGACAGCCGGCCGGGCAAGCCCTCGGGAAAGGTCCGCGCCGCCCGCCTCACGGACCTGGCCGCGCTCGGTGAGCTGTCGCGCATCGCTCAGTCGGAGGACTCAGGCTCACGAACGCTGGGCCTGCCCGTGAACGGGCCGCCGATCGGCGTGTTCAGCCTGTTCCGGCTGCCTCTCGTCGCCTTCCGGCCGCATGACCTGCTGTTCGTGTACGAGTCCGACCGGCACGTCTCAGGGCTGGTCCGCGTGGAGCGCGAGAACTGGCGTGACGACTGGACGATCGTGGAGCTGGATGCGATCGGCGGGTCGCGACCGGGCGAGATCCGGTACCGGCTCGTCCAGCAGATCCTCCGCGAGGGCCAGAAGCGTGGTGCCGTGCGCTTCCACGTCGCGTGCGCCGACGCGGACGACAACGTGGAGCTGTTCATGCAGGCCGGGTTCGTCCGGTACGGCGAGGAGCGCGTCCTGTACCGGCCGCCGGACCAGCCGCTCCCGCGACCGTGGTCCGAGGACCGGGCGGCGAAGGCACGGATCCGCCAGGCGCGCCCGATCGACGCCGTGGCCCTGATGCAGCTGTACGCGACGGTCACCCCGGCGCCGGTCCAGCGCCTCGAGGCCTTCCGGATCCCGGACTGGGAGCGCCAGGGCTCGAACTGGCGCGTGCCGCGGAGCTCGCTCGCCCCGATCCTGCGCTTCGCCGACCTCGATGGCTTCGTCCAGGAGGCCGAGGATGGTGTGCGCATCGACGCGTTCATCCAGACCGGCGTCGCGCGGGAGGACCAACCCCACTACATCCGACCTCTCGGCCGCCCCGAGGTGGATCTCAAGCCGCTCATCGAGTACGGACTCGGGGCGATTGCCGCGCACGCGGCGCGGAACGGCATTCGACCGAATCACGGAGTGCTCGCGCCCGTGCGAACCTACGAATCACCGGCCGACCGACGACTCGAGGAGTCGGGGTTCGGCGAGATCGCAACCGTCACTCTGCTCATGAAGGAGACCCTCGTTCGGGTCGCCGAACCGGGCCTGGTGCCGGCATCCGTGCGTCACCTGGAGGTCACCCGTGGCTCCTGAGCCCGTCGAGCGACCCGAGCCCACCAAGCGCCGCAAGGCCACGGAAGGCCGTGCGCCGACGGGACCGCGCGCCGGCACCGAACCGCATGCGGCGACGGACGACCTCGACGTGCTCCTCGCCGCACTGCCCCCCGAGATCGTGGCGGCAATCAACCTCCTGGCGGATCGCGAGGAGCTGATCGAGGTCGTGATGGACCTGGGCCGGCGCCCGGAGGCGCGCTACCCGGACTCGGAGGTCGCGCTCCTGGAGCGCGAGATCACCGAGGCGGATATCGGCCATGTCGTCGACCACATCGGCACGTTCGGCGACGACAACCGTGCCGGCATCGAGCGCACGCTGCACCGCATCAGCGCGATCCGGAACCGGAACGGCAAGGTGGTCGGGCTGACGTGCCGGGTCGGGCGGGCCGTCTTCGGGACGATCGAGATCATCGCGGACTTCGTCGAGACCGGGAAGTCGCTGTTGATCATGGGTCGGCCCGGCATCGGCAAGACGACCATGCTGCGCGAAGCAGCGCGCGTCCTGGCGGACGACCTCGACAAGCGCGTCGTGGTGGTCGACACCTCCAACGAGATCGCCGGCGATGGCGACATCCCCCACCCGGCGATCGGCAAGGCGCGCCGGATGCAGGTCCGCACGCCCTCGCTCCAGCACGAGGTGATGATCGAGGCCGTCGAGAACCACATGCCCCAGGTCATCGTCATCGACGAGATCGGGACCGAGCTGGAGGCGCAGGCCGCGCGGACGATCGCCGAGCGAGGCGTCCAGTTGATAGGGACGGCGCACGGCAACACCCTCGACAACCTGATGCTCAACCCGACGCTCTCCGACCTGATCGGCGGTATCCAGAGCGTCACCCTGGGCGACGAGGAGGCGCGCCGCCGCAGGACCCAGAAGAGCGTCCTGGAGCGCAAGGCGCCGCCGACCTTCGATGTCGTGATCGAGATCCAGGACCGCGAGCGGGTGCTGGTTCACGCCGACGTGGCGGACACGGTGGACGCGCTCCTGCGCGGTGACGCGCACTCGCCCGAGCTGCGCTGGCGCGACGACGAGGGCGTCCACCGATCGCAGTCGCGCCCGCGCCCGTCCCCGCGGGAGCAGTTCGCGCCGGACCGCTTCTCCGGGCTCGCCGGCTCGGGCAGCTCGTGGCGCACCGAGCCCGCCTGGGGCGGCGAATCCAACTTCCGTCGCGGCGCGTCCTCGAACCCCTTTCTGGCCGGCAACGATCGGGGTACGCGGCCCGGGTTTCGTCCCGGTACATCCGGTTCGTGGCGGCCCGGCCGCTCGCCGTCCGGGTCGCTCGCAGCCATGACGCCCGCGGGCGCGGCAGGGCCGCGCGCCGAGGCTCCGTTCGTTGCCGGGGAGATCGCAGATCGCGGGCCGCTGGAGCGCGGAACCACGCCGGTGCCCGAGCCGCGGGCGCGCGAGGCCCGCGAGCTGTCGCGCCAACGCGAGTGGCGTGAGTCCGCCACGAAGGCCATCGACACGCTGAAGGCAGAGGAGGGGACCGGACCGGTCAACGTCGCCGACCTGGTCGCCGGCCTGGACGACGACCTCGTCGCCGACGACGAGGCGCTGATGGACCGGGCGATCGGGGCCGAGGCCGATGCCGAAGGGCCCGCGCTCCGGCTCTCGGAGCCGGACGGCCTGCCGACCCTGCGCGTCCTGCCGCAGGGCATCAGCCGCAAGCGGCTGGAGCAGGCAATCCGCGAACTCCAGCTGCCCGTGATCGTGGCTCGTGACGTCGACGAGGCGGACGTGGTCATGACCATCCGCAGCGAGTACAAGCAGAAGACGCCCATGGTCCGCGAGGCGGAAGAGCGGGCGATGCCGATCTACGTGCTCAAGACCAACACGATCCCGCAGATGCAGTCGTCGCTCACCTCGATCTTCGCGCTGGAGATCGACCCGCGCGACGCGGCCCTGCGCGAGACCGAGGAGGCGATCGGCCTGGTTATCAACCGCGCCGAGGCCGTCGAGCTCTCACCGCAGAGCGCCTACATCCGACGGCTGCAGCACCAGATGGCGGAGCGGGCCAATCTCGTATCTCGCTCCCGTGGCCGCGAGCCGTACCGTCGCGTCCGCCTGTACCCGGATCCCGCGAAGAGCCCCTGGCGCTGATCCAGCGCCGTTCGGCAGCCTGGAGACGCGCGGTGTTGCCGGTCGCTCGAGCCCGACCAGCCTCGAGCTAGCTGCGGACTCGTCGAGCGCCGATCCGCCGAAGAACGGAGCGTGCTGCCAGCGAACCGCACATTCCGTGGACCCCGCCACCGGGTGGCGTCGACGACGAGCACAGGTAGAAGCCGTCGGCCGGCATGCTGTAGGGGTCCCAGCGGATGCCTGGTCGGAAGATCAGCTGGCGCCAGTCCTGGATCCCGCCGTTGATGTCACCGCCAACGTAGTTGGCGTCGTAGGCCTCTAGCTCGGCCGAATTCATCGTGGCCCGCGCCAGGACGAGGTCGCGAAAGCCAGGCGCGAAACGCTCCACCTGGGCCTCGATGGCGCCGGTCATGTCGGCGGTGGATCCGTTGGGGACATGGCAGTAGGCCCACGCGGTGTGCTTGCCAGCGGGTGCCCGCGACGGATCGAAGCGGCTCGCCTGGACGACCAGCACGAACGGGCGGGTCCCCATCCGCCCGGCGGCGACCCCGGCTTCCCAGGCGGCAATCTCCGCCATCGTCCCGCCGAGGTGGACCGTCCCTGCCCGCGCGGCCGCGGGATCGCCCCACGGGATGGGTCCGTCGAGGGCCCAGTCGATCTTGAAGATCCCGGGGCCGTACCGAAACCCCGTCAATGACCTTCGGTAGCGGGCGGGCAGCCGGGCGCCGGCAATCGCGACGACCTGGCGGGGCGTGAGGTCGAACACCGTCGCCTTCGCTCCCGGCAGGTCGGCCAGCG
Organism: Candidatus Limnocylindria bacterium; assembly: GCA_035513775.1. GTDB lineage: Bacteria > Chloroflexota > Limnocylindria > Limnocylindrales > CSP1-4 > UBA5189. The sequence goes on from DATKBR010000005.1 coordinate 4,695, forward strand.
AGGCGACGCGGGACCCCGTGACGACCTCGACGCCAAGATCACCCGCCTCGGCGATGAGGGCGTCGGCGATCCGCCCGCTCCCGCCCTTCGCAAAGGGCCACCCGACCGCGTGGGCGAGCATTCCAAGGACCAGGCCGAACGAGCCGGTGAGCGGCCTGCCCAGGGCAACCATGGAGTGCGCGGCCAGCCCGGCGAAGAGTGCCCTCGCCGCCGGTTCCCGGAAGCTGATCCGGGCGAGCCCGGTCGCCGGGAGGAGCGCCGGCAGTCCGAAGCGGGCGAGCGCGATTGGGTGGCGCGGCGGCCGGACCACCGGGCCGAGGAGAGACGGGAGGAGGCGGTCGACATCGCGGACGAGAGGCCCGAACAAGCGGCGCCAGGCACCGCCGTCACGGCCCAGGCCAGCCGCGGTCTCCTCGACGGACCGCTCCAGGAGCACGGCCCGATCCGGGGCGAGCATGTGGGCGACGGGCGCTTCGGGATGGACCCAGGACAGTCCACGGCGGCCGAGGTCTAGGGAGCGGAAGAATGGCGAGGCGATCCCCAGCGGGTGCGCCGTCGAGCACACGTCGTGGACGAAGCCGGGGAGGGTCAGCTCGGCGGAGCGAGTCCCGCCGCCGGCGGTCTCGCCCGCCTCGAGGATTCGGACGGCCAGGCCGACGCGGCCGAGCTCGATGGCGGCGGCGAGGCCGTTGGGGCCGGCCCCAACGACGACGACGTCGACCTGCGACGCCGTCATCGTGGGTTGCCGACGGAGCTCAGCCCTTTTCTCCGACGGGTCGGGCAGAGCGGTGCCGCAGCCAGCGGACGGGAGCCGTGATCATGCCCACGGGCATCAGGAACGCAGCGCTGAAGCGGAGGTTGCGTACGTACCGCCACTGGCGTCGCCGGTCTACGCAGACCTTCTGCGTCTGGACGTCCGGTTCTACGACCCCCACCGAACGTGCCAGGTTCTCGAGCGTCCGCTCCCAGAAGCGATCGTTCATCCGGTTGGCGCCAAGCATGTACGTCAGCTCGATGAACGGGTCGGCCGTGCGCTCGAGCGCCTGGACCTGGGCGACCGTCGAGTCGCCGTCGCGGACGGCGGAGAACGTGATCCATGCTGACAGACCGTGACCCTTGGGCGTCATGAACGTGAAAGACTCCGAATCTGCGTATATGACCATAACGCCGGTCGACATCCGCAGCGGCGCCCCGGGCACGGCCTGGACATCCATGGCGACCCCGGGCTGGTCCGCGACGGGCGCGGGCAGCAGCTCGGGTGCGCCAATCACCGCGTACGGGTCGGGCTCGGATCGGCCCAGGAGGCGGCGGATTGGACGCACCAGAACTGTCATCGGTGTCATCCTCCGGGATCGGCGATCGGACATCGTTACGAAAACCGTCGTCGCGCGACGCTCCGGGACGTTCTTGAGGGCCAGAGCGGTCGACGGGCGGCTTTGCCGAGGTCAGTGCTCGGTGACGCCCGTGAAGGTCCAGGCGTCGATGCGCAGCGCAGGCACGACGGCCGCGCCGAGGAAGCCCTTGATCGCCTTGCGTGAGCTGCTCACCGCGCTGACACCGGCGAGGGCGTCGAGGTAGGACTGGGTGAAGCGCAGGTTGCGGACCGGCCCCACGATCTTCCCGCCCTCGACCAGGAACGTGCCGTCGCGGGTCATGCCCGTGATCATCGCCAGCTTGGGGTGGACGACGTTCGTGTAGTGGAAGCGCGTTACCAGCAGGCCGCGGTCCAGGCCGCCGATGAGCTCGTCGCGCGATGTAGTGCCCGCGGACATCACCGCGTTGAGCGGAAACGGCCCGTACGGGTTCGGTGCGGGCAGGCCGTGCCCGGTGGAGCTGCGGCCGGCCCGCGCCGCGGTCTGGGAGTCGTAGACCACGCCGCCGCAGACCCCGGCCTCCACGAGCGGCACCCGCTGCTTGGCGACGCCCTCGTAGTCGAACGTCGCCGGCAGCCCGTTCGCGTCGAACCCGTCGTCGACGATCGTCACCAGGTCGGACCCGATCCGCCGGCCCGGCTCCACGAACGAGCGCTCCTCCTGGACCGCGAGCGCGGAGAAGCCGAGGTAGCCGAGCATGTCCGTGATGTCGACCACCGCGTACTCCTCGAGGACGACGGGGTAGTCGCCCGCGGGCACGGTCACGGGGTTGTCGCTGGCGCGGGCCTTCGCGGCCGCCTCTCGCCCGATCGCCGCGGCATCGATCGTGGTTGCGTCCATGCTCACGCTCTCCGCGTAGCCGGTGCCGCCGTCGGGCGACATGTGGACCGTCAGGAGTTGGGATGAGGTGCGGCTCTCCGCGGCGCGGACGCCCGCCGAGTTCGCGACGGCGATGGCCTCCGATTCCGTCGAGAACGAGCCATACGCGGTGACGCCCAATGTGTCGGCCGCGGCGATGACCGCCCGGACGCCCTCGGCGCGGAACTCGGGCGTCGCTTCGGCCGTGCCGGCCGCCCAGGCGGAAGCCGCCCCACCGATCGCGGCCCCGCCCTCGACGGTCGGGGAGGCCAGGCCTGCCCAGTCATCGAGCTCCTCGCAGCTCCGGGCGATCGCGGCCGCGCGGTGAACGAGGGTGCGCAGCCCGTCGGGATCCACCTTGCCGGTCGAGATCACGGCGATCCGGCGCCCGACCACGTGCCGCAGGCTCACCGTGAGGCTGCTCTCGGTGACGTTCTGGTGGATCTCGCTGTTCGCGAACCGGGTCAGCGCGCTGTCGCCGGCAGAGACGAGGACCTCCGCCTCGGTGGCGCCGACGCGCAGGGCGCGCGCCAGCACGTCCTCGGCAAGGGCCAGCGCGGACTCCGGATCGTCCGCCCGAACACGTCGACCCGGGCCCGCGGACGCCGCGCCCTCGCTCACCACTTGCCCACCCCCACCTGGACGTTGCGGAAGCGAGCGCCCGGCACGGCATGGCCGACCCGCGCCGTCTGCGACGGCTCGCCCTTGCCGCAGTTCGGAGTGCCCAGCATCACGAAGCTCCGTTCGTCGCCGACGGCGTCGCACGAGCGCCAGAACTCGTAGGTGATGCCGGTGTAGGTGCAGTTCTTGAACAGCCGGCCCTTCCTGCCGCCCTTGATCTCGTAGGCGACCTCGGTCGCGAACTGGAAGTTCAGGCGCCGGTCGTCGATGGACCAGCTCCGGTTGTTGGCGAGGTACAGGCCGTCGTCGGTGTCGGCGACGATCTCGTCGAGGCTCATCCCTGGCACCGGCAGCATGTTGACGTTGGTCATCCGGATGAGCGGGATGCGGTTCCAGCCGTCGGCCCGCATTGCCCCGCCGCTGGCTCGCCCGATCCGCGGCGCCGTCTCGCGGGAGCTGAGGTAGTCGACGAACCGCCCGTTCTGGACCAGGGGCACGGCCTGCGCGGCGACGCCCTCGTCGTCCCAGCCGAAGGTGCCAAGCCCGCCGGGGGCGGTGGCGTCGGCGACGATGGTCACCAGCTCGGAGCCGTATTGGAAGCCGTCGTCGAGCTTGTCAGGGGTCAGGAAGCTCGTGCCCGCGTATGACGCCTCGGTGCCGAACACGCGATCCAGCTCCGTCGGATGGCCGCAGCTCTCGTGGATCTGGAGGTACAGCATCGAGGGGTCTAGGACAACCGTCCGGACGCCGGGCGGGCACTGCGGCGCGGACAGCAGGGCGACGGCCTCCTCGCCGACGGACTCGGCGTTGCCGAGCAGGTCCACGCCGCGGACGTACTCGTAGCCACCCGCCTGGAAGCCGCCGCCCGCGTCGGGGTAGCTCCGCCGCTGGTGCTCGTCGCCCTCGATCGCATTGGCCTCGACGGCCGTCCCGACCTGGGTGATCACCTGCTCGGTGAAGCTGCCGTCCGTCGCGGCGAACGTCTTCCACTCGCGATGGCCCGAGTACATCGACTCGGTGAAGGTCACGCCCTTGACGGCGCCCGCCGCCCGATCCGCCGCGACCAGGTCGTTGATCTTTCGCTCGAGCGGGATCTTGAACGGGTCCTCCTCGACCGGCGTCTCGAAGGTGCCCGTCGCCGGCGCCCGCTCGTCCAGCTCCACCCGGCGGCGGAGGGCGGTCGACGAGGCCTTGGCGATGCGGACGGCAAGCGCACCGATGCGATCGGCCTCGGCCAGCTCGAGGGCGTCCGACGCGGCGAACCCCCATGCGCCATCGACGACGACGCGGACGCCGAAGCCGTCCGTCTCGCCCATGGCGACGCCCTCGACGCGGCCGCTCTTGACCGAGATGGACTCGTCACGACGGCGGATCACGCGCACGTCGGCGTAGGTGGCGCCCAGCTGGGCCGCGGTGTCGAGGGCGCGGTCGGTCAGGTCTCGCATGTCGGGGGCGGGAGCGTAGCGCAATACACTCCGGCGGTGCACGGACGGTTCATCACGCTCGAGGGACCCGAGGGCGCCGGCAAGACGGTGCTGGCGAAGCGCGTCGTCGCCGAGCTGGAACGTCGCGGGCGGGTCGTCCTGTCAACGCGGGAGCCGGGCGGGACGCGCCTTGGCGAACGGCTTCGGGCGATCCTCCTGGAGCATGTCTCGGACGCCGCGACGACGAGGGTCGACCCACGCGCCGACGCGCTGCTCTTCAACGCCGCGCGCGCCCAGCTAGTAGCCGAGGTCATCCGGCCGGCCCTGGACCGCGGCGAAGTCGTGCTTTGCGCCCGCTTCGCCGATTCGACGCTCGCCTACCAGGGCTACGGCGCGGGCCTCCCGATTGCGGAGCTGCGGGCCATCGCGGCGGTCGCGACGGGCGGCCTCACGCCGGACCTGACGATCCTCCTCGACGTCCCGCCCGAGATCGGGCTCGGCCGCAAGACCGGCGCGGCACGCAACCGCTTCGAGTCCGCTTTCGACCTCGAATTCCACGAGCGAGTCCGAGCCGGCTTCCTGGAGCTCGCGGGCGAGGAGCCGGCGCGGTTCCGGGTCATCGACTCGGCGCGGCACATCGACGCCGTGACCCCCGACGTGATCGCCGCGGTGCTGGCCGTCGTCTGATGCCTGGGCCGTTGTCGACCCGCACGGATCCTGCCAGACGTCGCTGTGGGCAGCACGAGGCGAGGTTGGAGCCGGACTGACCGGTCGGCAGGGTAGCGGCTCACGCTCGGCTCACACCGGGGCGGCCGCTCAAGGTCGCCAGACGTCGCTCAACTGAGCGCTTTGGCAGGCTGCCGACGCCCCGAACCCGCCTCGTGCCGTGGTGGGCGACATCTGGCGGACTCCGCGGCTCCGCGACGACCCGAGTGGCCCCCGGCGAGGGGCGCCGGGCTTCAGGCGCCGGCCGCTCCCGTGCCGATCCCCGCGCCGGAGCCATCGCCGCCGTCGGCAGTCGCCTCCGCGAACGTGCCCGGGCCGGATGCCTGCGCCGCCCGCAGCGCTGCCTTCGCCGCGTAGACGAGCTGGTCGCTCATGGTGCCGTCGGCGGGGAAGTGAGCGAGCCCGGCCGAGATCGTGACTCGTTGGTCGCCCGGCATCGGCAGCGCCGCCACGGCATCGATGATTCGCTGCACCACCGTGGTCCCGGCCGCGCCCGGCGCGACGAGCATGAACTCGTCGCCACCCCAGCGCGCGACGGTGTCCACGAGCCGGATGGACTGCGCGAGCGTAGCTGCGACCTCGCGCAGCACGTGATCGCCCGCCGCGCGGCCGTTGGCCTCGTTGAAGCCCGTAAGGTCATCGACGTCGAAGATGGCGAGCGACAGCTCGGAGCGCTGCCGGGCCGCGCGCACGATCTCCAGCTCCAGGACCCGCGACAGAGTGTGCGCGTTCGCGAGCCCGGTGAGCAGGTCGGAGTTCGCGACACGCTCGGCCCAGTCGATGCGCTCGGCGGCGTTCTCGGCCAGCCGGGCTCGATCGACGACGACGGCGACGAGGTCTGCCAGCGCGGCGATCCGCTCGGCGACATCGGCGTTCGGCGCGGCTTCGCCCTCGAGCGCCAACGCGCCGACGGGCTCCTCGATCCCGTCCTGCCCGACGACGATCGGCCACGCCGCGAGCACGCGGCCTGCCGAGCCCCCCTGACTGCTCGTCTGGATGCGCTCCTGCGCGGCGAGTTGGATCGCGTGGTCGGGCGCCGAGACCGCCGACTCGAGAGCCGGCAGGTCGTCCGGCGGATAGCCTCGCGAGCCGGCCAGGGCGAGCCCGCCACGCTCCGAATCCCACAGGAACGCCGCCGCGCGATCGGCCGGCGTCGCGCGCAGCGCAATCTCGAGCAGCTCGTCGAGCGTTGCGTCGGGATCGCCACTGCGGGCCACGGCCCGGATGGCGGCGAGGAGGAGGGGATCAGGCGTCAAGGCGGGCCGATCGTACACCGGCGGAGACACCCGTCAATCGAACGCCCGATCGAGCGTGGAGGCATCCATGCCCGGCCTATACTCGCGGCCGTGAAGCTGGTGATCGCGATCATCCACAACGAGGACGCGGGCGCGCTCGTGGACGGGCTGCTCGAGAAGGAGTTCCGGGCGACCCGACTGCAGTCGTCGGGCGGATTCCTCAAGCAGTCGAACGCCACGGTCGTGCTCGGGGTCGAGGACGACCGGGTCGACGACGTGATGTCGATCATCGCGGAGCACTGCACCTCGCGCACGCAGGTCGTCAACCCGATGCCACCGATCATGGAGCCGGGCGAGTTCTTCATGCCCTACCCGCTCGAGGTCGAGGTGGGCGGCGCGACGGTCTTCGTGGTTCCGGTCGACCGCTTCGAACGGCTCTAGGCGGCTCGCGCAACCATGGAGACCGGTTGCCGATGACCGCCTGGCTCGACGACCTCGAGGCGACTGCACCCGATCTCGTCGCGGCGTTCCGGAACATCGAGGCGGGCAAGTTCATCACGGTGCGGCGCGAGATCCGGCGCCGGATGGCGGTCGGCAGCGCGCCGGGCGTGGTGCCGCAGCTCGCCGCGCTGGCCGAAGCCCTCGACGCGATCGTCGCCAGGCTCCCCGAGGCGGCGTTCGGCGCTCCCGGCGGCGAAGGCGAGTGGACCGTGGCCGAGGCGATCGGCCACGACGCCCATGCGCGCGGTGGCCTGGCGACGGCAGGTGCCCTCGCGGCCTCGAGCCGGTGGCCGGCAGAGGCCCCTACGGTCGTGCCCGGCGTGCCGGGATCGCCGGGTGCGTCGCGGGACGACCTGCGCCGGCGGATCGCCGTCAGCCAGCGGGTCATCCAGCGGGCGGCGCGCACGATCGAAGGCCACGAGACGGATCCTTGCCCGCTGGAGCATCCGCTCGTGGGCAAGCTCCGCTGCGGTGAGTGGCTGCTCTTCGCCGGAGTCCACGACCTCATGCACCTCGAGCAGCTCCATGGAATCGAGGACGCCTTCGGAGCGGCCACCGCCGCCGGACCTACACCCGGGTGAGCCCCACGCGCCCCGATCTCGTGGCCTGCTGGATCTTCCGCGTGCCCGCTGCCGGCGGGCCCGAGATCCTGCTAATCCATCGCGCGCCGGGTCGGTTGTACCCCGGCCTGTGGCAGTGCGTGACCGGCCGTCTGGAGCCGGGCGAGACCATCGTCGCGGGGGCGCTTCGCGAGGTTGCCGAGGAGACGGGCCTCGGCCCAGACGGGATCGAGGCCTGCTTCGAGACCGACATCGTCAACTGGTTCCACGAGTCGGCCGTCGATGGGCTGATGAGCGAGGCCGTGTTCGCGGCTCGAGTAGACCCGGCGAGGACGATCACGCTGTCGCACGAGCACGACGATTACCGCTGGCTAACACCGGCGGCTGCCCACGAGCTCGTCGTCTGGCCGGCCTATCACCAAGCGATCGAGCAGATCGAGTGGCTCGTCGCAAACCCGGAGAAGGCGGCGGTCTACCGCCTGCCGAACCCGGCCCCGGGACCGGCCCCGGGACCGACCCCGCACCCGACGTCGCGTGAACCGGCCCAGGCCTGATCCCGGGGTCTCGCTGGTAGACTCGGCGCCACCGGCAGGCGCGAGGAGGGAGCACGCGTTGATCGATCAGGAGGCCGCCCCGCCGCCGCGTCCGGCCCTTCCGGCGTTCGAGTCGAAGGTCGATCGCCTGCGACCCACGTACGGCTTCGAGGATGTCTCGCTGGCCCCCGGCATCGAGACGATCGAGCCGAACGACGTCGAGCTCGGACTAGCGTTCTGCGGCATCGACCTCGGCATCCCGATCCTCGCCGCGGCGATGGACGCCGTGGTCGACCCCGCCTTCGCCGGCTCGCTTGCCCGGCTCGGAGGCCTCGCGGTGCTCAACCTCGAGGGCGTCCAGGCGCGCTACGACGACCCCACCGAGGTGCTCGGCCGCATCACAACCGCGCCGGACGATGAGGTCCAGGCCGTCCTCTCGGAGGCCTACGAGCCGCCGGTCCGCGAGGAGCTCGTCGCGCTCCGAATCAAGGAGATCCACGCGGCCGGGTCGAAGGCCGCGGTCGCGGCCACCCCGGGCGCCGCTCGCCGCTGGGGTCCGTTCTCCGCCGAGCACGGCGCCGACCTGTTCCTCATCCAGTCGCAGGTGAGCTCCGCTCGCCACCTGGCGACCGCCTACGACCCGCTCTCGCTGGCCGAGTTCACGCGGTTCATGCCCATCCCCGTCGCGGTCGGCAACACGACCAGCGCCGAGGCCGCCTACCTGCTGATGGAGCAGGGCGCCGCCGCGGTGTTCGTGGGGGTCGGGCCGGGGGCGGCGTGCACCACCCGCGAGGTGCTCGGCATCGGGATCCCGCAGGTCACCGCCATCTCCGACGTCGCCGGGGCTCGCGATGCCTACCTTCGCGAGACCGGCCGCTACGTCCCCATCGTCGCCGACGGCGGGATGCGCCGGGGCGGCGAGCTGGCCAAGGCGATCGCCGCCGGTGCGGATGCCGTGATGCTGGGCTCGCCACTCGCCCGCGCCACCGAGGCGCCGGGCCAGGGCGTGAACTGGGGAATGGCCGCGCCGTCGCCGGTGCTGCCGCGCGGGACGCGGATCAAGGTCGGGACCGGGGGCACGCTGGAGAAGCTCCTGTTCGGGCCGGCTACTGTCAGCGACGGCTCCCAGAACCTGGTCGGGGCGCTCCGCCAGTCGATGGCCGCCCTCGGCGCGCGGACGCTGCGCGACATGCAGGCGGTCGAGCTGGTCTACGCACCGTCCGTCCAGACCGAGGGCAAGTCCTGGCAGGCGCGAGGACGCTGACGGACGAGCTCGGCGAGCAGCTGGCGGGCTGGGGCAAGGTCCTCCGTCTCGAGACGCGGCGCCGTACGAGCGGCGGAACCGTCGAGGTCGCGGTCGGCTATGTCGACGAGCCAGACGGATCCGTCCTGGTCGCGGCGGGATCGGCCGACGCCGACTGGGCGCGCAACCTCGAGTCGGATCCTCACTGCCGCGTGAGCGTCGGTGACGACGCCTGGTCAGCCACCGCCGAGCCGCTCGACGGACCGGAGGCACACAGCGCCGTCCGCGAGCTGATCCTCCGGTACGGCACGCCCGCGGAGCGCCTCGGGACGGGCCCCGTGTTTCGTCTGCGCCGGTCGAGCCCCTAGCCCGCTCCTACGGCTGCTGCATCCAGGCGGAGCCCTCGAGGATGGGACCACCATCGCCATTGCACGGCGGCACGTCACCTTCGTCGGGGAACGACCCGCCGGTGACTGGCAGCTCGGCCACCCCGACGATGATCTCGAGGACGAGCGGGAATTCGGGCACGGGAGCGCACCAGTTCGACAGCCGGACCTGGCTGACGTTCGCGACGCCGGGGACGAGGTCGATGCCGCCAGGGCCGATCGCGGGTCCGCTGAGTAGCGCGGCTCCGTCGGCGTCCCGGAGCCCGAGCGCCGGGTATGCGTCGATTGAGCACGTGGCCGCCGACACCAGGACGACCTCGGTCAGGCGAGACCCCGCCGCGCCCTCCACGAGGCCGTGGGACGCCTTGAGGTCGGCGAGCTCGCAGGGCGGCGTGCCGGCGCTGCCCGTATCGGCAGCGGTCGGCAGCGGCGCGAGGGTAACCGGCGGTGCCGATGCAGGCCCGATGGGGCCGGCCGTGACGCCGGGGGTCGCTGCCACCGCGGGCGAGGTCGACGGCGCCGGGCCGCAGCCGAGGATGGCGACGCCGAGCGCAAGGGCGCAGGCAAGTGCGTGAGGAAGCCCCCGTCGATTCAGCATCAGCACCCGAAGGATAGCCCCGGCATGGCGCGGCGACTGTCGACCGTTTGGCGGATATCGGCGGCCGTTGGTCAGGGCGGTGCCGAAGCTACGGCTCGGGATGCGGCCATGTCGTCGGGGGCCCACCCCGAGATCTGCCCACCCCGAGATCCGTCTCGGGGTCGGTAGACTGGAACCCGGCGGCGAGGTGGCCGCCCGCGCGGAGGGACTGGTTCGAGCGTGTCGGGCAAGGGCAAGACCGTCCACGGTGAGGCCGCCAACGCGGGCCACCGCGTCCTCGCCCCCGACGACGCCGAGGTGGAGGCATACCTCGAGACCGCCCTCAACGCCCCGGGACCAGATCGCGCGGCCGGTGATCGACCCGCAGGCGGCGCCGACGGTGTCGTCGTGGTCCTGGACTTCGGCAGCCAGTTCGCGCAGCTGATCGCGCGCCGCGTGCGCGAGCTCCACGTCTACTCGGAGCTGCTGCCCCACGACACGCCGCTGGCGGAGATCGAGCGCCGCGGCGCCAGCGCGATCATCCTGTCCGGCGGGCCGAATTCGGTCTACGACGTCGACGCGCCGAAGCCGGACCCGCTGATCTGGAGCGGCCGCCTCCCGGTGCTGGGCATCTGCTACGGCGCGCAGCTCATGGCCAGCGAGCTGGGCGGCCACGTCCAGCCCACCGGGAAGCGCGAGTACGGGCCGGCGACGGTCACGATCGGGAGCGAGGACGGACTGTTCGTGGGCCTGGACCGGACGCAACCGGTGTGGATGAGCCACGGGGACTCCATCACGACCCTCCCGGAGGGCTTCCGCGCGACCGCCCAGACCGACTCGACGGCGTTCGCCGGCCTCGCCGACCCCGCTCGGCACCTCTACGGGATCCAGTTCCACCCCGAGGTCGCGCACACGCCGCACGGCCGCGACGTTCTCCGCAACTTCGTCGTGGGCCTCGCCGGCGTCACGCCCAACTGGACGCCGGCCCACTTCATCGATTCCACGATCGCCGAGATCCGGCAGCGCGTCGACGATCACGCCCGAGCCGTCGGCTCGGACGGCAAGGTCATCTGCGCCCTGTCCGGCGGGGTCGACTCCGCCGTGGCCGCCGCACTCGTGCATCGGGCGGTCGGCGATCGGCTGACCTGCATCTACGTCGACCACGGGCTGATGCGGAAGCGAGAATCGGAGCTTCTCCGCGCCACCTTCGCCGAGAACCTGGGCATGAACCTGGTCATGGTCGATGCCCGCCAGCGGTTCCTGGCTCGCCTGGCCGGCGTGATCGACCCCGAGGAGAAGCGACGGATCATCGGCGACGAGTTCATCCGCGTCTTCGAGGAGGAGGCGGAGAAGCTCGGCCAGATCGACTTCCTGACCCAGGGGACGCTCTATCCCGACGTCATCGAGAGCGCAACCTCGGAGACGAAGGCCGCCCAGAAGATCAAGACCCATCACAACGTCGGCGGGCTGCCGGCCGACCTGCGGTTCAAGCTCATCGAGCCGCTGCGCTACCTGTTCAAGGACGAAGTCCGCGCGGTCGGGCTGGAGATGGGCCTGCCGGAGCAGATGGTCCATCGCCAGCCGTTCCCCGGCCCCGGCCTCGCCATCCGGATCATCGGCGAGGTGACCGCAGAACGGCTCGACACCCTGCGCGAGGCGGACTGGATCGTCATCGACGAGATCAAGGCCGCAGGCCTGTACCGGAACGTGTGGCAGTCGTTCGCGATCCTAACGCCGGTTCGAAGCGTGGGCGTGATGGGGGATGGTCGGACGTACGCGAACGTGGTAGCAATTCGGGCAGTGACATCCGAGGACGGCATGACCGCCGATTGGGCGAAGCTGCCGTACGAGGTCCTGGGCAAGATCAGCAGCCGAATCGTGAACGAAGTACCGGGGGTAAATCGAGTCGTGTACGACATCTCGTCAAAGCCACCCGCCACGATCGAGTGGGAGTAGGTGGCATGAAGGCGATCCCGTGAGCCCCGCCGTGCGGAAGCGGGGCCGGGGCGAGACCGCTACCTGTCCCTGGTGCTCGGCGACCGTGCCGGCCGAGGCCACGACCTGCCCGTCCTGCGACGCCTCGCTCCGTGACGCCGCCGACGGCGACATCCTGGGCGTGACCCAGGTCGACCCGGCGGCCGTCGCGCGGGCGAGGCGAATTCGATCGCCACGCAACATCGTGGCGTTTCTCGGAGTCGGTGACGGGCCCGCAGAGGACGAACCGATCGGGAAGGTGGAACCGCCGTCCGACGAGGTCCGGCAGGAGATGCTCCGCCTCGAGCTCGCCGCGCTCGACGCGGAGATCGAGGCGAAGTTCAAGGAGGCCTCGGCGCAGCAGGCGCTGCCACGCGGCGGCGACCCGAAAGCGAAGCCAGACTGACGCAACCGGAGGACCCGGCGCCGCGCCTGCCCGCGCCCGGCCCGTCCTACCTCCGCGAGCAGGAGTTGCGCGTCGCCGGCCGTCGGCTGCTCGTCGGCATGAGCCGGCCCTCCGCGCCGGCCGACGACTGGTGGACCGCGATCATGTGGGTCGCCGATGAGGACGGCCTGGTGAGCTTCGTCGACCTCGCACCGGCTGCCGGGCCACCGCCGGAGCCGCCGCTGGCGCGCCTCGGACCGGCGCTCGCCGGCGGGCTGTCAGGCCTGATCCTCGAGGACGCCGGCCGGTTGCAGATCCGCCTCGGGCCGGCCATTCCCCCAGCCGATCCGGAGCGGCCGTGGCGCAGCCCGGCCGTCGTCCGGGCCGCATTCCGGTGGGAGCCGGCGCGCGCCGCCGCCATCTTGCCCAACGCCCTCGCCGCCGAGGTCCTGACTGCGTTCCGGCGGGCGATCGAGGGGCTCGGCCGGCGGTAGGTGCCCGCGATGGGGTCGCGCTCGGACGTTGGCTATTCTCAGACCGTGCGACCGAGCTGGACGGCGTCGATGTGGGCCGCGCTCGTCGCGACCCTGGGACGCCCGTCTTGGTGGGCGATGGCACTCGCCGCATTCCTCGTTCGCGGCGGCTTCCTCCTGCTCCTCCTGCCGATCGTCAGCCTGCCGACGACCGCCGCGCTGATTACCGCGCTCGCGCCCACGCTGGAGACGATATATCTCGGCCGGCCGACCGCCGAGGGGGCACTCGTGGCCGTCGCCGTGATCGGGACCCTGCTCGCCGGGCTCACCGCAGCCGGGCTCGCCGGGTCGTGGCTTGATCTTGCCCTGGTCCGCGAGGCCGCCGTCGACGAGGATGTCGAGCTCGGCTGGGCGCCGTCAAGCGCCTCGGTCGTGCAGGCCTTCGCGGTCCGCCTGACCGCGCATCTCCCGACGGCGATCGCCCTCGGCTACGCGCTGGTGCGTTTCGTGACCGTTGCCTATGACGAGCTCACCGCGCCGGGTTCGACCGACGCGCCCGTCGCCGCTCGTGTCCTCGCACGGGCCCCGGACGCCGTCCTCGCCATCGTGCTCGCGTGGCTCGCCGGCGAGACCATTGGCGCGCTCGCGGCGCGCCGTGCGTCGGCCGGCCTCTCGGTACCGAGGGCGCTCCTGGCGTCGCTCCGCCAGCTCCTCGGCGCGCGAGGCCTGGCGACGCTCGGGCTCACGATCGCCGTCCTCGTTGCGGTCTGGCTCCCGTTCCTGCTCGCCGCCGAAGGTGCCTGGGAGTACCTGCGTAGCCGCCTCCTCGACGGCGCCGGCACCTTGGAGGTCGTTGCCGCGCTGCTGCTTCTCGCGACGACGTGGGTCCTCGGGCTGGCGGTGGTGGGAGCCTGTCTGGCATGGCGCGCGACGGCCTGGACGGCCGAGGTGCCGCCACGCTGACGCGATCGCGGCGAACGGATGGCGTCACGCCCGCGCGGCGTCCGGCGTCCATCAGCGTCACCCGGGGCCGAAAAGGGCCCTGTTACACTGCGCGCCGGTCGCCACGGGTCAACCGAGGCGACGCGGTTCATGACGGAGGCACCCGCTCGCCGAGATGGATGAGATCTTCACCGCGATCGGCGATGCGATCGGCTCGATCTTCGACAACCCCGTCATTCGCCTGGGCATCCAGCTGGCCGTCATCTACTGGGTGATCCTCTGGCTCGCGGCCTCGTACTGGGCCTTCCGGGACATGCAGTCCCGCTCCGACAACCCCCTTGCTCCCTACCTTGCCGCCGCCTTCGTCATCGCCTTCACGCCGATCCTGTTCCCGCTCGCGGTCTTCACCTACAAGGTCATCCGGCCGCACGAGCGCATCGGGGATGTCTACGAGCGGAACCTCGCCGAGGAGGCGATGCTCGCCGAGATCGAGGCGATTCCTCACTGCCCGAGCTGCGACCGGCGCGTCGAGGCGGCCTGGATCATCTGTCCTACCTGCCGGGCGCGACTGAACCGGGTCTGCCCGAACTGCACCCGGCTCGTAGGGCTCGACTGGACGCTGTGCGCGTGGTGCGGGCGGGAGTTCGAACGACACGACCAGATCGCGGCCAGCGCGGCATCGCCCATCGTCAGCCTGCCCACGCGCGAGGCGCTGCCGGCTGGCGAGCTCGATACGGTCAACGAGCGCGCGCGGCCAACGGTGCGCGCGCCGCGCCGAACCTCGGATCAAGCCGCGGACGGTTGACCGACCCTTCCCGGCCCGGGGGCTCGCCCCCGGATTCACCCGACCCGACCGCCATCCCCGACCCGACCGCCACCCCCGAGGCCGGCACTTCCGCGGAGGCCGCGGGCACCCGACCTGCACGGCCGTTCGGGCTGAGCACGTTCACGATCGAAGGCAGGCGGGCGCCGGCCCTGTTCGTCGTCGGCTGGTTGGCGACGTTCGTCGGCGGCGGGATCGCCGGCGTGACGCTGCTGGGGATCCCCGGACCAGCCGGCGTGATCCTGTGGGTCATCGGGCTGGCCGTCGCCACGCTCGGGCTCGTCCTGCTCGGCGGCTCGCAGGCGATCGAGCGGCGCGCGGCCGGTGCCGCATACGCGGGGCCGTCGCCGCTCCTCGTCTTCCTCGCCGTCCTTGCCGGGTCCCAGGTCGCGGGCTTCGTCGTCGGCTTTCCGCTCTCGCTGATCGGGCCGGATATCCCGCCGCCGCTCGGCGACCTGATCGGCGCCCTCGTCCAGTCCGCGGTCTTCGCCGGCGTGCTGGGGCTCATGGTCGTCGCGGCAGGCGCCCTTCGGTGGCGGGAGATGGGCCTCTCGCCCGGGCTGGGCAATGCGCTGCGTGGAATCCTCGGCGGGGCGGTGTTCGCGGGGCCCGTGATCCTCGTGACGGCCATCCTTGCGGCGGTCGCGGCCCAGCTCGCGGGCGCGGTCCCGGCGAGCCCATTGCCACCTACCGGGACGACGGCCGGCCTGCTCCTCCACCTGGTCGCGGGCGCGGTGGTGGCGCCGGTCGGGGAGGAGCTGCTCTTCCGCGGGTTCGCTCTGACGGCCTGGCGGCGTACGGTCGGAGCACGCGGCGCGATCGTCCGCTCGTCCATCGTGTTCGTGCTCGCCCACGTGCTGTTCGTGGGCGGCGATACGTTCCGCGACGCGGCCGCGCTGGCGTTTGTCGCCGGCGTGGCGCGCTTCCCCGTTGCGATCGCCCTTGGCTGGCTGTTCGTTCGCACGGGTTCGCTGTGGGGGCCGATCGGGCTGCACGCCGCGTACAACGCGATCCTGATCATCATCGCCGAGGCCTTCCTCGCCACCTGACGCAACGGCGGGGTGACCCGTTGGTGAGCCCGTGGTGGCCGCCCGGTGACCGCTGCCCCCTAGCCTCCGTCGTGTCCTCGGGTCCGGATGGCGGGGGGAATCGGCGGGCTTCCGTCGTCCGGGCTCGAGGGCGCCGCTCCTCACGGCGGCCGGATCGCTGCCTCGGCAGCATGTCGTCCATGACCTGACCGCCGCGAGCGAGAGGCCCATGGCCGGAAGCGAAGGCCCGATCCCATTCGAAATCGCGGTGGCCCGCGGTCGCGCGCTCCGCGAGCTGCCCGCAGCCGAGAGGCCCCGCGAGCGGCTCCAG
>DATKBR010000006.1:0-2139 GCA_035513775.1 Candidatus Limnocylindria bacterium
CTTCGGCGTGACGGCCGGCCTGCTCGACGGGCATGCCGGCGTGTGGGTCGACGCTGAGCGCAAGCTGGCCGCCATCGGCGTGCGCGTCAGGCGCGGCGTCACGACCCACGGCCTGGCGCTCAACGTCAATACCGACCTCAAATGGTTCGACGAGATGATCCCCTGCGGCATCCGCGGCAAGACCGTGACCTCGCTGGCCCGTGAGACGGGAGCCACCATACCGATGGAGGACGTGGAGGACGAGCTCGCCCGCCAGCTCGCCACCCACCTCGGGCTGCGCATGGCCGACGGCGCAACGGGCGTCATCGGTCCGGGAGGAGGACGCGAGCAATGACCGATGAGACCGTCGTCGAGCGCTCCGGCCTGCCGGGCGATCCCGCGCACGCGGCGCGGATCGAGGTCGCCGCCTTCGGTCCCTGGCAGACCAACGCCTACCTCGTCTGGGACGGCCGCTCGCCGGACGCCCTGGTGCTGGATCCCGGCATGGGTGCTGCCGGACCGCTCATGGAGCGCGTGGCCGCCAGCGGCGTCACGCTGCACCTGGTGGCGAACTCGCACGGTCATATCGACCACATCTTCGACAACGCGCCGCTCATGCGAGCCTCGGGCGCGCCGCTGGCCATTCATCCCGACGACGCGTACCGGCTCACCGGCGAGAACAACTACGGCTTCGAGGTCGAGCCCTCGGTCGCGACGCAAGACCTGCGGGAGGGTGAACAGCTCCGCATCGGCGACCTCGTGTTCGACATCCTCCACGCACCCGGCCACTCGGAGGGCTCGGTGTGCCTGTACGAGGAGCGCCGCGGCCTGCTGCTCTCGGGCGACGTCCTCTTCGCCGGCTCCTACGGACGGACCGATCTGCCCGGCGGCGACGACGAGCAGATGGTCGCCTCGCTCGCCCGGTTGGCGCGCGCCATTCCGGGCCCGGTGCGCGTCCTGCCGGGCCACGGCCCCGAGACGACGGTGGAGCGCGAGCTGCCCTGGATGCGGCGCATCGCGGATGCCGGCAGGCTGCTGATCCCGGGTTGAGGCATCAGTCGCGCCGAAAGCTCAATGACGAAGGAGGAACCGATGGCGAACCTGCGCATCACCCGGCTGGGACACGGCGGCGTGCTCTATCGGTCGCCGAACGACGCCTGGGTCTGGATCGACCGATGGACCGGAGCACCCAACTACGCCGACGCGTACCGGTCCGCCGAAAAGGTGAGTGTCGTGGCGCCCACTCACTGCCACTTCGACCACGTCGGCGAGGACCTCGCCGACCTGGTGGAGCTGGCGAGCGTCGCGGGCGCGGCCACGATCGGCTCGCACGAGATGAGCGTCTGGCTCGGCGCCCGCGGAATCGAGGCGATCGGGATGAACAAGGGCGGCACCTTCGAGGCGGCCGGCATCAGCTTCAGCATGGTCCACGCCGACCACACCGGCGGCGCCACGCTGGGCAGCGGCAGCGAGCAGGTGACCCGCGACTTCGGCTGCTGGGGATGGGTCATCGAGTTCGAGGACGGCACCACCGTCTACCACTCCGGCGACACCGATGTCTTCGGCGACATGCGCCTCATCGGCGAGCGGTTCCACCCCGAGATCGCGGTGCTGCCCATCGGCGGGCACTACACCATGGGCCCTCGCGACGCGGGGCTGGCGATGGACCTCATCGGCGCCTCCACCGTCATCCCGATCCACTACGGCACGTTTCCGGCGCTGGCCGGGACGCCCGACGAGCTGCGCGGTCACACGGGTGCGGAGGTGGTGGCCCTGGAGCCGGGCGAGACCTGGGGCGAGTGACCCGCATTCGCCCCGCCCGCGACGGCGATGCCGAAGCCATCGCCCGCATCCAGATCGCCTCGTGGCGAGCGGCGTACCGGGCGATCATGCCGGCCGACTTCCTCGCCGGGCTGAACGAGGCGGAGCGCGCCGAGCGTTGGCGCACGCGGGTGGGCTCGGACGCCAGCCCGGACGCGCCGACCTACGTGGCCGTCGACGGCGCCGGTACGGTGGTCGGGTTCGCCCACACCGGCCCCCTGCGCGACGAGGACCTGCCTTCTGACGGGCGAGGCGAGGTGTACACGCTGTACGTGGATCCGGCTGCCTGGCGTCGAGGGATCGGTACCGCGCTGCTGGCGGCGATCGACGAGTTCTGGC
>DATKBR010000007.1:0-61539 GCA_035513775.1 Candidatus Limnocylindria bacterium
ACCCATGTCCAAGATTGAAGCCTCGATCGACGTCAACGTGCCCGTCCGCGTCGCCTACAACCAATGGACCCAGTTCGAGGAGTTTCCGCGGTTCATGGACGGCGTCGAATCCGTCCAGCACACCGACGACACGCACCTGCACTGGGTCGCGACGATCGCCGGCGTCCGCAAGGAATGGGATGCCGAGATCACGCAGCAGGAGCCGGACCAGCGCATCGCCTGGAACTCGACCAGCGGGGCCGACAACGCGGGGGCCGTGGACTTCCACCGCCTCGACGACCACAAGACCCGGATCACGCTGACCATGGACGTCGATCCCGAGGGCATCGTCGAGAACGTCGGCAACGCCATCGGCGTCCCCGGGCGCCAGGTCGAGGGCGACCTCGAGCGGTTCAAGGAGTTCATCGAGAAGAGCGCCGTTCCGACCGGTGCGTGGCGCGGCACGGTCGAGCAGGACGACGTCTCGGGCTGACGCCGGGGGCTTCGGCCGCAGCTCCTGGGGGTCGCGGCGGCGGCAGGTACCGGCTGCGCGCAGCCTGGACGACCGTCCCGCAGGCCCTGCCCTCCTATCGCGCCAGGTCGGATAGCGTCGTCAGCGCGAATCCGCGGCTGCGGAGGCCGTCGATCATGCCCTGGAGCGCCATCGGGGTCTCGTAGCCGCCGAGGTGCATGAGGACGACCGAGCCGGACTTCGCACCGTTGACGACCTTGAGGATCATCGACCGAGCGGTGGGGCCGCCATCGCTGATCGGCCGCCAGTCGATCGTGTCGACGTCCCACTTCCAGTGCTTGGTGTAGCCGAGCTCCGCAGCCCAGGTGCGCACGGCGAGATTGGAGACCCCGTACGGCGCGCGCCAGAATGGCCGCGCGTTCATGCCCGTGTATTCCTGGATCCACTGCTCACCGTCGATGAGCTCCTGCTTGACCTGGGCCTCGGTCGGCGGTGAAGCCAGCGCGGCACAGATCGCCGCATCCGCGGCCCCGGGCGCACCGCCGCCGCCGCGGACGAGATCGCAGTGGTGCATCGTGTGGTTGCCCACCTCGAACAGCTCCGGGTGGGCCTTGACGATCGCGAGCGCGGCCTGGCCCTCGGCCGTCCGGCTGATGGCGCCGGTTGGAAAGAGCGTGGCGCAGACCCGGTTCTCGACGAGGATGTTGAGGATGCGGACCGCGGGCGTCATCCGGCCGCCCATGTCGAAGGTGAGCGCGACGCGGCCCGAGGCGGTGCCGCGCGTGAGCGGCGCGACGAGGTTCTCCTGGCCGCCGGTGTAGCGCGGGCCGCTCGAACAGCCGGTTGCGGTCCCGGTTGTCGTCGTCACGTACCGGTTCGGTGCCGCGAGCCCGCGGCCCACGATCTCGTACGTGCCCTTCGCGCCCGCGGTGACCTTGCCCGGCCGCGTCCCGCCCGCGGCGATGCCCTTCATGTTGCCGTACGCGTTGTAGACGGTCACGACGGCCGTCGTGAGGAACGAGGTTGAGGATCCGCCGTTCAGGACGGAACCGACGTAGTGCCGCCGGCCCGCGGTATCGGTGAAGCTCGGGGACTGGGCAACCGAGAGCCCGGCAAGTGGTGTGCCCGCGACCTGGCCCGGCAGGCACCCGCCGGTGGTCGACGGCGTGCACACGCGCACCTTGGCTTTCGCGAAGCCGGCTGGCTTGCGAGTGACGATCTCGAACGGGCTCCGAGTCCACGGCGCGAGGGTCGTGACCCGCGGGTAGCCGACCGCGCTCCCGATGCTGGCACCACTGCCGTTCAGCAGGGACGCGTCGAGCTGCAGCCACCGGCGCGGTTCGGCGGTGTTGTTGAGCACCTCGCCCGCAATGTGGAGATACCCGGAGCTATCGGTCCAGGTGGTCGAGGACAGGACCGGCGTGCCCCACGCCAGGGTTCGGAATCGAAGCGCGTATCGGCTCACGGAGCGTGCTCCGTCGAAGCCGCGCACCCGAACGTAGTACGTCCCCGCGCGGAAGTACGCGTAGACCTCGTCGAACTGGCGGCCGGAGCGGTTCGACGACCCGACCAGGGTGGTGCAGCCGCGGTACACGCGGAGGTCGTAGTCGGCCGGCAGGTTCCCCAGCGTCACCTGGGCGCGGGATCCCGAGGTGACGGAGAACTCGTACCAGTCGACGTCCGTCGACGTCCCGATCGTCCCCGTCAGCCAGGTGTTGCGCGCGCTGGTGGGGAGGCCGCTGGAGCAGGAGCCGGGGGCGTCCGCCGCCGCGACCGAGGCGGGGACGCCGGCCGATGACATCGCGAGGACGGCAACGGCGACGGCCAGGGTTCCGAGCTTGCCGAAGCGGCGCGGGGAGTGGCGCATGGTGAGCTCCATTCGTGCGGTCGATCGAGCTCACCCTGATCCTCGGATGTGGCCGCGGCGGCGCCAAGCGCCAACAGTCTCGTAACGAAGCGCCGGACGTCTCGACGAACAGCTCACTGCTTCACGGGCCGCGGCGACCGCGATCCTCGATGGAGCCGCAACTCGAGCGCTCGGACGGGCGGACAGTACGTCGCCGAGCCGGCGCCCCTCGCGGGCGCTCGGCTCGGCGGTCCTGTGTGGCTTTACGCGCGGTGCAATCCGCGTCGCGCTACCGGCTGCGTGGCTCCGTCGCATGCCGTCGCGGAACGGCGGCGATCAGGAGGCCGATGGCCGCCAGGGTCAACAGCAGGGAGAACAGGAGAACGGCGGGCTCTGACTGGTCGGCTCCGAAGTTGCCGGTTGCCGTGATGGGTTGGGTTGGGACGACCGGGGTGGGGCCGCCTGGCGGGACCGTGACATCCGATGTCGGGCCGGCGGGAGACGCCGTGGGCGCTTCGCTCGGTTCGACGAACTCGCAGTCCGGTCGCGTGATCGTGTCACCGATCAGCGTGACCGCTCCGGTCCGGGCGAGGAGTCGCCCATCGACCGTGACTCCGCTTCCGAGCGAGATCGACTCCTGCGCCATGATCGTTCCCACGAAGATGGAGTTCGCGCCAAGGGTTGCCGAGCTGCCGACCTGCCAGAAGACGTTGCAGGGATCGGCCTCGTTGATCAGAAGGATGCTGCTGGCGCTCGCGGTGACCAGGGACTCGCCCATCTGGAAGATCCACACGGTGTTCGGATCGCCCTCGGCGTCCAGCGTGAGTGCGCCGGTGATCTCGAACGTGGTGGAGGCCGAGTCGTATACGCCGCCCACCAGCTCCTCGCCGCCGAGCTCCGTGTCGATCTCGGTCGCGCCCGGGCGATTCGCGGCATCGACGTAGGCCTCGCCCAGGTCGGTCTTGGCACCCTCTGCGACACCGCCGGCGTCGGACACGAACAGGTCTCCGTCAAGGTGCGTGATCGAGTCCGCGCCATCGTCATAGCCTGTGACCGCGCTCCCCGCATGGAGGCCGATGTCACCCGTGACGGTGCTAGAACCCGTGTTCGTGATCGTCGAGCCGGCGAGGATGGCGAAGCTCTCGGCCGTGCCCAGGTCCACAGCCGCTTCCGCGGAGCGGACGACACCGGTCAGGCCGACCGTCAGCAGGACAAGGGCGGCACCGAGCGCGAGGATTCGCCGCGTCGTATGGCGACCCTTGGAGTGGATTTGTCTGCCATGCGGGACTGTTGTTCGAGAAGGGTTGAGTGACATGTCGTTCGACCCCTGTCTGCAGCGTCACGAGCCACCTCCATAAAGGGAGCAGGCCATGCCGTTCTGAAACAGTGCGGGCGTCAGCGCGCGCTGTAATTACCACATGTCATGACGGCCCCGTCACGAAGCCGCCAGGTCCCGGCGCGACCTTGCTGGTGGCGCCGCGCCGGTGACCGTGTCAACAAGGTGGAAAAATACCTAGGCTGGCGCCTGTCCGAGGAGGACACGCACCCTGTGCGTCGCCCCGTCGTCGACGAGCGGGATCGGGGCTCCCGCGTCAAGCCGTTGGTCGTCGAGCCATGCGGCGCCGACGCGGCCGTTGACTCCATGGGGATTGTCCACCCTGATCTCGTAGCGACTCGAGCCGTGGCGGTAGGTGATCTCGTAGCCGGGCCATGACCGAGGGATCGATGGCTCGATCAGCAGCTGCGCCCCCCGAACCTTGAAGCCAAGGATGGACTCCAGGCCAGCGCGGTACATCCAGCCGGCGGACCCGGTGTACCAGGTCCATCCGCCACGACCGACATGCGCCGGCTCGGCGTACACGTCGGCAGCCATGACGTACGGCTCGACCTTGTACCGATGGACCCCGGCCCGGGTTGCCATGTGATTGATCGGGTTCAGGATCGTGAAGAGCTCCGCCGCCTTGTCGCCGTCCCCGAGCTCCGCAAAGGCCATGGCCGACCAGATCGCGCCGTGCGTGTACTGACCGCCATTCTCGCGGATCCCTGGCAGGTAGCCCTTGATGTAGCCCGGGTCGGCCTCGGACCGGTCGAATGGCGGTGTGAACAGCAGGACCAGGCCATCGCCCCGGTGCACCAGATACTCCTCTACCGCGGCCATCGCCCGGCGGGCCCGGCCCGGGTCGCCGGCGCCCGACAGCACGCTCCACGATTGCGCGATCGAATCGATGCGGCACTCCTCGCTCGCGGCAGACCCAAGGGGAGCGCCATCATCGAAGAACCCGCGCCGGTACCAGTCCCCGTCCCAGCCGTGTCGCTCCAGCGCCTGTCGGAGCGCCTTGGCATGCGCCCGCCAGCGGGTTTCCCGTTCGACTTCACCGCGTGCCCCGGCGACGGGCAGGAATGCATCAATGACCGCATGAAGGAACCAGCCAAGCCACACGCTCTCGCCTCGCCCTTCATGGCCGACCCGGTTCATCCCATCGTTCCAGTCGCCGGAGCCAATGAGCGGCAGACCGTGTGCCCCGGTCTCGAGGCTGATGTCAATGGCTCTGGCGCAGTGCTCGAAGAGTGACGCGCTCTCGCTCGATACCTCGGGCTGGAAATACGCCTCTTCCTGGTCCGGTCGCAGCTGAGGCCCGTCGAGGAAGGTCACGAGCTCGTCGAGGACGGTCCCGTCGCCCGTCACCGAGAGGTACCGGCTCGCCGCGTACGGCAGCCACAGGCGATCGTCGGAGATACGCGTTCGGACCCCGCGGCCCGACGGGGGGTGCCACCAGTGCTGCACGTCGCCCGCGGTGAACTGGTGCGCCGCGGCGCGCAGAAGCTGGGCGCGCGTCAGATCCGCCCGTGCGGTTGTCAGCGCCATGACGTCCTGTAGCTGGTCGCGGAACCCGTACGCACCACCGGCCTGGTAGAGCGCGGCCCTCGCCCACAGGCGGCACGAGACCGTCTGGTAGAGGAGCCACGAGTTCAGCAGGATGTCCATCGAGCGATCGGGCGTCCGCACCTGCACGGTCTCGGTGATGTCCAACCAGCGCCGCCTCGCTGCCGTCAGCTTCGCCCAGGGGTCCGCGGCCCGCGTGCGTCGAATCAAGTCGGCCGCGGCGCCTGCGTCGCGCGCCTCGCCCAGCAGGACGATGACCTGCGTGCGATCGCCCTCGGCAATCTCGAAGCTGGTCTGCAGCGCCGCGCACGGGTCCAGCCCGGCGCCCGCGACTCGGCCGAGGCGATGGCCACGCTCGAGCCCGGCCGGCCGATCCAGTGCCCCGTTCCGACCGATGAACTCGGTGCGGTCCGCTGTCCAGTCCGCCTGCCGTCCCCCGAGGTCGAGGAATGCGACCCTCCCCGCGAACTCGGTGTTCCAGGGGTTCCGCGCCAGCAGGGCGCCGGTAGCGGGCTCGAGCTCGGTCACGATGTGCGGCGCCGAAGTCGCACGGTCGCTCCCAAGGACCCACTCGACGAACGCCGTCACCGACAGGCGACGTGCGCGCCCGGAACGGTTCTCGATCGACAGGACGGACATCTTCACCGAGTCGTCGGGAGGCACGAACTGGACGAGCTCCAGGACGATCCCATCGCGCTCATGATCGAACCGGCTGTAGCCCATGCCGTGCCGCGTGACGTACGTCGATCCCTCAGCCCTGATCGGGAGGGCCGTCGCCGTCCACAGCTCGCCGTCGTCGTCGTCCCGGACGTAGATCGCCTCACCGACAGGGTCCGCGACGGGATCGTTCGACCACGGTGACAGCTTGTTCTCGCGGCTGTTTTCCGACCACGTGTAGCCCGAACCCGACTCGGAGACCTGGAACCCGAATGACCCGTTGGCGATGACGTTGAGCCACGGTGCCGGGGTGGCCTGGCCCGGGGCTAGCACGGTCACATACTCACGGCCGGCATCGGCGAAGCCACCGAGACCGTTGAAGAGCTCGAGCTCGGGTCGCGCCACGGCGGCCTGCGGCTCCACGTTGCGCACGTTCTCGCGCGGCGGCCGGGGGATGGTCTTGACCGGCCGTTCCAGGCGCAGGACCTGGTCGGCAAGGCTGCCCCCGCGACTGAGCACCACCGCCCGTGCCGCTGCCTGAAGCAGCCTCGTGTCCTCCGCTGCGAGGCGATCCCCGCGCAGCACGTACACCCGGCCACTGCCCTGTTGGTGCTCGCGACCGAGCGCCGATTGGCTCATCCGCACGAGCGCCTCGAGGGCGTCCTCGAGCCCCTGCGCATAGGACGCGGCGTGCTCGTTGAGGATTACGAGGTCCACGTCGAGGAGCTTCATCCGCCAGTACTCATGTGCGCGCAGGAGCTGCCGGACGATGTCGAGGTCCGCCTCCTCGTCGATTCGGACGAGCACGATCGGCAGATCGCCCGATATGCCGTGCGGCCACAGCCCAGGCGCACCGCGCTCGTTCCTGGCCAGGACGGCCGCGGCGGGCCGGAGCGTCGGGTCGGAGTACAGGATCCGGTTGGCCAGCCGCTGGAACAGGTGCGCCTCGTCGGCCTCGATGCCGAGGTGCCTGAGCTGCACCTGGGCCTGCGTCCAGGCCAGCGTGGCGGCGCGCTCGAACGTTGCGCCCTCGCGGTACTTGTCTGCGAGATCGAGGACGTCTTCACGAGATTCGGCGACCACGGTGGAGAAGATCACGTGCGCCGTGCCTCCCGGCGGGAGCCCCAGACGGCAGCGCAGGCTGAAGATCGGATCGAGAACCGCACCCGCGGTATTGGACAGCGGGCGGCCGTCGATGACGGACACGGGCGACCGCACCGAGCGCCCGCGGCCCAGGAACCGGGCACGATCCGTCTCGTACTGGACGTGCCCGATCGCCGAGTCCTCGACGGCCATGACGTGCGCCGCCCACACCTGCCGCTCGAAACTGGATCGTGGGCGGCGAGTCGCTACCAGCGCGCTGATGTCCGGTGCGAACTCGGTCTGGACGAAGAGGTTCTGGAACGCCGGATGCGCCACGTCGGCGGCATGGGGCGCCAGGACGATCTCGGAATATGAGGTCAGCTCGATCTCTCGCACCCGCGAGCCCAGATTCGTCAGTGACACGCGGCGAATCTCCGCATCGTGCTCAGCCGACACGACGACGGTCATGTCGGTGACGATCGCGCCGTCCCGGCGGGAGAACTCCGCGTGCTCCTCGGAATACCGGACCTCGTACGTGTCCGCCTCGTGACCGCTGGGCTGGTGGCCAGCAGACCAGACGGCGCCGCTCTCGGCATCGCGCACGTACAGGTAGCTGCCCCACGCATCGCTGGTCACGTCTTCACGCCAGCGGGTCACCGCGAGGTCGCCCCACCGGCTGTAGCCCGACCCCGCCGCGGTCACCATCACCGCATATCGGCCGTTAGACAACAAGTGTGTCCGCGGCGTCTGGTCGTGCGGCGAGTGGAAACGGCGCAGGACCGGCGGCACGAGCACGCGCACCTCTGCTGCGCTCCTGACCTCGTCGGCCCGCGGCCGGGCGACGAGGACGTCGCGCGGCATCCGCTCCTGAAGCAGCAACTCGGTCGCCTGGACAATCGGGGCGGCGTGGAAGCGCCGGATCATCGCGCCGTCATTGAGGGCGTTGTCGATGGCTGCCAAGGCCATCCCCTGGTGGTGAGACATGTAGCTCTTGACCACGGCCACCGATGCTCCCTCCGGCAGCCTCGAGGGCGTGTAGTCGAGCGCCTCGTGGAGCCCGAAACGGCCGCTCGCCCCGGCGTCGCCGAGCCGCACGAGGTTCGCGACGGCGGCATCGGGCCGCACCAGGGCGGCGAGGACCGTCGCGTACGGAGCGATGACGATGTCCTCGGCCAGTCCGCGCTTGAGCCCGAGACCGGGGATGCCGAAGCTCGAGTACTGATAGGTTTGCTCGAGATCACGCGCGTTGAACGCGGACTCGGAGATGCCCCAGGGGACGCCGCGCTCCGCGGCGTAGCTGATCTGGCGGCCCACGACCAGTGAGTACGTCTGATCGAGCAGGCTGCCGGCGGGGGCGTGCATGACCAGCGCGGGCATCAGGTATTCGAACATCGAGCCCGACCAGGAGATGAGCGCCGAACCTCGCCCGATCGGCGTCAGCGCGCGCCCCAACCGGAACCAGTGTTCCGGTGGCACGTCACCCTTGGCAATAGCCAGGAAGCTCGCGAGTCGCGCCTCGGAGGCGAGCAGGTCGTAGTAGCTCGGATCGAGCGAGACGTCCGCCACCCGATAGCCGATCGAGAACAGCTTCCGGGTGGGGTCGAACAGGAACCGGAAATCGGTCTCCTCGAACAGCCGCTGCGCGAGGTCGGCGAGGGCCACCAGCCGGCGGGCGATCACACTCCCGGCAGGTCCGCCATCACCGGGGACGGCGGGGGCGTCGCCTCCATCGGGCGCGACCGCGTACAGCTCGAGGTCCCGTGCGTGGCTCTCGATCGTCCGCACTGCGCTTTCGGTCCAAGCCACGAGCTCGCTCCCGATCGCGTCGCCGCGCTCGGCCGTGAACGCCGACGCGACGTCGGCAAGGGTTCGAGCATGCGTTGCGAGGGCCGTCAGCTGTGTCCCCCAGGCGCTATCCCCGGGCCATGTGCCATCGGGCTGCATCGCGTCCGACGAGCGGATGGGGTCGGCCGCCGTGGCGAACCGCTCCAAGGCCTGGGCGAGGTGGTGCCGGCCGAGCGTCTGGTTCCGGTGGCCGTCACCCGCCCCGGCTGCAGCCAGCCGGGTCAGGTCGATCACGTCCCGGATGCCCACCAGGGCGGCCGAGCTCGGCAGCGGACGCTCCCCCATCTCGTGGCACGCGGCGGAGACGACGAGCAGCGCCGCACACAGGTTGCCGCTGTCGACGGACGATACGTACCGTGGGTCGAGCGGCTTGAGCTCCCGGGTGTCGTACCAATTGAACAAGTGACCTCGGTGGCGATCGAGGCCGGCGACTGTCGCCAGGCAGACCTCCATGCGCTCGACCGCCTCAAGCGTGCCGATCCAGCCAAGGTCGCGAGCGCTGAGGATGGACATGAGGTACATGCCGATGTTGGTCGGCGACGTTCGGTGCGCGATGACCGGCTCCGGTTCCTCTTGGTAGTTGTCCGGCGGAAGCCAGTGATCCTCGGCTCCAACGAACGCCTCGAAGAACCGCCAGGTCCGCCTGCCCAGGAGCCGGAGCTCGCGCACCTCACTTGTCGAGAGCTGGCGCCCTGCCGCTGCTGCCGGCACGACGCTGACGGCGCGGGCGATCGCCGGCGCGAGGAGCCAGAGCACGATGAATGGGAGGGCGAACGGCAGCGCCGGCGGGTTCACGGTGGCGACGAGGACGAGCGCAGCGAGCGCGATGACCACTCCACCGGCCATGACCCGATAGAAGCCGGCAATGTCGAGCTGGAGGCTGCCTTTCGTCTGCGAGGCGGACGTCCACTCGAGCATGTTCCGGCGGGTTACGAGTAGGCGCGCCAGGGTCCGAGCGATGGCGTCCGCCATCAAGGCGGCCGCATGCGCCAGGATCGTGATATCCAGCGCGACCCGGTTCGCAGCGAGGGCGCTGTCGGAGGCCACGGCCCGCAGATGGCTGCGCTTCGAGATCCCCGCGCGCCGCGGCAGGAGGCCCGAGGCGACCGGGAGGGCCGCCGGGATGAGCCACGCGAGCAGGACGAACGCCGTCCACGCAAGCGCCGATACCGACGGCAGCGTCCACGCGGCAACCAGGGTGGCGAGCGTCAGCGGTGCCGAGAGGGTGCGCCGGAGGTTGTCGAGCATCTTCCAGCGGGCGATGCCGGGGAGCCGGCCGCGCGTCGGCCGCCCGCGAGCGTCCCGCGACCGCCCGAGGATCCAGGGCAGGAGCTGCCAGTCGCCCCGGGCCCAGCGATGCTGGCGCGTCGCCGACTCGAGGTAGTTGGAGGGAAACTCCTCGAACAGTTCGACGTCGGTCACCAGGCCTGCCCGGGCGAACGTGCCTTCGAAGAGATCGTGGCTCAGGAGCGCGTTCTCGGGGACCCGTTCGCCAAGCGCCTGCTCGAACGCGTCGATGTCATAGATGCCCTTTCCCGTATAGCTCCCTTCCGCGAAAAGATCCTGATAGACATCGGACACCGCGGACGCGTAGGGGTCGATGCCCGCCGGTCCGGACGACGTGCGCTGAAACGGCGAGGCGTTCCGCTCGGCCGGCAGCGTTGGCGTGATCCGCGGCTGGAGAATGCCGTAGCCGCGCGTTACGCGGCCGGTGTGCGTGTCCAGTCCCGGCCGGTTCAGCGGGTGCGCGATGGTACCCACCAGCCGGGAGACGGCCCCGCGCGGTACGCGGGTGTCCGCGTCCAGCGTGAGGACGTAGCGGACGCCTGAGGGCGGCACGGAGGCGGGCAGCGGAGAGGTCAGGTAATCCGTTTGAGTGGACCCGCGAAGCAGCGCGTTCAGCTCGTGGAGCTTGCCGCGCTTCCGCTCCCAGCCCATCCACAGGCCCTCACCCTCGTTCCAGCGACGGCGTCGATGGAACAGGAGAAACCGCGCACCTCCACCGGGGGCGTCGCCGTGCCGCTCGTTGAGCACGTCGATGCCGGAGGCAGCAGCCGAGAGGAGGTCGTCGTCGTCGTCGATGTGCTCGGTCGGCGCGTCGCGCCAGTCCGACAGCAGCGCGAATCGCAGATCTCCATCGGGATTGCTCAGGTAGTGGATCTCGAGGTTACGGAGCTGCTCCTCGACATCGGCCTCGGTCATCAGGAGAGTCGGCATGGCCACGAGGGTCCGCATCGAGGTCGGGACGCCGTCCTTGAGCTCGAGCCTGGCGAACTTTGCTGGTCCAACCGCTCCGGACGCGACCCTGTTTACGAGCGCGATCGCCAGATCCGATGCGGGTCCCAGCGCCAGAGCGCCCAGGATGAGGATCGCCGGCCATGGCGCCCCGGCCGCCCCGAGGACGAGCTCCAGCGCGACGATCGAGGCGGTTGCCAGGACGATCGCCCCGATGTACAGGCGCGCCGATCCGGCGGCCCGCCGGACGCGCTCCGGGAATCGCTCGCGAACCCCGAGGGATCGGGCGAACCGGCGCCGGCCCTGGCCAATGAGGTGATATCCGGGATCGGCCCGGCGCTCCCGCTCGGAGGCGGAGGCGGGGCTTACGCCTGGGGCGGTTGTCGCCTGCGCGGCCGCGCGGCCGGCGGCGACCGCAGCGCGGGCGACATCGACCTCCGACGCGCCCGTGGCTCGAGCCAGCTTCTCCACGGCGTGGCGATATCTGTCGCGCGTGGCGAAGTCCATTTCGGCGAAGACGTCGTGCTCGCCGAGGGCAGCGTCGACCAGGCCCGTGCTCTCGACGAACGAGGCCCAGTCGAACCACGAGAGGAGCCGCATGCTCGTGATCACGTTCCGGACGGTCACGTTCATCTCGGCCTGAAGCTGGTGCTCGAGGCGCACAGTCTCCTCGGCCGTGGTGCCTTCGGCGGCGAGGCGCTCCTCGAGCCAGCGGAGGGCGGGCGTCGTGGCCGGGTCCTGGTCGCGCAGGCGTTGGAAGAGCTGGACCCGCGCCGCAGTGGGCAGCTGCGCGTCAGTCAGCCGCGCCAGGGCCTTCGCCGCATCCTCGGGCTGGCCTGGCCCCAGGCCCAGCAGGTCATCCGCGACCTTGTCGGCGGTCTCGCGTGCCGCCCGGCCCCTTACGATCCGCTCGGCAGTGCGGCGCAGGTTCTCCACCAGGACGATGCGCAGGCTGATCGCGATCGCCCACAGCTCGCCGATCGTGAGGTGCTCGACTCGCTGGTAGGCGTTGACCATCCGCCGCAGGCTCTCCGCATCGAACCGGCTGTCCGTGTGCGCGACATAGGCCCAGGCGATGCCCAGGACCCGTGGATATCCCGCGAGGTGACCCTCCGCCAGCTTCGGGAGCTCGCGGTAGTAGTTGTCAGGCAGGTCGTCGCGAATCTCGCGCAGCTGCTCATCGACGACGTGGAAGTTGTCGATGAGCCATTCGGCAGCAGGGGTGATCGAGCGCTCTTCCCGGATGGTCCTGGCCAGGATCCGGTACGCGTCCAGGAGCACGCGGCCATTGTTCGAGAGCCTGGGAAGGATCGGTCGACCGGCACGGGGTTGGTTGGTGACGCGCTGGGCCGCGGCCAGCGATTCCGCATGCTGCTCGAGACGCTCGACACTGAACAGCTCGGCGACGATCGGCGCCTCGGCATCATCGGGCGCGTCCGGCGGCCTGCGGCCCGACAGCCGACCGATGGGCCGCCCGCCGCGGTCCCCGGAAAGACGGGTCGGGGCCCTCAGCTCACGGTCGCTGCCCGTTGCACCGCCCCCACCCGCTCCACCACCGAATCATACAAGGGGGCGGCGGCGAGTCCGGCGCGCGCGCATCTCGATCAGGTAATGGCGCGTCTTGACGGCCGTGGCGATGCCGGCGAGAGAGGATGCGTCATCGCGAGGCACTCTCCAGCCTGCGGATGGAGGCGAGGACCTCGTCCACGACGCGAGCAAGCGGCGCGTACGGCAGTTCAAGCCGGATCGTGGCTGACTCCGTGAGCATGGGGTTGTAGGGCGCGCCGCTCCCCGTCTGGGCGCGCAAATCGGTCCGGACGAGGAGGATCGGCTTCTTGCCGTACGCGTAGCCGCACTCCCAGGCGGTACCCGAGTCGGGATCCGGGCCGTCCATGACCGCCACGAGCGCGTCGGCCCAGTCGATGCCCCCGACGTCTGTGCTGAAGATGCTTGACGCGTCCTTGCCCTGCTCCTGGTCCTGCGGCAGGAAGACCTCGTGTCCCCTGTCGCGGAGGGCCGTCGCGAGCTCGTCGTTCCAGGCCCGTTCCGCGGACGTGAATAGCGGGCCTGCGAAGTAGAGCTTCATCGTGGCAAGTATTGCCGAGTCGGCTACGACGTCGTCTGCTGCCGCCATCCCGGTGCCAGGGCCGCTCGCCCCGAGCCGAGCGGCGTGCCAAGACCAGGCGGCCGCTCAGGTGGCCTCGAGCGGCCTGCAGTGTTTCTGCTGCTCCTCCGTGGACGAACGCAGCCGCGTCGCGATGTAGTGGTCGGCGGCTTCCCTGACATATTGGCGGTGGCTGTCGGGGATGAACGTCGCCGCGTCGCGCTCCCAGCCGGCGACGCACTGCGCTTTGTCGGCGTCCGATCTGCCGCAGGCGACGAGATTGTTGAACGCGGTTTTCCAGGTGAGGAAGTCGGCCCGGCTCATTGCCGGCCCGTGCCCGGGGATGAGGGTTTGGAACGGCACCTTCTCGACCTCGTCCAGTGCCTTGCGCCACCCTCCCGGGCAGGCAGTGTCCATGAATGGCACGAGGTCGACCACCAGGTCACCGACGATCGCCAGCTTCGCCTTGGGGTCGTAAACCCACAGGTCCGCTTCTGTCGCCGCGAACGGCGCGACCCGGATGTCGAGTGTCCGGCCCGCGATGCTCATTCGGCCCGAGCGCAGCACCGGCCGCGTCGGCCGCAGCGTGTCGGGATTCTCGATGCGGTGCCGCCCGCGCAGCAGCTGCGCCTTCTGCTCCGGTGGCGTCTTGGGGTCTGAAAGCACCTTGTCAGCCTGCGCCCGGTTACGGCCGAGAAAGCCGGCCAGGGCGCCCTCGATCGCGGTCGTCGCATAGACATGGGCGTCCGGATAAGCCTCGCTGATATCGAGATTGCCGGTGGTGTGGTCGAGGTGCCAGTGGCTGTTGATGATGGCGGCGATCGGCCGCCCCCTCTCCCGGGCGTAGGCGATCAGCTTGGCGGAGTGCTCGGGATGACGGCCGGTGTCAACCAGGATCAGGCCCCGTGGCGCCTCGAGGAAGATGCTGTTGCCGTCCGGCCCCTTGTCGAGCAACACCGAGCCCGGGACCAGGTGGAAGGCCTCGCCCGGATGTCGGCCATCAAGGTCAGCACCATTCGTCGGAACGGGCCTTTCACGTGCCAACGAGGTACTCCGCCAATGCCTCCCGGGCGCCGCCAATAATCGGGTCCCCATGCCCCGGTAGCAACGTGTCGAAGGACAGGCCGGCCAGGATGCCGACCGATGCTTGCGTCTGCGGAACATCCTCGCTTGTGCCAAGCAGAATGAACCCATGGCCTTCGCCATAGTTGATGGCGTCACCGACGACGAGAACGCCCGCAGCCTCGTCGTGAACGGCAATGTGGCCCGGTGTGTGACCGGGCGTCGGGATGATTGCGAGGTCCATGACTCGATCACCGGCACCAACCGGCACGATCGGGCGCGGAGAGGCGATGTGCGGGATGTCCGCGGCTCCAGCGAAGACGACGGCATCAGTGGCCCGCTCCAGCGCGGAGGACAGCCCCACCCAGTGATCGGGGTGCTTATGCGTCACGATCACGGATCCGACAGCAGACCAGCCGAGGCCGACTGCCATCAGCGCATCCTCGATCACGCCCGGCACGCACCAGGGTCCAGTGTCGACGACCACTGCCTCGCCGCCTCGGACGAGGACGTAGCCAGACGCTCGCTGGTTCCCTATTCGGGCCCAGGGCATCGCGTTTGGCGCTGCGCTGCCTGACGGCACCTGGGATGCCGGCGGGGACGGCAGGTCGCTTTCGCACCAGAACGCCTCGATCTCGTCGAGATTGCCCACGTACGTAAGCGGGTCGAAGCTCCGAGGCCGGCCTACGGTCCCAGATGGGCCGAGTGTCGAAACCGGGCCGACGGTCCCAACCGGACCGCGAGCACAGCCAGCCAGCCAGATGACCGTCAGCGCGAAGGCCCCGTGTCCGAGGTCGCGCAAGAACGTCCGCCGGCTCATGACCCTGGTCGACGAGGTCATGGCGCGAGCGTAAGCCCTCGACGTCACAAGGGAAGCCCTGAAGTTGGCGCCCCCGGACGGACTCTAGGGCACGGGAGCAAACGGCTAGTGACCCGTTCCGCCTGTCGTGGTTCGCCTCAGGTTGAGCCCTACTTGGCTGCGCGCTCCGCCTTGTGGCGCTCGCGGGCTTCTGCCTCGGCGTTGTGGTAGCGATTGCGTGCGTCCGTCTCGTCGGCCTCTGTGGCAGCGACCGCCACATCAGACTCGGCCAACCGATCGCCCCGCTCTTGGTTGGCGAAGGCGCGGGCACGGCTCGCCGCCTCCCGTGCTAGGCGCGCGGCGCGCTCGGCGTGGCTCGCGGCTTCCTCGGCCACCACGGCGATGTCGTCGGCCGCCTCCAGATCGCGGTCCGCGCGCTCGACGGAAGCCTTAGCTAGCTCGGCAAGCCTCGCGGCCAACTTAGCGGCACGGGTGGCTTCGCGCCATTGCTCCAGCAGTTCGCCTGTGGTCATACGTTCCTCGAACATTCGCCAAGCGTGACCGCCACAAGGTAACAGGCCGTGGCTCACGCTCCGGCCAATCCATCGCAAGGGCGACCCCATCGGATAGGCCGCAGATAAGCGGCCCGCGCTACGGTGCGCCCGGCCCCGCTCCGCGTGTCGGCCGCGTCACCGGTGCAAGACCGGCAGCGTCGGGGCCAACCGGAGCGTGGACGCTGCTGGTCGCGGCTTCGATCGTCTCGACGAGTGTCCTCCCCGGGTGGCTCGGAATCATCGGGATCCCGATCGGCGCCGCCCTCCTCCTCGGAACGCTCGAGTTCGTCGGCCCGAACAAGGAGCACGGATGGGCCTTCGCTGGTGCGATCGTCCCGATCGCCTACGTCGCATGGTCGGTCTGGCTCATCGGCCTTGGAGTCGCCCTGCTCGTGAGGTAGCCGCGCTGTGGACCAGCGCCGATACCCAGTATCTGAACGCGACCGCACCGGCGTAGAATGAGTGCAGTTCTTGATAGAGATCCCATCGAGGACCGCGCACCGAGGGCGCCCGAGTGGCCGACCAGCCGATCAGTGGCGAGACCGAGGCGCGACGCGCCCTCGTGCTGCACGACCAGGCGCTGGTCGTCGACCTCATCGAGTTGACGCTCAACCATGGCGTCTTCCACGTGCGCGCGGCGCGCGACCTCGCGGGAGCGTCGGTCATCCTCGCCGAGTGGCAGCCGCATCTCGCGGTCGTCGACATGGACCACGACGACAGCACGGCGCTACTCGGTCGGCTGGGGGCTGAAAACCGCCTGACCAAGCGGACGACGCCGGCGCTTGGGCTGACGCGCCGCGGCGATCTCAAGAACAAGCTCCGCGCGTTCGACCTGGGCGTCGATGACATCCTGACTGTGCCCTTCTCGCCCGAGGAACTGCTCGCACGGGCGATCGTGATCACTCGGCGCGCGACGGGATCCAGCGTGCCGCTCGTCCCGACGATCAAGATCGGCGAGATCGAGGTCGACATCCTCGGGCGCGAGGTCCGGACCGGGAACTCGGTGATCCACCTCTCCGGCATCGAGCAGAGCCTCCTGTACCTGCTCGCGAGCCGGGCGGGCCGGGTCGTGACGCGGGACGAGATCCTCGACGTAATCTGGGGCACCGACTTCGTGGCCGAGAGCAACATCGTGGACCGGCACATCCGGAGCCTGCGGATCAAGCTCCAGAACGACTACCGGCGTCCGCGGTTCATCGCGACCGTCCCGGGCCAGGGGTACCGGTTCATGCCGACCTTCACGAACGCGGGCTGGGACGGCTCGCCCGCGTCGCCCGACACCCGGCCGCACTGACCTGCGCACCGGGAGGCTCGGCCTTGCCGCCCCGACCGTGCTGACGCGCCGTGATGGCGCAACGGCGCCGGATCCCACGCGGTCGCGGCGGCACCGCGGCCCCTCCTCCCGCTCACGGGGCACGCGCGCTCCGCGGTCGTGACCGTCCTCATCGTGCTCGGTTCTCGCGCCGCAGGCTGCGGACCCGTCGACGCCGGCATGACATCAAGTCATGACCCCTTAGCTCGGCACGACCATGCTCATCTCCAGGCGCCCTCGATGCCAAGGGGTCGACTCGAAAGGAAGGTCATCTCCCGTGCCGAACGTGAAGTTGCGACTCGACGCCTGTGGAGCCTCACCCGCCCGGTGGTCGCAGGGGTGAGATCCGTCAAGCAGGTCCACTGTGGATCCCTTCAGTCCCTCGGGAGTCGGCGCCCGTGAAGGAGCCCCTGCACGAGGACGTGCTGCGGCAGAAGGTCGGCGATGCTCGGAAGGCGTCGAGCGCGGACCAGATGGTCGCCGATGCCGACCAGTCGGCGTCGGACGCCGATCAGATTTCCTCTGACACCGACCAGGCGGCATCGGATCGAGACCAGACCGCCGCGGACCGCGACCAACAGGCCTCGGACCTGGACCAGGCGACCGCGGACAAGGACCGCGCGGCCAATCGAGATCTGTCTACCGCCGACGCTAGGGCCTACGAGAGCTCCCGGGAGAAGCGAGAAGACGCGTCGCTCGAACGCCTCGGCAACCGGATCCCCCGCCACGCGACCGCTCGCGAGCGGCACCAGGCGGCGACCGATCGGGACCGGATGGCGGAGATCCGCGACGAGGGAGGCCGGGGTCGGGACGCGAACGCGGCCGATTTGGAACTCCCGTCCACCGAGCGGGAGGTCCAGCTCCTGCATGAGCTCGGCGAGGTGCGCGCCCAGGCCGCGGCGGCCCGCGAGCGCGCGGCGGTGGATCGCGCCCGGGCCGCCTCGGACCGGGCCAAGGCGGCCCACGAGCGGGGCCGGCTTGAGGCGGAGCTGCAGGCCGCCCACCTCGACGAGCTCACCGGTGCTTACCCGCCCGAGATGGGTCGCCTGACCCTCACCCACGAGATCGAGCGCGTGCGACGGTCGGGCGGGGGGCTCGTCGTGGCCTTAGTCGACGTTGACGAGCTCAAGACGGTGAATGATCGCGACAGCCACGCCGCGGGCGATCTCGTGCTGCAGTCCGTCGTGCGAGCGATCCGGGCACGGCTGGGCTCGTTCGACCCGATCATCCGCTACGGCGGCGACGCGTTCGTCTGCGGGATGGGCAGCACGGACATCGCCGAAGCGCAGCGCCGGTTCGACTTGATCGGCATCGCGGTAGAGGCTGACGCCGGCGTCGGAATCAGCGTCGGGCTCGCGGAGCTCGAGCCAGGCGACACTGCCGATGGGCTGACCCAACGGGCTGACGAGGCCATGCTCGCTGTCAGGGCAGCGCGTCGCGCGGCGCTGTAGCGGACGGTGCGGGGAAGCGATAGTGCGCAGCTGCCACGGCCCTCGCCGGGCGGCCCGTGTTGTCGGCCTGCAGTCGCCTCGCGTGACGTAGCAACGCGCCTACCCCGCCTCCGCGAGGGTCCAGAGGATCGGGCCCCCGACGGTCAGTGTTTCGCTGCCGCTTACAGCATGCCCTCGAGCAACACGGTTGCGACCGGCCCACGCTCACCGGGCCAAGATGCCGCCAAACCCGTCGATAGCTGGAATGGCGCTTAGCCGTCGAACCTTCGAAATCCAACCTTGATCCGACACCGGCATCGACATCTGTCGATTTGCTAGAGCGCCCCCGGACGGACTCGAACCGCCGACGCCAGCCTTAGGACGGCTGCGCTCTGTCCACTGAGCTACGGGGGCGCGGTCCTGATCGTACCCGGCCCGGCTTCGGCGAGTGTCGATGTAGGATCGACGGGATGTCTCCCCTGCCCGATCTGGTCCTGTATACGCGCCCCGGTTGCAGTCTCTGCGACGAAGCACGCGATGCGATCAGCCTCGTCGTCGAGGATCGGCGGGCGCGCGAACTGGTGGTTCCGAACGTGGTCGAACGCGACATCGAGGCCGACGACGAGCTGCATCGCCGCCTGCTGGAGCGAATCCCGGTAGTCGAGATCGGCAACCTTCGGGTCGAGCTCATCGTCACGGTGGGCAAGGTGCGACGGCTGTTGAACGAGGCGCTCGGCGATGCGGCGACGATGGCCGGCTGATGGATCTCACCATCGCGCTCGCCGTCGGCGCGGGGCTGTTGAGCTTCCTCTCGCCGTGCGTGCTCCCGCTGGTGCCGGCGTACATCGGGCAGCTATCAGCCGTGGCCGTGGTGGGTCGCGTGGACGGGCGCGCCTCCAGGTGGCTGGCCGTGCGGCATGCGCTCGCGTACGTTGTCGGGTTCGGGGCGGTGTTCACGGGCCTTGGAATCACGGCGACTTACGCCGCGGGGCCGCTCTTCGACTGGCTGCCGTTCCTGCGCCAACTGGGCGGCGTGCTCCTCATCGTGCTTGGGCTGAATCTCGCCGGCGTGCTCCGGATCCCGGCCCTGGGCCGAACATGGCGGCCGCTGGAGGCGGGCGCGGCCGGCTCCGTCGCGAGCGCGACGGGAACGATGGCGCTGGCGTCGCCCGGCGCGGCCGGCGGCAGCGTTGGCGTCGGCAACGGCCTGGGCGACGGCTCTGCCGGCCCCGCTGGAGGCGGCGCGGGAGCGAGATTCGCCGATCGACTTGGCGGCCGAATCGTCGGCGCGCGCGGCGGCTGGCTGGCGTCGTTCGGGCTGGGCGCGATCTTCGCGATCGGCTGGACGCCGTGCGTCGGCGTGATCCTCGGCGGTATCCTGACCCTCGCCGCGACGAGCGGCTCCACGCTCCAGGGCGCGACCCTGCTCGTCGCCTATACCGCCGGCCTTGGCATCCCGTTCCTGCTCATTGCGATGGCCTACGACCGCGCGCCCCGGATCCTGGCCCCGCTCCTTCGGCGCGGCCAGCTCGTGTCGGTTATCGGCGGTCTGCTCGTCGTCGCGATCGGCGTGGCGATGCTCTTCGACTGGCTCTCGCTCCTGCCCCAGTTCATCCCCATCAACACGGAGATCTGAGGCGCGCGTGACCGACCAGCCACCGATCGCGCCCGACCAGCGCGAGCCCGAGACTCTCACTCCCCCACCCCGCCCCATCCGCCGACGGGGCGTCGGGCCGTTCAGCCTGCGCCAGGTGACGATTGCGATCGTCGCGATGATGGGCGCCGCCATCGCCGGGACGCTCGCCACGGTCCCGATCGGCAACATCGTGCCCGGGCTCCCGGTGCCCGACCCATCGGCCTTCCTCATCCGCTCGCCGATCCCGGGCCTGCGCATCGGCGACCTCGCGCCGGAGCTCGAGGGCGACGGCCCAGGCGGTCGCGTGACCCTCACCGACCTCGACGGCAACCCGGTCCGGCTCGCCGACCTGCGTGGCAAGGCGGTCTGGATCAACTTCTGGGCAAGCTGGTGCCCGCCCTGCCAGTACGAGACGCCGACCATTCGCGCGATTGACCAGCGCTACCGCGACCGGGGCCTGGTCATCGTCGCCATCCAGGTCCAGCAGACGGTCGACGACGGGCGCGCCTATGCCGACCGGTACGGGCTCGAGTACACGATCGGCGCCGATGTCACCGGCGCGGTCTTCCACACCTACAAGGTCTTCGCGCTGCCGACGCAGTTCTTCATCGACCCGACCGGCGTGGTTCGCCAGATCGTGAACGGCCCGATAGACGAGGCGGACGCGGCGGCGCTGATCGAGTCGATCCTGCCCCCGGCACCTAGCGGGGCGACTCCCGCGCCGGTACCGTCACCGTCGTGAGCCCTCGACGAACCTCAAAACGCTCCTCGAAGGCCGCGAAAGCGGTGTCGGTCGGTTCAGGGCCGACGATGGCGGAGCTCGACGCAATCCGGCGGACATGCCGGCGCTTCCTCGGCGGCCACGGGTACCGAAGCACTGCCGCACAGCTGGCCGCGATCCCGGCAGACGTCCAGGAGGATGTCTACGGCGAAGGCGGAGTCGTGGCGGAACTCGAGGCCGAGATCGCGACGATCCTGGGCAAGCCGGCGGCGGTGTTCATGCCCAGCGGGACGATGGCTCAGCAGATCGTCCTGCGCGTCCATGCGGATCGGCGCAACCGGCGCACGGTGCTCTACCACCCGCAATGCCATCTCGAGGTGCATGAGCTCGACGCGCCGGGGCGGCTGCATCGCCTGCATGGCCGGCCGGTTGGCAGCCGCGAACGACTCATCACCATCGACGACCTGCGCGCGACGCCGGACGGCTCGACACCTGTGGCCGAGGCGCCCGCGGCCCTCCTGCTCGAGCTCCCGCAGCGGGACCTCGGCGGCCAGCTACCGGCCTGGAAGGACCTCGTCGCGCAGGTCGACTGGGCGCACTCGGTGGGCGCCGCGGCGCACATGGACGGCGCTCGTCTCTGGCAGTGCGCTGGCTTCTACGACCGCCCGATCGAGGCGATCGCTGCCCCGTTCGACACCGTCTACGTCTCGTTCTACAAGGACATCGGCGCGTTTGCCGGCGCGGCTGTCGCAGGCCCGACGGACGTGATCGCGGAGGTCCGCGAGTGGCGCCAAATGCACGGCGGCACTCTGTTCACCATGTGGCCGCACGCGGCGTCCGCGCTTGCCAACCTCCGCGCGCGTCTGCCGCGCATGCCCGCGTATCGCGCCCAGGCCCTCGCACTTGCCGACGCCGTGCGCGACCTGCCCGGCCTCCAGCTCGTCCCCGACCCGCCACAGGCCTCGATGTTCCACCTCGTCTTCCATCGCGACCCGGGGGCGCTCCAGGAAGCGGCGTTGCGCCTCGCCAAGGACGACGGCATCTGGACGTGGGGCAAGTTCCACCCGACCGAGGTCCCCGGCACCTCACGGGCCGAGCTCGGCGTCGGAGATGCCGCGCTCGAGTGGACGCCTGCCGAGTTCCGCGACGTGATCGCCCGCCTGCTCGCCGGCTGACCGACCGCTACCGGCGCCCGACCAAGAAGCAGGTTTCGATCAGACCCAAGCCCTTGAGCTGGATCGGGCCGCGTCGCTCCAGCGCATAGCGGTCCTCCAGCCGCGCTGCAAGCTCGGACGAAACGTGAATGCGCCCGCCCTCGGAGGTCGTCTCCAGGCGGCTCGCGGTGTTGACCGTGTCGCCCCAGACGTCGTAGGCGAACCGGGTTGTACCCACGATGCCCGCATACAAGGGGCCGCTGTGGATCCCGATCCGGATCCGCCAATCCGCGAGCGCCCCCTCGCGCCCGGCCACGAATGCACACATCCCCAGGGCGGTCTCGGCAACGGCCGCGGCGTCGTCCGTGCTCGTCTCGGACAGCCCGCCGACGACGAGGTATGCGTCGCCGATCGTCTTGATCTTCTCGACGCCGTTCCGCTCGGAGATGGCGTCGAACCCGGAGAACAGCTCGTTGAGCTCGTCGATCAGCGCCTGCGGCTCCAGGGTCGCGGCGATCCGCGTGAAGTCCACGAAGTCGCTGAACAGCACGGTTGCGGAGTCGTGGCGATCGGCGATCCGGGATTCGCCGGCCTCGAGCCGCTGTACGATCCGGTCCGGCAGGACGTTCAGGAGCAGCTGTCGCGACCGGGCGCGCTCGTCCTCGAGATCCCGGACCAGCTTCGAGAGCAGCTTCGAGTTCGAATCCTGAAATCCCTCCATCTGGCGGACGTTCGCCTCCAGCCGTCGGAGCTTCCGCTCGAGCGTGCGATTCTCGTGCTCCAGGCTCCTGGGCACGTCCGGATCGGTCCGAGGCGAGACGTCGCCCTCGCTCACGCGCGGTGCGAGCCGAGCAGCACGGACACCATCGTGGCGTTGTGGAACTTCGACGACCCCCCGTCGAGGAACGGCGCGATCTCGCCCATGCAGTAGAACCCGGCGACGGGTGTCGCGGTCCCGACGATGGCCTGAACCGCCTCCATTTCGCGTCCGGTCCGGGTGCCGAGCAGGAATCGACGCACGACGCACGAGTACAGGAGCGCGCCCCCGGGCGTTCCGCCGGCCGGGAACCGAGCGAGCGCGTCCGAGATCGAGGCCGTCGCGCCGTCGAGGATGTCGTCGGTGGCCGCGACCGTCAGTTGCACTGTGGAACCCTCGGGCACCGAGCCGAAGAACGCCACCTCGCCCGTGCCATGGTCAAGGGCCGTGGCGGTGCGCAGATAGAACTCGGTCGCATCGGGTGTCGCGAACACCGCGAGCGGGTTGGCGATCGGCGGCGGCTGGCCGGGCGCCGTCCCGACGTATCGATTGAAGAACTCGACCGCGGGCCGCCCGTCGATCTCGAGGACGCGGCCGGGGCCGGCCCGGGTAATGGTCGCCCGCGGGCCCACGCCGCGCCAGCCCGTCTCGACCCCGAACGAGTAGTCCAGAGGCCCGGAGAACAGGAGAAGCGCGATGCCGCCGTCGATCACCGAATCATTCGCGAACTGCAACCCCGAGGTCGCCGCCGGGTCCATCACAGGATCGCGCGCCGTGGCGCCGCCCCCGACGATCGGGACGTCGGGCCCGAGCTCGGCTCGCAGCCCATCGAGGATGATCGAGGCGTCGATGACGCCGATCGTCGGCATCACGATGCACAGCGTCGGGGGCTGGGACGTTGGAGCCCGCGCGCCCGCGACCGCCTCGCGGATCACAGCTTGCGGATCGACCGCGAGGTTGCGGCCGAGCCCGACGGTGATGTCGATGTCGTCCGAGGCGAACACGGCGAGGG
This sequence comes from Candidatus Limnocylindria bacterium, assembly GCA_035513775.1. GTDB lineage: Bacteria > Chloroflexota > Limnocylindria > Limnocylindrales > CSP1-4 > UBA5189. The sequence goes on from DATKBR010000007.1 coordinate 23,543, forward strand.
CGATCGAATCCTGCTGGAAGCCCATCACCGAGGTCATCTCGCCGCCGGAGCTCGAGCCGGCGAGGGCGATGCCCGGGTAATGCGACCGCACGGCGTCGAGGACGTGCTGGTGATCTGCCTCCCACGCGGCGAACAAGAGCCCGGCCGTTGGGGCCACTCCCGCGAGGGCCGCATCGCACTCGGCGAGGACCGCGGTGAGCGCAGCGTCGACGTCGATGTCGTCGCTGTGGCCGACTGCCATCCGGAACATGTAGCGGAGCCTACCGCGCCGGGACCCGATCGGCAGTCGCGGACCCGTGCGTCGACCGGCGGCCGTCAGACGGGTTCGAACCGATAGCGATCGCGATCCGGGGTCAGGCGCCCGATCGGCGTCACGGGCTCGTGGCTCAACGCGACGAGCCAGTCTTCCTCGGCGGCGCGTGCGAAGAGCTCGCCCTTGACCTCGACCGAGTCGAGCGGGAAGTCGTCGAACGAGGTGACCCAGCGCGGGTTCGAGCTCCACGGCCGCATACCGAGGTCGCCGAAGAACGCGAGCGTGCGGCCGTCGGTGCCGGCCGTGCCGGCCCTCGCTCCCGTGCCGCGCACGACGATCGCCTGGTGGCCCTTCGAGTGGCCGCCGGTCCGGATCACGGACACGCCCGGCAGCAGCTCGGTCTCGCCGTCGACGGCGCCCTCGCTCCCCCACTCGTGGACGAGCCGCAGCTCGGGCTGGTCGTACGACGCCACGATCCGGCTGTTTTCGTCCAGCGCGATGTCCCACTCGGCGCGCTGGGCCACGATCCGCGCCCGCGGGAACGCCTTGGAGCCGTCGGCGCGGAGCAAGCCGCCGGCGTGGTCGAAGTGCAGGTGGCTCATCACCACGAGGTCCACCGTGGCGGGGTCGAGCCCGGCCGCCTCCATTGCCGCTACGACGGGTCTGCCCTCGTAGCGCCGCATCTCGCGGACCTTGTCGGGGACGCGCTCGCCGATCCCGGTTTCGATCAGGACGCGCCCCGCCGGCGTCTCGACGAGGAGGCAGTTGAGCGCCTGGAGGAGTCGATGCTCGTGGTCGATCTCGTCGGTGACGAGGCGGTCCCACAGGATCCGCGGCACCGGCCCGAACAACGCGCCGGCGTCGGACCGGAACGTGCCCGCCTGGATCAGCGAGACGCGCGTCCCGCCGCCCAGGTCCGTGGTCCAGTCGACCGCGTCGTTCATCATCGGTGGACTCGCCTCGATCGTGCCGCCGGCTTCGAAGGGCGACCAGCAGGAGGATAGCCGTGCGCACGGTGCTCTTGGCCCCCAGCGCCCCGGCGCCGGTCGGCCCCTACAGCGTGGGGATCGCCACAGAGACGCTCGTGTTCTGCGCCGCGCAGGCCGGCCTCGATCCCACCACCGGCCGGCTCGCGGAGGGCGGAACCGGCCCCGAGACCGAGCAGGCCCTCGCGAATCTCGCCGCCGTCCTCGCCGCGGACGGCCTGACCTTCGCGGACGTGGTCAAGTCGAACCTGTACCTGCTCGACATGAACGACTGGGCGGCGGTCAACGAGATCTACGGCCGTGCGATGGGCCCGAACCCGCCGGCACTGACAACGGTGGGCGTCGCCTCGCTGCCGATCGGCGCCCGGATCGAGATCGACATGGTGGCCGCGCGGCGCGAGAGGTGAGCCCGGCCGGCGTTCGGGCGACTTTCCGCTTGACGCGAACAGGAGGCGTGATTCACGTCGGCATCGCGGGTCCGTGCCGGCCGAGAGGCTGTATCGGAACCGCTCATGACGTGCCTTCACGCTCGCGGCGGGTCGAAGCAGGCTCCTGGGTAGATTCCCGGGCACGCGCCGCCGCCTACCGCCGTCCCGAAACCCCGGATCTGTTCACTTGAAGCGGAAATCTACCGAGGCCGCATCCGCGGTCGCCACGGTCTGTCGCCGCACCTGCCCCGGGGTCACTCGGCGCGTTCGGCGGGCTCCTTCGAGGCTGCGCCCGACCCGTTCGAGAAATCTCGGTGGAAGGCCGACGCGGTCGGCTCGGACTGGCCCTGGTACTTCGATCCGAGATCCGGGCTGCCGTACGGCCGGTCCACCGGGCTCGTCATGCGGAAGAAGCTGATCTGGCCGATCTTCATGCCGTGGTAGAGCGCGATCGGCAGGTTCGCCACGTTCGACAGCTCGAGGGTCAGGTTGCCCTTCCAGCCCGGGTCGACGTAGCCCGCGGTGGAGTGGATGAGGAGCCCCAGGCGGCCCAGACTCGATTTTCCTTCGAGCCTGGCGACGAGATCGTTCGGCAGCTCCGTCCATTCGAGCGTCTGGCCGAGGACGAACTCGCCCGGGTGGAGGATGAATGGCTCGTCGTCGGCGATCGTCAGGAGCTCGGTGAGGTCGGGCTGCTTCTTGCGCACGTCGATGTACGGGTAGCGGTTGTTCCGGAAGACGCGGAAGCTGCGGTCGAGGTGGAGGTCCACCGACGACGGCTGCAGGTCTTGCGGGTCATACGGCCGGACGACGATCTCGCCGGCTTCGATGGCGGCGCGGATGTCGCGGTCGGAAAGGACGCTCATGCAAGGGCGATGATCGCATGCAGCGGCCCAGCGCGGCGCCCCCCGGCGTCGGCCGCGATCGCGACGACGGCCGCGCAAGGACCACGGCGCGTGCCAGAGCGGCGAGCACCCAAGGGCGGGCCGCCGCCGGTCGCGCGCTACGATCGGGCGATGAAGGACCGAGACGCGCTGCTGCACCGAACCGCCGATATCGCCGCGGAGTTCCTTGATGGATTGCCGACGCGGCCCGTAGGCCGGCCGGTCGACCTCGCGGCCCTGCGTTCAGCCCTGGGCGGCCCACTGCCGGAGGAACCCAACGACCCGAAGGGCGTCATCGAGGCGCTCGCCGGCAACGCCGAGGCAGGCCTCATCGCCTCGGCTGGTCCACGGTACTTCGGGTTCGTCGTTGGCGGGAGCGTGCCCGCGTCGCTGGCGGCCGACTGGCTGACGTCCGCGTGGGACCAGAACGCGGGGCTGTATGCGCTGTCGCCCGCCGCCGCGGTGGTCGAGGAGGTCGCCGCCCGCTGGCTGGTCGAGCTGTTCGGGTTGCCGGAGGGTTCCAGTGTCGGCTTCACCACGGGAGCGACGATGGCCTCGTTCACTGCGCTCGCGGCCGGGCGGCATCGCGTTCTGGAGCGCGCCGGCTGGAACGTCGAGGACGACGGCTATGTCGGGGCGCCGGCCATCGAGGTCGTCGTCGGCGATGAGTCGCACGTCACGATCTTCGCCTCGCTGCAGATGCTGGGCCTCGGCCGAAAGCGCGTGCATCGCGTCGCCTCTGACGAACAGGGTCGGATGCGCGCAGACGCGTTGCGCGAGACGCTCGCCGGCCTCGACGGGCCGATTCTCGTGTGCGCGCAGGCCGGCAACGTCAACACCGGTTCGTTCGACCCGCTGCCGGAGATCGTCGAGGCGAAGCGAGCGAAGTCGAATGCGTGGCTCCACGTCGATGGGGCGTTCGGACTCTGGGCCGCAGTGGTGCCCTCGCTTCGCGATCACGTGGCGGGTCTCGCGGGAGCGGATTCGTGGACGACCGATGCCCACAAGTGGCTGAACGTGCCGTACGACTCGGGGATCGTGATCTGCCGCGACGTGGCCGCCCACCACGCCGCGATGACGCTCGGGGCTGCGTACTACGTCGAGGCCGCGGGCGGCGAGCGTGATCCGTACAACTGGGTCGCCGAGTCGTCTCGCCGGGCGCGCGGCTTCCCGATCTACGCGGCACTTCGATCGCTGGGCCGATCGGGGCTCGCCGACATGATGGACCACTGCTGCGCCATCGCTCGCCGGATGGCCGAGCGGCTCGGGAGCGAGCCGGGCGTGGCGATCCTCAACGACGTCGTGCTCAACCAGGTCCTGGTGCGATTCTCGCCTCCGAGCGGCGGCGGCGGTGCCAACGGCGGGCGCGGAACCGCCGATCAGGGCGCTATCGACGACTTCACGCGCCGAGTCGTAGCGGCGATCCAGGCCGACGGGACTTGCTGGGCAGGCGCCACGACCTGGCATGGGATGGCGGCAATGCGCATCTCCGTGTCGAACTGGAGCACCACCGAAGCCGACGCGGACGTGTCCGTAGACGCGATGCTGCGCTGCGCCCGCGACGTCGCGACCGCCGCGGCCTGAGCCCAGGTTATGCAGCGACTGGCATAGGTCTTCGCCGAGGGCGAACGAGCCCCGACGCGTTCGTGGTCAATGTGGCACCCTCGCCACGACACGGCCACGGCCCAACCACGGCGTCGACAGCCGACCGCGGCGCCAAGCCGGCCGACAGCAGCAGATGGGAGCGTGAAATGGGAGCAGTCATGTCCAGCCAGAAGGTCATTCGAACCTCCATGGAAGGCATGACACCCGATGCGCACCCTCAATCTCGGCATTCTCGCCCACGTCGACGCCGGTAAGACCACCCTCACCGAGCGGCTCCTCTACGCCGCAGGCGTCATCGACACGCTCGGCAGCGTCGACGACGGAACCACCCAGACAGACACCCTCGACCTCGAACGCCAGCGCGGCATCACGATCAAGGCCGCCGTGGCCTCGCTGGCGGTCGACGACCTGACCGTAAACATTCTCGACACGCCGGGACACCCGGATTTCATCGCGGAGGTCGAGCGTGTCCTGCGCGTCCTCGACGGGGCGATCCTGGTGATCTCGGCGGTCGAGGGCGTCCAGCCCCAGACTCCGCTGTTGTGGCGCGCACTCGAGCGCCTCCACATCCCCACCCTCATTTTCCTCAACAAGCTCGACCGCCGCGGTGCAGATCCCCAGCGGACGTTCGACCAGATCGCCACGCGACTGACCGGTGCGGCCGTGCCGGTTCGTCGGGCCGTCGAACCGGGCACGCCGCATGTCGCGATCCTCGAACCGGACGAAGGCGACGAAGAGTACCGATCGGTGGTCGTCGAGCGCCTGGCGGAACACGACGAGGCGCTGCTGGCCGCATACGTCGAGTCGGGGTCCCTGCCGTGGCCCTACCTCCGCCGCTCGCTCGCGGAGCAGTCGCGACGAGGCGAGATCCACCCCGTGTTCATGGGCTCCGCGGTCACGGGGGTCGGCGTCGACGCATTGATGTCGGCCATTTCCGAGCTCCTGCCCGAGGCGGCCGGCGACCCGGACGTGGAGGTTCGCGGTCGTGTCTTCAAGATCGAGCGAGGGACGGGCGGCGACCGTGTCGCCTACGCCCGCCTCTTCGACGGGACCGTCCGCGCCCGCGACCGCCTCGCGTTCGGCGACGGCGCGGAAGCTCGGGTCACCCACCTCGCAGTCACCGTGCCCGGCGGGTCGATGCAGCAGCCGGCCGCATCGGCGGGCCAGATCGCGAAGCTCGTCGGCCTCAACGGCGTCCGCGTCGGCGACCCGATCGGGGCCACAGCGCGGACCGACGAGGAGCGGCAGTTCCCGGCTCCAACCCTGGAGTCCGTGATCGCGCCGGTCAGGGCCGGCGATGGCGGCCGCCTGCGTGCCGCGCTCAACGAGCTCGCCGAGCAGGACCCGTTGATCAACGTCCGCCAGGACGACGAACGCACCGAGATCTCCGTCTCGCTCTACGGCGAGGTCCAGAAGGAGGTCATCGGCGAGACGCTGGCGCGCGAGTACGGAGTCGAGGTCTGGTTCGCCCCGACGACCACGATCTGCATCGAGCGCCCCATCGGCAGCGGCGAGGCGCTCGAGGTGATCAGGTCGCCGAGCCACGCCAACATCAGCGGCAAGAGCTCGCCCGACAGCAGGAACCCGTATTCGGCAACGATCGGGCTCCGGATCGAACCCGGCGAGCCGGGTTCCGGCGTGTCATTCCGCCTGGACGTCGACGTCAAGCTGGTGCCGCTCCAGATCTTTCACACGGTTGCCCAGTTCGAGGCCCAGATTGCCCGGATGGTCGTCGACGCGCTGCAGGAAGGCCTGTTCGGCTGGCGCCTAACGGACTGCGTGGTGACGATGTTCGATTCCGGCTATCGCCGAACCGGTTCCACGACCTCCGACTTCCGGCGGCTCACCCCTCTCGTCCTCGCCGACGCCATCCGCGAAGCGGGCGTCGTCGTGTGCGAGCCGATGACGTCAGTTCGAGTGGAGGGTCCGGCCGAGTCCGGGCGCGGCATCGCCGGCGTGGTCGTGAGCGCGGGCGGCCGGATACTGGGCCAACACGCCGAGGGTGGCCGGACGACCGTCGTTGCGTTCATCCAGGCCGGCCGGGTCCACGAGGTCCAGAACCGGATCCCGGGTCTGACCGGCGGAGAGGGAGTGTTCGAGACCGCGCTCGCGGGCTACCACCCCGTGACCGCTGACCCGCCGCCGAGACGGCGCCGGACGATGCCCAACCCGTTCAATCGGACGCTTTACCTCGCCGCGCTTGGTCGCCACGGCTGAGCCATCGGCTGCCTCAGCGACCGGCGGGCTTCGTGCCCTTCTGCTCCCAGAGGTTGTCGACCTCGCGCTTGAGGTCCTCGAGGTCCTCGTAGCTCTGGTACACGCTGGCGAACCGGACGTAGGCGATCTGGTCGAGCATCTTGAGCTTGGCCATCGCGAGCTGGCCCACCTTCGACGAGGGCACCTCGGTGATGCCCTCCGAGCGGAGCTCGGCCTCGATCTGGTCCGCGGCCGCCTCGGCGGCGCCCTCGGGGACAGGGCGACGCGTCAGCGCCTTGCGCAGGCCGTTGGCGAGCTTGTCGCGATCGAACTCCTGCCGTGTGCCGTCGCGCTTGACGATCAGGAGGCGCGCTGCCTCGACTCGCTCGTACGTAGTGAATCGGGCAGTGCAGGCGTTGCATTCGCGGCGGCGGCGAATCGTTGCCGAGTCGTCCAAGTCACGCGAATCGACCACTCGGGTGTCTCGCTCACCACAGACTGGACATCGCACCGGTAGCAGTTCCTCCGCTGCACCACTAGGGGTTGTGGTGTACCGGGACTATACCACTAGATGTGGCGCTCCAGCGCCGGATCAGGCGTCGTCAGACCGCCGCGGCGGCCGGCCGGGGCTTCGCGACCGGTCGAGCTCGCAGCGCGCCGATCGCGCGAGCGAGCCTGGCGCGGGCCTCCATCGCGACGGCGAGCAATCGCGGCGACGCCGCGATCTCCATCGCCTCCACGGGGTCGATCGCTTCGACGACCGTGATGTCGCCTTCGGATCGAAGGACCACGTTGCAGGGCAGGAGCGTGCCAACCGACGGGTCGATGTCGATCGCCTGATAGGCCAGGTTTGGATTGCAGGCGCCGAGAATGAGGTACGGCGCGCTGTCGACGCCGATCTTGGTCTTCAGGACTGCCGCGACATCGATCTCGGTGATGACCCCGAAGCCCTGCGCCTTGAGCGCGTCCTCCACCTGGAGGCGGAGGTCAGCTGGCGTGCCCGGGAGCCGCCTGCCGAACGTGTATGCGGTCTTCATGCGCCGACGTTCGCATCGTTCGCGCTCGCGAGACAGTGCCGTCCGTCACGATCTCGTGCGGAGCTCCTCGAGCAGCACCTTGCCGACCTCGAACAGGTCGCCGACGACGACGAGGTCGGCGAACTCGGCGATCGGCGCGTCGGGGTCGCGATTGATGCCGATGATCGTGCCCGCGGTCTGCATGCCGACCTTGTGCTGGATCGCGCCGGAGATGCCCAGCGCGAGGTACAGTTGCGGCTTCACGATCTTGCCGGTCTGGCCGATCTGCTGCGCGTACGGAATCCAGCCGGAGTCCACGGCCGCGCGCGTGGCGCCGACCGCGCCGCCGAGCACGTCGGCGAGATCCTGCACGAGCTTGAAGCCCTCGTCGCCACCGACGCCGCGCCCACCCGCCACGATGACCCGGGCCTCTTCGATCGGCAGCGCGGCCGCGGCCTCCTCGATCCGGTCCACGACCTTCACGAGGGGGAGGTCCAGATCGCCCTCCGGGTCCTTGGAGTCGACGGTTCCAGCCGCGGCTGCCTTCTCGGCGGTGACGACGTTCGGGCGAACGGTGACGATCCCCCACTCCCCGTCAACGAACGTCGAGGTCGTGACGAGTCTCCCGCCGAACACGCTCATCTCCACCGACGGCCCGCCGTCCCAGGCGACGGCGGTTGCATTGACGAGCACGCCCCTCTCGAGCAGCGCCGACAGGGTGCCCGCGACGTCGCGGCCGTCCGAACCGGCGCCCGTGAGGATGGCGCCGGGAGGCTCGGAGGCGAGAATCGCCGCTGCCCGCTGCGCCGCGACCTGGGCCCACGCGTTACCGGCGGCGTTCGGCTCAGCGACCGCGACGACGCGACCAACGTAGCCCGCGAGCTCCTCGGCGGCGGCCTTCGGGTCCGCGGCGACGACGATCCCCACCGCCTCGGACCCGGCGGATTCTGCCAGGGTGCGCGCCAGCGTCGCGACCTCGGTGGAGCTCTTCGCGAGCGAGCCGTCGGCGTTCGTCTCCGCGACGACCCAGATCGCCCCTCCCGCACCGTCCTTGCCGGCCATCAGATCAGCCTCCGCGAGGCGAGCAGGTCCGCGATTGCCTTCGCGCCCTCGTCGGGCGTCCCGCGCACGACCTGTGTCGCGCTCCGCGCCGGCGGCTTCTCGGTGTCGGTGACCTTCGTCCGTGCCGCGTCCCCACCGACACCGGCCGCGTCCAGTTCGAGGTCGGCGAGCGACTTCGTCACGACCTCTTTCGACCGCGCAGCCATGATCCCCTTGAGCGACGGGTAGCGCGGCTCGCCCAGCAGCTGCGTGCCAACGATGAGCGCCGGCATCGGCGCCTCGAGCACGTCGAAGCCCGTTGGGCTGATTCGGCGCACGCGAACCGTGCCGGCATCCACATCCGGCTCAATCTTCGCGGCGGACGACAGGTACGGCAGCTTCAGGAGCGTCGCCACCCCCGCGCCGACCACGCCACCGACACCATCGGAGGTGTCGAAGCCGGCGAGGACGAGGTCGTACTCCATGCCGCGAAGCGCGGCGGCAAGCACCTGGACGGTCGACCAGCCGTCGGACCCGGCGAGCGCGGGGTCCGTGACCAGCACGCCGCGATGTGCGCCCATCGCCAGGCCCTTGCGCATCGTCTCGACGCCCGTCGCGGGCGCCATTGACAGCAACGTCACCTCGGCGTCCTGGGCGTCGGCGAGCTTCAGCGCCGCCTCCAGCGTGTACTCGTCGTTGCCGTTGATGACCGCGGGCGACGCCGCGCGATCCAGCCGGCCGTCCGGCCCAAGCCGCTCTGCGGCGGCGGCCGGATCCGGCACGGGCTTGGTCAGGACCACGATGCGGAGCGTCATCGGTCGCGCTCTCGGGTCGCCATCACTCGGGCTTGCCGAGCAGGGCGCGGGCGATCACGAGCCGCTGGATCTGCTGAGTGCCCTCGTACAGCTGGGTGATCTTCGCGTCGCGCATCATGCGTTCCACCGGGTAGTCATCTGTGTAACCGTACCCGCCCAGGACCTGCACTGCGTCCGTCGTGACGGCCATTGCCGTATCACCTGCGATCAATTTCGAGATCGATGCCCAGCGCGAGGCGTCGGCCGCACCGGCCTCGATCTCGGTCGCGGCCTTGTACAGGAGCTGCCGCGCGGCCTCTGTGCGCGAGTCCATGTCGGCGAGCATCGCCTGGACCATCTGGAACTCGCCGATCCGCTGGCCGAACTGTTTCCGCTCGCGAGCGTACTGCGCGGCAACGTCGAGCGCGCCCTGGGCGATCCCCACTGCCTGCGCGGCGATGCCGGGCCTCGATCGGTCGAGGGTCGCCAGTGCCAGCTTCCAGCCGTCGCCCTCGTCGCCGATCCGGTTCGCCTCGGGGACGAGGACGCCGTCGAAGTTCAGCTCAGCGGTGGGGCTGCCACGGATACCGAGCTTGTGCTCAAGGCGGGCGACCTTGAAGCCGTCCGTCGGGACCTCCACGGCGAAGCACGAAATGCGCTTGTGGCGCGGGGCGTCAGGGTCCGTGACCGCGAAGACGGTGATCAGTCCGGCCACGCTGCCGTTCGTGATGAACCGCTTCGTGCCCGAAAGGCGGTAGCCGTCGCCCTCGCGCACGGCGCGAGTGCGGAGCGCCGCCGCGTCGGAACCGGCCTCGGGCTCGGTCAGGGCGAAGGCCGCGAGCACCTTGCCGGAAGCGAGATCCGGGAAGAGGCGGGCCTTCTGCTCCTCCGAGCCACCGAGCAGGAGCGGCAACGAGGCGAGCGCCTGCACGCTCAGGATGAGGCTGGAGGTCACGCACGCCCGCGCGATCTGCTCGATGACGAGGCACTGCGTCAGGAGGTCCGCGCCGAGTCCACCGTGTTCCACCGGGTACGGGAGCGCGAGCACGTCCTGGCTGGCGAGAAGCTGCCGGATGTCCTCGGGAAACTCCCCCGTCCGGTCGATCTCCGCCGCCCGCGGCGCGATCTGCTCGAAGGCGAGTGTGCGAATCGTGTCTCGCAGGAGCACCTGCTCCTCGGTCAGTCGGTACGCGACGGCCCCGGCCTCGGTCACCGCCGAATCCTAGGGCTCTCACGGCCACGACGCTGCGGCGCGCCGTAGACGCGTTTTCGTGGCCACGCGCCGGAGCCCCTTCAACTCCGCGCCGCGACCTTCTTCGCCCGCAGCTCGCGATTCGCGTTAGTTCCACCGAAGCGGAACCAACGTTGTGAACCATCGATTTGACCAGGCGTGTGGACGGAGGCGCGAAGTTGCCCGATTTCGTGCGTGGGACGAGCACGGCAATCCAATCCCGGGCATGTTTCCGGCGATTTGAATTGCCGAAGTCGCGCGGTGTGTCAGGGCGTCAGCGGCGCCGTCCTCGAATCGACCGGAGCTCCCAGGCGGCGCGGGGAATTCGAACGCGCCAGCGCGTTCGTGGCCCACCGAGCTCGACGTCGATTCTGGCGTTTGGCGCGCTGGTTCCGCAGCACTCGAACTACCTCGAAGTGGAGGCTGGTGGACGAGAGAGAGGGGCCGGGAGCGGATCGCCGCGAATTGGTTCCGCGGCGCCCGAGGGTGCCGCCAGCCGCCCTGTATGGGCCGGCGCTGCCAGGCTCTACTGCAGGACGGGCAGGGCGCGGGAGCCGGGCTGGGTCGGGGCGAGGGATTCGGCGAGGAGCTCGGCGATGTCTATCGCGCGCACGGAGCCGCCGGTCCCGGATTGGGCCGCTTCGAGGCCGTCCTTCATCATCGTCATGCAGAACGGGCACTCGGTGGCCACCGTGGACGCCCCGGTGGAGAGCGCCTGGGCGGTCCGGGATTCGTTGATGCGCGTGCCGCGCGTCTCCTCCATCCACATGCGCCCGCCGCCGGCGCCGCAGCAGAACGTGTTCTTGCCTCGGTTGTCCATCTCGCGCAGCTCGATCCCCGGCACGGAGGCGAGAATCTCGCGGGGCTCCTCGACGATCCCGTTGTACCGGGTCAGGTAGCACGAGTCGTGCAGCGTCACCGAGCGGCCGGTGCCGCCGTCGCCGTTCGGTGCGGCGTCCGCATCCACGACCCGCAGCCGGCCACCGGCGAGCAGCTCACGCAGGTACGCCGCGTGGTGCACGACCCGGAAGTTGCCGCCCATCTGGCCGTACTCGTTCCCGATGGAGTTGAAGCAGTGCGGGCACGCAGTCACGATCGTCCGCTCGCCCATCTGGTATCGATTGAGCGTCTCGATGTTGCCGGCAGCCAGCATCTGGAAGACGTAGTCGTTGCCCATGCGCCGCGCCGGGTCGCCGGTGCACGACTCCTCCTGGCCAAGGATCGCAAACGGGATCCCGGCCGCATCAAGGCACGTCGCGAAGGCGCGCGCCACCTTGCGGTTGCGCTCGTCGAACGCCGCCGCGCAGCCGACCCAGTACAGGACCTCCAGGCTGCCGAGCTCGCCGCTTGCCGCGAGGTCGGCGACGAGCGGGACCTCGAACGGCAGGCCCTTCGTCCAGTCAGTGCGCGTCGTCGGCGGCTGGCCCCACGGGTTGCCGACGCCTTCCATGTTCCGGAACGCGCCGTTGAGCTCGGCCGGAAAGCGCGAGTCCTCCAGGACGAGGTTGCGGCGCAGCCCGACGATCTTGTCGACGTGCTCGATGAGCACGGGGCAGGCCTCGACGCAGGCGCCGCAGGTCACGCAGTCCCACACCGCGTCGTACGGGATCGCGTTGTCGACGATGGGCGAGAGCATGGCCTTCTCGTCGACCGCGTCGGTCAGCCCGAACGTCGCGGCAGAAGGCGAGTTCGGGATCAGCGGCAGGCCGTGCTCCGCCTCTGCCGACATGTCCCGGATGCCCATGATGAACGTCTTGGGATTGAGCGGCTTGCCCGTGTTCCAGGCCGGGCAGGCCTGCTGGCAGCGGCCGCACTCCGTGCACGTGAAGCCGTCGAGCAGGTCGTTCCAACCGAGGTCGGCGAGGGTGCGCAAGCCGAACGTCGCATCCTCGGCCTCGAGGTCCATCGCCGGCAGCTCGCCGCGCGGCGCGAGCTTGCGGAAGTAGATGTTGAAGAAGCTCGTGACGATGTGTAGGTGCTTGCTGAACGGGAGGTACACCAGGAATGCGGCGACGAGCGCCATGTGCGCCCACCACAGGACCCAGAACCCGGTCTCGAGCGCCTGCTGGCTCAGGCCCAGGCCACCGGCGCCGAGCTGCGCGGCGAGCCCCGCGGCGATGAACGCCCCTGGCTGGTCCTCGAACGCCGCGATCTCGAAGACCTGCGCGAACAGCTCGGCGGCGACGACGCCGCCGATCATGGCCAGGATGAGCAACGCGTCCATGTTGTAGGTGAGGCGCGGCGGGCGCGAGATGAACCGGCGCTCGAAGGCCCACAGCACCGCGAGCAAAACCAGCACCGCGACGACGTTCTGCATCGCCAGCGTCGCGGCCCAGAGCAACCCGTCCAGCGGCCAGGAGACGACCGCCTGGAGCAACCCGCCCGTGACTATGTTGGCCGTGCCGACCGTGAGCAGGATGAAGCCCCAGAAGATCCCGAGGTGCAGGATCGCCGCGCGCGGATCCTTGAACATCTTCGTCTGGAGGAACGCGTACTGGACGAGGCCGGCGAGGCGTGCGGGGATGTTCTCGAACGGGCTCGGGCCGGTGGCGCGCACCGCGGCGAAGACGCGCAGGTGGCGGGCCATCGCGAGCGCGAACAGGATCGCCGCGCCCCAGAACACGACGAACACGAGTGGGTAGAACGGGACGTGCTCGAATATCTGATTCACGGCAGCTCGGGATCGGGCAGGTCCGGGCGGCCTGCTCCGCCGGCACCGGCGGCGTCGTGGTCGAATGGGCCGCCGAGGGTCTCGAGCGCGTGATGGAGCGTCGGCTCCAGCGCCTCCAGGGACTCCAGCGCGCCGCGCGGGCTGCCCGGCACGTTGACGATCAGCGTCCCGGCGAGGACGCCCACGACGCCTCGCGACAGATCAGCCATCGGCGTCTTGGCGCGGCCGGAGGCGCGAATCGCCTCTGCCAGGCCCGGGACCTCGTAGTCGATCACGGCGAGCGTCGCCTGCGGCGTCACGTCGCGCGGCGTGAGCCCGGTGCCGCCGGTCGTGACGATGAGGGCATGATCCCGAACGCCGACCGTGACCGCCGCCTCGATTGCGGGCTGCTCGTCGGGTACCGCGGCGCGATCGACCGCGAAGCCGAGTGGCTTCAGGCGGCCTGCGAGGGCGTCGCCCGAGTCGTCCTCGCGCGTCCCGGCCGCGACGCCGTCGCTGACCGTGATCACGAGCGCGCGCGTCCCCTCGGGCATGGTTGGGTGGTCGTGGGCCACCGCCTCAGCCCTTCTTGCGAATGCGGCCGGCGACACGCTCGCCGGGACGTCGCGGCCGCGCCAGCGGAGGTCCCCCGGCGGCTTGACCGGGTGCATCCGCGGGCCTGTGCCATTCGCCGCTCTGGCCGCCGGACTTCGAGACGAGGTGGACCGAGCGGATCTCCACCCCGCGCTCGACGCCCTTGACCATGTCGTAGGCGGTGAGGGCGGCGACTGAGGCCGCGGTGAGCGCCTCCATCTCGACGCCGGTCGGCCCGACGGTGGCGGCTTCGGCGCGGATGCGCAGCCCGCCGGCGACGCGATCGGGAGTGACGGTCACGAGAAGGTCCGTGAGCGCGAGCGGGTGGCAGAGAGGGATCAGGTCCGAGGTCCGCTTGCCGCCCATCACGCCCGCCAGCTCTGCGGCCGACAGGACATCGCCCTTCGCCGAGCGGCCGTCGATCACCAGGCTGAGCGTCTCGGGGCTCATCGTCACGAACGCCTCCGCGACGGCGCGACGGGCGGTCGGCGGCTTCGCGCTCACGTCGACCATGCGCGGGCGGCCCGTCCGATCGACGTGGGTCAGGCGGCGGCGCTCGGCGCGCGGGGCGGGGCCGGGGCAGCGCTCCATCTTGGGCGCAATGCTACCCATCTCGCCTACGCGGGGTCGAGCCACCAGAGCTGGACCGCATCGCCTGCCGGATGCGTCTCGACCGATTCAGGCACGACCGCCAGCGCATCCGCCGCTGCGAGCGCGGACAGGACGTGACTCCCCTGCCCTGCCGGGCCATGGGCGAGACGCACCTGGACGCGGCCTTCGGCGTCACGCACCGGGGCGCCGTCCGAATCTCGCTCCGTGGTGACGCGCAGGAACGCTCGCCGCCCGGGTGCGGTCCGAACCTCATCGAGGAGCACCGCGCGGTCGACCGGGCGCAGCAGGTCACGCCGGCCCTCCAGAGCACGGATTGCGGGGCGAACGAAGAGCTCGAAGGTCACGAAGCTGGACACCGGGTTGCCCGGCAGGCCGAACAGGAGCGCTCGACCCCCGGCCGCCCGCGCCGCCGTCCCGAATGCGAACGGCTTGCCCGGCTGGACCGCGACGCGCCACAGCCCGATCTCACCGACCGTCTCGAAGGCGAGCTTGACTACGTCGAACGGCCCGACCGAGACGCCGCCCGCGACGACGATCGCGTCGGCCCCCTCGTCGAGCACCGCACGCAGGCGGGCGACAACCGCGTCGAGCTCGTCGGGGGCGATGCCGAGGTCGATGGGTCCTGCGCCGGCGTTCGTGACGAGGGCGCGGAGGCCGGGTCCGTTCGCGTCGGGGATGCCGGCCGGTCCGAGGTCCGCGCCCGCGGGCCGCACCTCGTTGCCGGTCGCGAGGACCGCAACGCGGGGCCGCCGGCGCACGTGCAGGCTCGCAAGTCCGGCGCCGGCGGCGAGGGCCACCGCGGCCGGGGTCATCGCGGAGCCGGAGGCGAGAATCGCCGCTCCCTCCGTCAGGTCCGTGCCGCGCCGCCGGATGTGCGCGCCCGCGGAGACGGCGGCGTGCATCAGGATCGCGCTCGGCACGGGCCCCACCGCGTCCCGCCCGCGCGGGCCGGCAACGCCGGCGGCATCGAGCGGCGTCGTCTGCTCGACCGGGACCACCGCGTCAGCACCCGGCGGGATCGGCGCCCCGGTCGCGATGCGAATCGCGTTCCCGTGCTCCACGCGGCCATCGGACTCGCCGCCTGCGGGCACATCACCACTGACGACGAGCCGGACCGGGGCGTCCTCTGCCGCGCCGGCAACGTCCGCGGCCAGGATCGCGTAGCCGTCCATCGCCGAGTTGTCCCACGGCGGGAGCGTGACGGCGGCGATCACCTCGCGTGCAAGCACGCGGCCAAGGGACCGGTCGACTGCGACGACCTCCTCCGGGAGCGGCCCGCCGATACCGGCGAGCACCGCCGCCCTCGCCGCCTCGACGCTGTGCATCTGCTCCCCGCTCATACGGCGGGCGGGACGGGATCCTTGAGCTCCGCGGATCGCTCGCCGATGAACCGCCCGATCCCCCGCTTCGTGAGCATCCCGAGCAGGCGCCCGTCCTCGAGCACGGGCAGCCCGTCGAGGCCCGCGTGGAAGATCCGCTCGAGGCCCTGCTTCAGCGGCTCCGTAGGCGAGAGGAAGGTCAGCTTCGGCGGCTTCGCCATGACGTCCTCGACGCGGGTCTTGGCCCAGTCGCTGCGCCGGATCCGGCGCACCTGGCCGGCGCCCAGGAGGCCGACGATCGAGTCGCCATCGAGAACCGGCACGGCGAAGACTGGGGTCTCCCCGTCGAGCAGCTGTGCCGCGAAGGTGTCGACGGTGAGGTTCGGCGAGACGGTAAGCGGGTCGGGATCCATCGCGTCGCTCACGACGTGCCCGCCCACGAGGTCGTCCAGCCGCACCCGATCCTTCACGGAGTTGGCGGACAGCACCAGGAACCAGCCCGTGAGCGCGATCATCGCGCCGGTGATGTCGCCCTGGGCGACCAATAGGGTGATCCCGACGCCGATGACCACGAGGCCCGTGAATCGGCCGGTCCGTGCAGCCGTGCGCCAGCCGGTCCGCTCCGAGCCCGTCCGGCGCCAGGCGAGGTCGCGGATGAGCCGGCCGCCGTCGAGCGGATATGCCGGGACGAGGTTGACGAGTCCGAGCACGATGTTCAGGAAGCCAAGGACCGCCATGACGCCGGCGACCGCCCCGAATCCGCCGATCGCGATCGCGCCGCCCATGAGGCCGAAGAACACGCCACCGAGCGCGAGGCTCGCGAGCGGTCCCGAAGCCGCGATCACGGCGTCATCGCCGGGCCTGGGCGAGCTCGGGTCCAGGGGCGTGGCGCCGCCGAAGAACGAGATGGCGATCGACTTCACCTCGACGCCGCGGCGCCGCGCGACGAGCGCGTGGGCCATGTCGTGCCACACGGAGCTGACGAAGAAGCCTAGGGCCACGACACCGCCCAGCAACCACGCAACCGCGTCCGAGAGCCCGGGCTCCACCTCGTTCAGCTGGCCGACCGCGATCACCGCCACGAGGGCGAGGACGACGACCCAGCTGTATTGGACCCGGATCTCGATGCCGAAGATCCGCGCGATCGGGATGCCCATCAGGTCGGCACCTGCGAGGTCGTGAGGCCGCGCATGGACTCCGGGGCCCCGACCCGGCGCGACCGCCGGCCCGCCAGCCACGCGGTGAGAATCGACACTCCCAGCACAACGACGCCTACCGCGATCGAGATCTCGGACCAGAACTGCATCGGGAAGAGCTGGACGAGGCGGTCCGTCGCCGGGTTGAACGTGTACGTGCCGCTGCTGAAGAACAGGCGGTGGAACACCTCGAATGCGGCCTCGAAGGCGAGCACCGCGAAGGCGCCCACGACCGCGATGCCGATGGCCAGCGCGCGGGCGCCACTCGCAACGGAGCGCCACACAGCGGCCCTCGCTTCCGTGCCGCGTGCCCGCCGGAATGCCAGCGCGAGCCCGATCACGCCGGCGGCGACGAGCAGCCAGAACCCGGTGAACACGCCGCGCACGTCGCGCATGTGGGCCTGCTCGGCTGCGGTGAGAACGTAGCCGCCCCGCCTCCCGTCCACGAGAAGCTCCGCGTCGACGTTGAAGTCGCCGCGCCACAGGACCAGGTCACCCAGGAGGGCGCCGGTGATGGCGTCCAGCTCCGTGCGCGAGTAGCCCGTCAATGCGCCCACGCCTGCGCGATCCTGCTCGAACCGGACGGCTGCCGGGGTCAGGAATGGCGCGATCGAGGCGCCAAGGATCACTACCGCCGCGGCGGCTGCCACCAGCCAACCCCCGAACCGCGTGCCCATTACTCGGCCTGCGTGTGGGCCTGGTCCCACCAACCCTCGATCGTCAGATCGGACGGCGGCTCCATCTTCAGCTCCTGCGCGCCGCGGAGGATTCGCTCGCGGAATCCCGCGAGGTCCACCTCGAGGACGTCGCGCAAGCCCTCGAACCCGCTCTGACTCAGGAGCAGATGCTCGGCCGGTCCGAAGCCCGCGAAGTTGAGCATCTGCGCCTCGTCCCGCCATACGAGGACGTCGTTCGTCGATGCGTCGAGCTGATCGGCGAGGTACTGGCGCCGCGTGGGCGTCTCGGTGACCTCGAGCAGCAAGCCGGTCGTGAAGATCCCCTGCCGCTGCAGGCGGTCCAGGTAGATGGGCTCGATTCGGATCAACTCTTCGATGGGCGGCACTCGGCGATGATAGGTGAAGCGCCGGGATCGTCGACGCGCCGACGGCGGCGCCTCGCGCCCGTGATGACGCCCCGACCCACCGCGGGCCGGGGCTTCGTGGCTGCCAGGCGGCCGAGCCTATGCCCGGCCAGGAACGCGGATCACGGGGCAGACGAACGACTTGACCGGGTCGCCGATCGTGAGATCGCCCGCCAGCGCCGCGGCGAGAGTATCCGCGTCGTTGGTGTACTGGACCGGCGTGACGCCGTCGGCCCAGGTGACCGGGTACACCAGCCAGCGGCCACCGTTGAAGTCGGTGTCGCCCGGCTTCGCCTCGGCCACGTTGTCGAGGCCTTCACCGAGGGCATAGATGGCGTCGTAGGTGGACGCGGGCGCGCCCGTGCCGAACAGGTCGGTTGGCGTGCCGACCGTCCGATACTGCACGTCGTCGACGTAGAACGCGGGGCCCGGCGGGCCGCCGGCTAGCGCGCCGCTGGCGCCGATGGATGCGAGCAGGGCAACGGCGGCCGCGCCGGCGCCGGCGCGACGAGCGAGCTTCGAGCCCGCGACCCTCGAACCGAGAATGCGCATCGTGGGGGTTCTCCATGCCGGCATCCGGAGGCCGCCGGTCTGGCCGCCCGACGCTCTCGCCGGGCACTTGACCACGATCCCGATGCGCGGCGACCCACCGATGACCCGCGGTCATCGCGCCGTCACGGTTGTCGGCGACCCTCGCCGGACCCCATGATGCTGTTCATGCCCCGGCCGGACGCCCCCATCCTCGTCGTCGACGACGACCCGAAGATCGTCGCCCTCGTTCGCACGTACCTGGAGCGCGAGCGCTTCTCCGTGATCACGGCGGCGGACGGTCATGCCGCGCTGCGCGCGATCGAGGATTCCGGTCCGAGGCTGGTCGTCCTGGACATGATGCTGCCGGGCCTTGACGGCCTCGCCGTGATCCGCCGGGCGCGGGCGATGGGCGAGACGCCGATCCTGGTGCTCTCGGCGCGGGGATCCACGGGCGACCGGATCCTGGGCCTCAGCGAAGGCGCGGACGACTACCTCGCCAAGCCATTCTCGCCCGCGGAGCTCGTGGTTCGGGTCAGGACGATCCTCCGCCGAAGCGAGCGGCCGCTCAGCGAAACCCTGGGGCCGGACGAGCAGTTCGTGTGCGGCGATCTCGTCGTGGACGCGGGCCGGCACGAGGCGCGGATCCGCGGTCAGCGCATCGATCTCAGCGCCCTCGAGCTTCGGCTGCTCGCGACGCTGCTCGACGGGGACGGCCGCGCGCTCAGCCGCAACCAGCTGCTGGACGGCATCCATGGGACCAGCGAGGGCGAGGTGCTGGACCGGGCGATCGACGTCTACATCAAGCGCCTTCGGGAGAAGCTCGGCGACGACGCGAACGCGCCGCGTTACGTCGCCACGGTTCGAGGCGTCGGCTACCGCGCGGCGGGGCGGGTGGAACGGCGCCGGACGCCGGCAGGCTCCGGCCTGTGAGGCTCGACGGGATCGCTACCCGCATCGCCGTGGCCGCGATCGCGGTCGTGGCGGTGGCGATGGCGATCCTCGCGGTCGGCGTCATGCGCGTCGGCGCCGATGCGTTCGCGGCCATGATGGTGGCCGCTGGCGACTCGGCCGAGCACGCAGGCGAGATGTTCGAGGCCAGCGTCGTCGGCGTCTTCGCGGTCGCGGCACTGGTCGCCGCGATCGCGGCCGTCATCCTCGGATCCGTCCTTGCCCGCCGCATCGCCCACCCCATCCAGCGACTCGCCGACGCGACGCAGCGCACCGCCGAGGGGGACCTGCGCGCCACGGCGCCCGTCGAGGGCCCCGCCGAGGTACGGGCACTCGCCAATGCCTTCAACGTGATGGTCGACCGGCTCGCGGAGCAGGATGCGGTCCGTCGCGAGTTCGTGGTGAACGCCTCGCACGAGCTGCGCACCCCGCTCACGAACCTCCAGGGCTACCTGGAGGCCCTCCGCGACGGCGTCCTCCCGCCCGACCCGGCGACGTTCGACTCGCTGCGCGAGGAGGTCGACCGCCTCACCCGCCTCGCCGCCTCCCTCGACCTGCTCGCCGGCGCCGATGACGATCGGCCGATGCCCGAGGACCTCGACCTGGCTGCCCTCGTTCGATCGAGCCTGGAGCTCACCGCGCCGTCGTTCGGCCGGCGCTCGATCTCGGTGGATTCGTCGATCTCGCCGGGGGTCGTCGTGCACGCGCGCTCCGACGAGCTGGCCCAGGTCGTCTCGAACCTGCTCCAGAACGCCCTCCGGTACACGCCCGCGGGCGGAGATGTCCGCGTGGAGGTGGCGCGACACGAGGGCCACGCGGTAGTTCGCGTCGGCAACAGCGGCAGCGAGATCCCGCCCGACGACCTTCCGCGCGTGTGGGAGCGCTTCTTCCGCGTCGAGCGGTCGCGCGATCGGTCGTCCGGTGGCGCCGGGATCGGGCTCGCGATCGTGAAGCGCCTCGTGGAGGATGCCGGCGGCCGGGTCGGCGCGAGCTCAGAGGGCGGCGTCACCACGTTCTGGTTCAGCCTCCCGAGCTGACCGTCGGGTTAGTTGCCTCGGGCCGCGTGGTGAAAGGCGCCCACAATCGGGGCCCGGAGACCATGCCTTCAATAGGAGGCAGCAATGGCAGAACGAGAACTCATCGACACGGGCACTGACAAGCGCTACGTCCGCCGCGACAAGGACGGGCAGTTCAAGGAGTCGGTCGACGTCGGTCGCTCGCACCGCCAGGACCAGCAGCGCGATTCCCGCAAGGACAACCCCGGAGGTCAGGGCGATCGCGGCGACCGCGAAACTCGCAAGTCGTAGCGCAGGCCCCATGGCCGCTGCGGCTGCGACCTTCCGCGGCTAAGGCCTGACGTACAGCGCGACCTGCCAGACGAACGTGCGATCGATCTCGCGCCGGCGGAACCCCGCGCCGGTGAGGATCCGATCGATGTCGGCCGGCTGGTGCAGGTGCCAGCGCGTATGGTCCCGCGCCAGCCAGGCGAACGCATTCATCACCCGCCCGGCAAGCCGGTTCCACCACGTGCCGCGCGGATAGACCAGGCCGACCATGCGGCGGGCGTGGCCGGCCGCGCTGGCGAGGAGCCCCGCCAGGTTCGGGTCGCAGCACACGACTCGATCCAGCGTGACGATGTCGACGGGCTCGATCTCCGAGGCGATCTCCTCGAACGTCCCCGCCCGACCGGTCGTTCGATCGCCATACCCGCGGCGTTCCGCTTCGGCGCGCGCCGCAGCGACGTATGCCTCGGTTGCGTCCACGGTCGTCGAGCGGGCGACGCCGCTCGCGAGCAGCTCCCACTGGATGGCCCCGATCCCGCCCCCGATATCGAGGAGCGTGGCGCCCTCGACGCCCTCTGCAACGATGGCATCGATCAGCGCGCGCGTGGTCCGGTCGGGACCCTGTTTCAGGTAGCGCTTCAGGTCGGCGTCCGCGTCCTTCGTGGAGAAGGTGTTCGGACAACCGCAGTTGCAGGGGGCGTCGTCGGACATTCCGGCCAAGTATGCGGGGGTAATGGCTAGCGAGAACGCCGCCAGACGACCTCGCCGCACTTCGAGCGCCGGCAGGTCCGGGCGGTCACCGCCCGTGAAGGCGTACAGGGCGGGATCGGCGAGGACCTCGACCATGTCGGCCGCGTCGTCGGGCCGGAGCGGAGTCAGCGTCAGACGATCTGTCTCGATCGGCCCGGTCTCCGTGATCTCAGGCCCGCCGAGAGGCTGGGTGAACGTCGGAGGACCGCTCGCTCACGCCGGCCCGAGATCCTTCGCCATTCGGACGGCGCGATCGACATAGCCCAGCGAGCGATACAGCCGTCGGGCGATCTCGTTTCCGCCAAAGACGTTGAGCTCGATCCGCTGGAAGCCCCGGGATCGTGACTCCGTCTCGGCGAGCTCCATCGCCGCGCGACCCAGGCCGCGGCCGCGATACGCCGTGTCGATCTCGATGTCGTAGACGTAGATCACCTGCCGGCCATCGATCTCGCGTTCCGCGAGCCACAGGCGCCCCACCGGTTCACCGGCCAGCTCGAGGACGAACACGTGGTGGCCGCGTGTCGCCAGGCCGTCGGGCAGGACCTCGGCCATGTCCATGACGGCCTTCGCCCGGGCCGCCTCGGCCGGCGTGTTGCCGTTCACGGTGATGTCCCGCGCGTATTCCTCGATCTCCTGGGCGTGCCAGGCCTCGTACTCGTCCTGGCGCAGGGGTCGAAGGCCCAGGCGGTCGGTCACGCGCGCCATCCTAACGGCGCCCGCTGGCTATGAGGCGCGCGCCAACACGGCTTCGGGTTCGAGCGCCTCGGGCAGAATGGCCCGCACGTCGCCGTCGTCGTCGTCGACCGGGCGGTCGCGCCGAGTGATCGCGCGAACCGCCGGGAACGCGAGGACCAGCACGCTCGGCACTGTCGACACGATGGCGAAGAGCACGAGCGCGGTCGACGCACCGACGAGCTCGCCGAGCGGGCGCCGTGAGGCTGGACTGGTGCGGCGCCCGCCGATTGCAACCTGATCACGTGCGCCCGTAATGCGGCGTGAAGGGTGGCCCGCCTAGATTGCCGCCATTCTCCGCGCCCCCAACGTCAGGACCGGGCCAGGGGCGCGGAGATTTCCCTTCCTACCAGCCCGGGCGATGCCGTGGCCGTCGGAACAATCGCCGCCAGCCGGTGTCGATCAGGAAGAGGGCCGTTCGAAGCATCACTTGGAGCCCCTGCTACGGAGTAGGCCTGAGAGACGCAGTAGGTGGATCGGCGGTTGCGCCTGCGCGCCATGATCTGGTGACAGGCGCCCACACATGACCGGCAATTGGAAGGGCCCGTCGCTCACGTGTCCCCCATTTGTGTGCCGCAAGCGGCCAGCATGGGTACGGATAGGAGGCGCAAGCATGCAGGAACGAACCGTTGGCTCCACGCCAGACCAGACCCGGAACGCCGCGCAGCCAGATGCCGGCGGCGCAGCTGGGCAGATGACCGTGCCAACGTCGCTGGTAGACGCGGTCATGGACGTGGACGCAGCCGTCGACGACGGCGGGCTCGAACTCCAGGAGGCCCTCGCGCGGATGCACGAGGAACTCGCGCACATCATCCCAAGCCCAGCCGAGGATCCCGGTGCCGGTAGCTCGAGCTCAGCGCCCGTCTCGCCCGAGCCCGTCTCGCCCGAGCATCCCTCCACGCGCACCTGAAGAGGCGTCCGACGCGAGCCTCCACGCGCACCTGAAGAGGCGTCCGACGCGAGACCCAGGCCGGCGACGGGGACGCCACTGGGGTGACGCCGGCGCGGAGCGCAAGTGTAGCTAGCGCGCTATCGGCGTGGATCCGACGGGGAGCGGGGCCGGTTGTTACATCGTCGGACCCACGACTCGTGCAGCCCCGGGCGTGACGAGCTCAAACGGAGTCAGCGTTCGCAAGTTGGTTCAGGGCAAGCGCGACAGTTGGCTCGTCCAGGACGTGGCCGCAGGCTGCACATCGCCAGGGGGCACCGATGAGGGTTCCCCGCGAGAGGCGTTGAAGGTCGGTTCGCAGCCCGTCAGATCGAATTTCAAAGGCGCCGTCTGTCCAGTCCACGGCGGCTCAGGCCGGGCAGTCTATGCGCGGCGGTGAATGTTCTATGCGTAGCCGTGAAATGTGGCCCATGTCCTGATCGTAGTGCGGGCGAGCATCCGCCGGCATGAACGCGGGCCTCAAAAGGCTTTCGGGATCCTCCAACTGCTCGGACGAGGGATGCCGAGGAGCCCGGTCCTGATCGTCGCGCGACGATCTGACAATTCGGACCGGTTCGGACGGGAGAGTTGGTCGGGGCGGCGGGATTCGAACCCACGACCACCAGTCCCCCAGACTGGTGCGCTACCAGACTGCGCCACGCCCCGACGCAGCGCGAAGTCTAACCCCGGCGCTCCTTCGGGCGCTCATGACGCACGGTAGACGCGAGCGTCGATTCCGCGGCGCTCGTAGCGATCGTCCAGCTCGTGCCGTTGCAGCACCACGCCAGCTTGTCAGTCGGCCTTTGCCGCGGCGGCGGCCGCGTACTCCTCGTTCGCCGCCTTGAGGACCTTGTTCTCCTTGACCGTGAACCGCTCCAGCTCCCGGGCGTAGATGTCGTTGAAGAACGGGCAGGTCGGGCGCACGCCGCGAAAGTTGTCGATCTCGAGCTGCGCCTCCTCGAGGTTGATGCGGTCCTTGGCGGGAACCACATGGGCGCCCACGACCTGATCGAAATAGGAATCCTCGCCGCTGTCCGTGAACTGGCGCCACCACAGCGAGCCGGCACCCCGCTCGATCCGCGCGGGGCGGTCCTTCATCCAGCCCTCATTGCGGATGAAATCCATTTTCCCGAACCGCATCTCGTGACCGACCTGGAAGAGCAGCTTCCCGCGGCGCCGCCGGTAGCGCGGCGCGAAGCCCTTCTCGTCGAACCTGCGCTTCGCATCCGTGACCCGCGCTCGCGCCTGCTCGACCTTGGCGACGAACGGGGCGAGGCGTTCGCGTCGCTTGCGCTCCTTCTCGGCCAGCTCCATGCCGCGGCGGATCGCTCGCTCCTCGGCCTTGCGCTGCGACGCCGTGGTCCAGTCACCCGGGTAGCCGGGTTCGGGTGGCCGGGTGGCTCCCCGCTCTGCCTCCTCCACCTTCTTCATCTCCGTGCCCTCGTAGCCGAAGCGGTCCGTGTACGCCTCGACGTTCTTGACGCCTGCCTTGAGGAGAGCCCAGCCGATCTCTCCGTAGGCGGTCACGCCCTGAAGCACGATGAACGCGCGGGACGCGCCCATGCCGCCCCGGACGGCGAGGCCCTTGAGCCAGCTCTTGGCCGCGTCGATGAACGGCCTGCTGCGCTTTCCGAGCCGGTCGACGGCCGAGATCCAGGCATCACGGCTCGCCTTGTCGCCGAGCTGCAGCGAGCGGGTGGCGTCAGCGACATCCAGCACGCTCTCGGCCCAGCGCTTGATCTGGAGGGCCTGCTTGGCCTTGTCGACCGCGTTGCTGAACTTGTCGAGGCCGTCGGTGATCCTGGAGGAGATCCGGGCAAGGTTGTCTGCAGCAGATCGAAGCCCGGCCGGCATCTCGCCGCCGACCTTGTTCCACCACTCCAGGGCGCTCGGGATGTACTCGAGGTACTCCTTCGCCTTGGCGACGCCGGTATCGAGGTCCTCGAGGAACTCGTCCTCTGGAGTCTGCTCTTCATCGTCCCGCTGGACGGCCGGATCGCGCTGGGCAACCTGTACCCCGGCCGCGCCGTTGCGCCGGACGCCGACTGCCTGGGGCGCGGGCGAGGTTCGACCAAGCGCCCGGGACGCCGTGAGCCATTCGGTGACGGCGAGATTCCCGGCGGTCCGCTGGAGGTCGACGACCTGGTCAGACCCGGCAATCGTGGCGTCCGGCGGCGCGGATGCGGGCAACTGGCGCGTCGCGGTCAACGGTGATCGAGCGCCGGTCAAGGGCGATCGAGTGCAGGTCGACCGGCCGAGTCGCAGCGGACCCCGGCGAGCAGGGTGTCCCAACCGGCACCTCCAGTGTCGCGACAGGTTGGCACACCGATTTTCGCCTGTCCAGCCGCCATTCGGGCACTCCCGCACCAGCGAGTGCACTCGATTTCGGGCGGTTCCCGGCGCCGGACTCAGCCCGGAACGTTGAGCTGGTTGATCCAGCGGCCGAAGTCGGCGAGCTCGTCCTTGGACTCGCGGGAGAGGAGGTCGATCAGGCAGCGCTGGACGCTCTTGCCCTCGAACAGCGCGTTGTGGACCTCCTGGGCGATGGGCATCTCCACGCCGTGGCGCGCCGCGAGGGCGAGGGCCGCGTCGACGGTGTAGGCGCCCTCGGCGACGCCCGGCAGGTACCCCTCGATCTCCGCCCAGGTGCGGCCGTTCGCGAGCTCCCCACCGAGCCGGTGGTTGCGCGAGAGCTTCGAGCCGCAGGTCGCGATGACGTCACCGAGGCCGGCGAGGCCGGCGAACGTCAGCGGGTTCGCCCCGACGGCGATCCCGAGCCGGGTCATCTCGGCGAGTCCTCTGGTCATCAGACCGGCCTTGCCGTTCTGGCCGAAGCCAAGACCGTCCGCCGCGCCCGCGGCGATCGCGATGATGTTCTTGAGTGCCCCGCACAGTTCGACACCAAGCACGTCTGGGTTGGTGTACAGGCGGAACTCACGCCGGCTCAGGCGCTCGACGATCCGCTCCCCCACGCCCGGGTCGACTGACGCCACGACCGCGGAGGCGGGCAGCTTCCGCGCGATCTCCTGGGCGAGATTCGGGCCGGACAGCGCGGCGATGCGCGCAGGATCGATTTCACCTGCGTCGGCGATTACCTCGGTCATCCGGAACAACGTCCCGGACTCCAGGCCCTTGACCACCGAAAGCACGTCCGCCGTCGGGGCAATGTGCCGCCCGATTCGGCCCATCATGTCGCGCAGGTGCTGGGATGGCACGGCGATGATCACGAGGTCGGCGGCCAGGCCGAGCATTCCGGGGTCCGCAGTGACGTGCACGTTCGCCGGGAAGTCGATCCCGGACAGCCGCTTCTCGTTACGGCGGATCTTGTTCAGGTGCTCGGCGGTCGCCGTGGAGTGACTGAACAGGATCACGGGTTCTGTGCGCGCGACGATCAGCGCGAGCGTCGTGCCCCAGGCACCGGTTCCCACGACGGCTACGCGCGCGTGACCCGTCTGGTCCGCCTGGCCGGTCACGGCCAGTCCGCTGTCGCTCATTTCGCGCGTGGCCGTGGGGTCCGCTTGCCGCCCGGGCGCTGGCCAAGCGGACGGCCGTTGGAACCGGTCGCCGTCTGTCGACCAGGGTCGGTGGGCGGCGTCGTGCGACCGGCAGGGCCCGGCGCGCTGGGCCGCGCAGCTACCTTCGATCGAGGGCTCTTGCTCGGACGGCTGGAACCCGCGCGCGGCTTGCCACCCCTCCGAGGCAGCCGGACGCTCGCCCGCTCGCGGAAGACGAGCCGGATGGGGGTGCCGAGGAAGCTGAAGACATCGCGCAGCCGGTTCTCGAGGTAGCGGCGGTAGCTGAAGTGGACCGAACCAGCGTCGCGCGCGAAGAACACGAACGTCGGCGGGGCGACCGCCACCTGCGTGGCGTAGAACAGCTTCGGGCGCTTGCCCTTCACCGCCGGCGGCTCCTGGCGGGCGGTCGCGTCGCCGACGATCCGGTTCAGCTCGCCCGTGGGCACGCGGCGCCGGCGCTCCGCCCAGACGTCGACGGCCAGCTCCAGCACTCGCGGCACGCGCTGGCCGGTCTTGGCGGAGATGCTCACGATCGGGGCGAAGTCGAGGAACGGTGCCTCGTGCCGGATCCACTCGACGTACTGGTCGAACGTGGTACCCGTCTTCTCCTCGACGGCGTCCCACTTGTTCACGGCGATCACCAGTCCCCTGCCCTCGTCGACCACGAAGCCCGCGATGTGCATGTCCTGCGCGGTCAGGCCGTCGACGGCATCGATCAGGAGGACGGCGACGTCGGCGCGCGAGATCGCCCGGAACGAGCGCAGCGTCGAGAAGCGGTCGGCGTCCGGTCCGCCCGCCACGCGGCCGCGGCGGCGAATGCCGGCGGTGTCGATGAGCACGATCTCCGTGCGGCCCCACGGCAGCCGGGTGTCGATTGCGTCGCGCGTCGTGCCCGGGATCTCGGACACGATCATCCGATCCTGGCCGAGCAGCGCGTTGAGCAGGCTCGACTTGCCGACGTTCGGCCGGCCCACAAGCGCGATTGCCGGCGGCTCATCGTCGGACTCGCTTGCGATCATCGCGTCCCACTTGCGCGCGGATGCCTCGTCGACGCCGTCAGCGGCCTCGTCGGCATCGTCGTCCGATTCGTCGGTCGCGCCGACGACAAACGGTTCGAAGCGCCCGGACTCCACGTCGCGCGAGAATTCGTCAGCCTCGACCTCGCGGCGCTTGCGGGCGAGCTCGCCCTCGGATTCGGGCGGGAGCGCGAGGACCACGGAGTCGAGCATGTCGGCGACGCCGCGGCCGTGGACCGCGGCGATCGGGTGGGTCTCCTCCCAGCCAAGGGCGTAGAACTCGGCCGCCTCGAGCTCGCGCTTCGGGTTGTCCGCCTTGTTGACCGCGAGGAGGACGGGGGCATTGGCGCGCCGGAGCAGCAGCGCCGCTTCCTCGTCGGCGGGCGTCAGGCCGCTGATCGCCTCGACCACGAACAGGATCACGTCCGCCTCGGCGATCGCGATCCGCGCCTGGTCCTGGACGCGCGCCTCGATCGGGTCGCGCGTGTCCACCTCCAGACCGCCCGTGTCTACGATCATGAACCGGCGCCCGTTCCACTCGGCCTCGCCGTACAGCCGGTCGCGCGTCGTCCGGGCGCGGTCCTCCACGATCGCGGCGCGCTCGCCCACGATCCGATTGAAGAGCGTGCTCTTGCCGACGTTCGGGCGCCCCACGATGGCGACGATCGGGAGGCCGCCGGCCACGATCCTGGTGCCTGCTAGCCGGCGGCCGGGAGGGATGCCGGCAGCGAGGTAGTCCGGCCGGCCGGCGTCGCTGCCAGCGCGAATGCCGCGTCGGCGAGGGCCGCCGCGTTCGCCCGCGCCTGCGAGGTGCCGGCGATCTCGAGGATGCGCCGGGCAACGGAGTGCAGGTCCTCGATGGGCGTGGACGTGCCGCCCGTGACGCCGACGACCCGCGCGCCCTCGAACGCGGCCGGGTCGGTGAGGTCGCGCGCGGACTCGATCTGGATCGCCCGCGTCCCGGCGATCCCGCACAGGCGCGTCAGCTCCTTGGTGTTGGCCGACGATCGGCCGCCGACCACGACCATGAGGTCCACCTCGCGCGCCGTCTCGAGCGTGTCTTCCTGGCGACGGATCGTCACCGGGCACACGGTGTTGACGATCTTCAGCTCATGGCTGCGCGAAACCATGAACGCGGCGAGCTTCTCGAACTTCCAGGGCGGCTGGGTGGACTGGGAGATCAGCGCCATCTTCTTGCGGCGCGGGATCTGGTCCCAGTCCTCCTCCTCGTCGACGACGATGGTGTTCGGGGCGAAGCCCAGCAGGCCCACGACCTCGGGGTGCTTCGGCGTCCCAAGCAGCACGATCGTGTAGCCCTCCTCGACGAGCTTGACGATCTCCTTCTGCTCCTGGATGACCCAGGTGCACGTGCCGTCGATGACCTCCAGGCCGCGCGCCGCGGCGCGTTCCATGACGTCGGGACGGACGCCGTGCGCGCGGATGACGACCGCCGCGCCGTGGTCGACGTCGTCGAGCGTGTCGACCGTCTCGATGCCGAGGCCCTGCAGGTCGCGGATCACGCCCTCGTTGTGGACCACCTGGCCCAGGGTGTGCGTCACCTTACCGTCAGCGCTCGCCTCCTTGGCCTTGTCGATGGCCTCCCGCACGCCGTAGCAGAACCCCGTCCGCTTCGCGATCCGGATCTCCGCCACCGCGCCGATACCTGCTGTCATGACGGGACAAGTATCCCATGGGTCCGGTTCGGACCGGCCGTTCGTCGGCTGGGGCGCTCGGCAACGCGCTGCAACCGGACATATACGCGCGTTCCGGGCTAACCCCCGCCGCCGCCCTCGTCGGCGGCCACCGCGGCGAGGTGCGCATCCGCCGCATACACACCGCGCTGGCGCGGCGGGAGTAGCCCCGCGATGCGGGTCATGATCAGGCGCGTGGCGGCCTCGGTGGCCTGCCGGCCGCGCGGCGGGATGCCAAGCGTCGCGAGCTCCTCGGCCACCGTGAACGGCGCGCCATAGCGGACGGTCACGCGCCTGCCGAAGAGCGGCAGGAGGCGACCACGGGGCCACATCCGGTCGCTGTCGATGACGGCCACGGGCAGCACCTGCGCGCCGCTCCGGAGCGCGAGCAAGCCCGCGCCCTCGCGTACCTGCTGGAGGGCGCCGTCGCGGCTGCGGGTGCCCTCCGGGAAGATCGCGAGCACCTGCCCGGCGTCGAGGACGCGCATCGCCGCCCGGAACGCCTCGAGATCCGCGGCCTCGCGATCCACCGGGTGGATCCCGCCGCGGCGCATGAGCCAACCCGTCAGCGGAAACTCGACCAGCTCACGCTTTCCGAGCCAGTTGAGCGGCCTCCCGAGGCGCTGGGTCAGAAACGCCCCGATCAGCACCGGGTCCGCGCTGGAGGTGTGGTTCGCGGCCACGATCATCGGGCCCTTGGGCAAGGCGTCGAGGTCCCCCTCGATCCGCAGCCGCACGATGGCGCGCACGATGATCCGGAAGATGGCGCTCGCGACGCCGATGACGATGTTGACGCGGGTCGCGACGGGCGTCTGTTCGATCGGCCGGCGCGCCGCGCGAGGTGTTCGAGCGGCTCGTGGCGACTTTGCCTTCGTCGCGCCGCTGGTGCCCTCGGTGCCGGCGCGGGACGCCTCGGAATTCCGGATCGTGTCGACGACAAGGCGGACCGTCTCCACGAACGCGTTGCCGTCCGTCCGCAGGATGACCGCATCGTCGGCGGCGCGGAGCGGCGCGACCTCACGGGTTGAGTCGAGCAGGTCGCGGCGCCGGAGCTCGGTGAGGATCTCGACGGCCTCCGCCGATTCGGGGTCGATCCCACGCTCCAGTGCTCGCCGGCGTGCGCGCTCCTCGACGGACGCGTCGAGATACAGCTTGAGGTCGGCGTCGGGCAGCACCACCGTCCCGATGTCGCGCCCGGCCATGATGATTCGACCCTCGCTCGCGAGCCGGCGCTGGCGCGTCAGGAGCGCCAGCCGGAGCTCCGCAACCCCGGAGTAGCCGGACACGGCCACGTCGACGTCGGGCCCCCTCACCTCTGCCGTCCGATCGACGCCACCGACCCCGACGTGGGCCAGGCGCCCGGTGCCGTCGTCGATCAGATCGATCTCGTCGACAAGTCCCACGAGGCCCGTCCCGTCGTCGGCGGCGATGTCCCGGTCAAGCGCGAGCCACGTCGCGGCCCGGTACAGCAATCCGGTGTCGCAGAAGCGGTAGCCCAGCTCCTTGGCCGCCGCAGCGCCGACGCTGCTCTTGCCCGACGAGGCCGGCCCGTCGAGGGCAACGACGAGGCCGCGGTTCGCGGTGGGAGGCGTCGCGGCGGCGCCGGATTCCATCCCGGGGAGGATAGCCGCGCCCGCGCGGCGAGACATTGCCACAGGAATGCAGCAGACCCCGCGGCCCATCCCGACGACACGCCCTGGCGCGCCGGGTCAGGCATCGGTGCCGCCAGGGTCTTCGAAGTCCCATGCCGGATCGACCGGATCGGCGACGATCAGGGCGTCGACGGCGATCGCGTCGGTATGCCCGACAATGACGGGGTTGAGGTCGACGTCCAGCCACGACGGATTGCGGGTCATCGCATCGCCCAGCGCGACCAGCAGCTGCGCGATAGCCTGCCGGTTGACCGGCCGCCCGCCGCGGGCACCCTCGAGGACCCTCGCGCCGTTCAGCTCGGACAGCATCTCCAGGGCATCGTCCGGCCGCAGGGGCACGAGCCGGAGCGCGACGTCGTCGAGCAGCTCGGCGTGGATGCCCCCGAGCCCGACGAGCACCAGCGCGCCGTACTGGGGGTCGCGGCGGCCGCCCACGATGAGCTCCACGCCCTTGCGCGCCATCGGCTGGATGAGCACCCCGTCCGGATCGTGGTCGCGACCCGCCGCGAGGATGCGGCGCAGGGCAGGCCCGAGCTGCTTCGGGCCGGCCACGCCCAGCTCGACGCCGCCGACTTCCGTCTTGTGGGAGAGGCCGGGCGCGTCGAGCTTCACTGCCACCGGCCAGCCTGTCCGCTCCGCCGCCGCGGTGGCCTCCGGGAGCATCGCGGCAACGCTCCGACCCTCGACCGCGATCGATTCGACGATCGGCAGGCCGGCCGCGCGCAGCATCTCGAGGGATTCGCGCTCTGGGATGACGCGCGCCGGCGGGCGCCCGGCGGACCGACGATCGGCGCCAGAGGGCGGGCGGTCGAACCCGTACGCTGGCACGTCGGCCGCGAGAGCGGGCCACGTGGCGCGCGCCGGCCCGCCGCGAGCGCGGGCCGCCAACCGGCGCTCCCACCAGGCGAGGCGCGAGATCGCCCCGAGCCCGGCGAGGGCGCCGCGGAGGATCGGGACGCCGCCGGCCTGGTCCAGCTGCTCGGACACCTCGGGCGTGACGTCGCCGGACGTGAGGGAGACGAAGGCGGGCAGGACGCCCGGTCGATCGGCCGTCGCGGCGATCAGCTCGGCGCCTAGCTCCACCGCGAGTGCCGCCTCGCTGCGCGGCGACCCGAACGGGAAGTCGTGGACGAGCGCGAGGACGTCGTAGGCCCCCGAATCGGCCAGCGCCTCGAATGTCGCGCGGTACGTCGGCGCCGCGTCGCCGGCACCCCACGGGTCGATCGGGTTCTCCACGTGGGTCAGCGTCGGCATCGCGGCCCGGATCTGCGCCCGGGCTCCGGCCGGGATCGGCGGAAGAGATAGCCCGATGCGCGGCGCAACGTCGGCGATGAGCGAGCCCTCGCCCGTCGAGACGGTGACGACAGCGGTCCTCCCCTGCCCCACCCGGCGCCCGAGGCGTCGCGAGCGGCTCACGAGCGCGGCCGCCTCGAGCAGCTCGTCCAGGTCGTCGCACAGGACGACGCCGGCGGCGCGCATCGCCGCCTCGGTCGCACGCGCGTCGCCCGCGAGCGAGCCCGAGTGCGAGACCGCGGCGGCCTGCGCCTGGGCGCTCCGACCGACCTTCACCGCGAGAACCGGCACGTCCATGGCCAGCGCCCGATCAGCGAGGGCGAGGAACCGCTCCGGCCGCTTGAAGCCTTCCATGAACAGGACGACCGAATCGGTGGTCGGGTCGTCGAGCGACGCCGCCATGTAGTCGCACACATCCAGGACGGCCTCGGAGCCGCAGCTCACGATCCGGCTCCAGCCGATCCGCGTGCCGGCGTTAACGAAGGCGTTGGTCACGCTCCCCGACTGGGCGATCGCGACGGTGCCGCCGCGGCGCATCTCCGGGAGGTCGTCGATGTATGTCGCGCTCGGCGCGTGCAGGTCGATGACGCCCATGCAGTTCGGCCCCAGCAGCGCGATGCCCGACTCGAGCGCGATCGCCGCCACCTCGGCCTGCATCCGGGCCGCCGTCTCCCCGCCCTCGATCACCCCGCCGCCCGGGATCATGACCGCGGGCACGCCGGCCGCGGTCGCCTCACGCACCACGCCCGCAACACGCAACGGGTTGATCGCCACGACGGCGATATCCGGCACCTCCGGCAACGCTGTGATGTCCGGGTAGCACGGGGCGCCTTCGACCTCCGCGTACTTCGGGTTCACGAAGTAGCAGCGCGTGTCGCCCCCGACCCGGGCGATGTTGTCGCGGAGGATGCGGGCGGTGTTGGAACGCGGCGACGCGCCGACGACCGCCACGGAGCGCGGCGAGAACAGGGGCCTGATATCGATGGTCCGTGCCGTGACGCGGGATGCGCCGGCCGCATCCGCCGCGCCGGCTGGGTCGGCCGTGCCGCTCATCCGACCACCCGGTCGACACCGCGCCGCTCGAGCGAGCGCGCGATGATCAGCCGCTGGATCTCGCTCGTGCCCTCCCAGATGCGATCGACGCGCAGCTCGCGGAGGTAGCGCTCGGCGGGGTTCTCGCGCATGTAGCCGCGCCCACCGAAGACCTGGATCACGCGGTCCGCACAGATGAAGGCCTTCTCGGACGCGAACAGCTTGGCCAGCGACGCCTTGGCGTGGACCACCTTGGGGTCGGCGCCGCTGTCGGCGAGCCAGGCGGCCTCCCGAGTGAGCAACCGCGCCGCCGACGCGTCCGCGGCGGAGTCGGCCAGGGGGAAGCTCACGCCCTGGAAGTCGAAGATACGGCTGCCGAACTGGCGGCGATCCGTCGCCCAGTCGACCGCCAGAGTGAGCAGGCGCTCCATCGCGCCGGCGCAGCGAGCTCCGATGTGGATCCGCTCCGTCACGAACCATTCGTTGGCGAGATCATCTGCCGCGCCGATCCCGCCGAGCCGGGCCGAGTCCGGGACCCGCACGTCCTCCAGCGCGAACTGCGGATGCCGGTCGGCGAATGTGTGCATGAACGCCGGGTCGGCCTTCATCAGGACCCCGGGCGCGTCGTAGTCGATGAAGAACAGGGTCGGGAGGCGATCGCCGCCGTCGACCACCATGGCCTGGACGACCATGAAATCCGTGTTGTCCGGGCCGGTCACGAACCACTTCTCGCCGTTGAGCAGCCACCCGGAGCCGTCGCGCACCGCCGTCGTCTCGAGGTTGCGGGCGTCGGAGCCCGCGTTCTGCTCGGTGACCGCGTACGCACCGAAGCGCTCGCCGCGCAGGCTTGGCGTCAGGTAGCGCCGGCGCTGGTCGGCATCGGCGTGGACGAGCACCGCGTAGGCGCCCGGCACGAAGCTCCACAGGCCGCCGGTCACCTGGCCGTACTGCTCGTGGACGAGCACCTGTTCGAACACGGTCCAGCCGCCGCCGCCCACCGCGACCGGCAGCTCGCCGCCGGCCAGGCCCGCCTCGATCGCGAGGCGTCGGAGCTCGGCCCCGCGCGAGGCCGGGAGGCGCCCACCCGCCGTTTCCAGCTCCAGCTCCACGGGCTGGAGCACCTCGACGACGAACCTCCGGGCGTTGTCCCGGAGGGCGGCCTGCGCCGGGGTGAGGTTCAGGTCCACGGTGTCAGGTCCACGGTGTCAGGCGAGCCGCTTCGCGCGGTCCTTCAGCACCTGCCCGGCGGCGAGCTTGCCGGGCGCGCCCATCACGCAGCCGCCGGGGTGCGTGCCGGAGCCGCACTGGTAGTAGCCATCGATCGGGGTGCGGTACTGCGACCAGCCCGGCGCCGGCCGGAAGAAGTACATCTGGGGGGCGAGGAACTCGCCGGCGAAGATGTTGCCCTCGCTCAGGCCAACCGTCCGCTCGATGTCCAGCGGCGTCTGCACCTCGCGCTGGAGCACCAGCTCGCCGAAGCCCGGGAAGAACGACTCCAGCGTCGCCTGGACCGTGTCGCCGAGCCCGTCGCGCTCGGCATCCCAGTCGCTCTCGCGCAGCTTGTACGGCGCGTACTGGACGAAGCAGCTCATGACCGCCTTGCCCGGCGGCGCCATGTCCGGATCGACCGTCGACTGGATCGCGCAGTCGAGGTACGGCCGCTTGGAGTACCAGCCGTACTTCGCGTCGTCGAAGGCGCGCTCGAGGTACTCCATCGACGGCCCGATGTTGGTGAAGCCGCGGTACTGGTCCGTACGATCACCGAGCGCGGGGTAGCGCGGGATGCCGTCGAGGGCGAAGTTGACCTTGGCCGACGTGCCCTGGAACCGGAACCGCCGGATCGCGTCGACGAGGTCCGTCGGCAGCTCGCGTGGGTCGACCAGCTCCATGAACGTCCGGCGCGGGTCCAGCGCGGAGACGACGACCGGGGCGTGGTACTCGGAGCCGTCGGCGAGGGCGACGCCGGTCGCGCGCCCGTTGTCGGTGATCACGTGGTCGACCGCCGACTCGAGCTTGATCTCCGCGCCGAACGCCGCCGCCGCGCGGGCGAGAACCTGGGTGAACCCGCCGTTGCCCTGCTTGTGGAAGGCCCACGCCCCGAACTCGCCGTCGTGCTCGCCGAGCAGGTGGTACAGCAGGACGAGGCCGGATCCCTGCGAGTACGGCCCGACTTTCGTGCCGATGATCGCCGACGAGGCCATGTAGCCCTTGAGCAGGTCCGATTCGAAGTAGTCGTCCAGGAAATCCGCGGCGGAGCCGGTCAGGAGCCGAACCGCATCGTGCAGCACCTTCTTGTCCAGCTTGCGGAAGCGCGAGCCCAGCGCCGCGAGCGCGACGAGCTCCTCCGGGTCGTCGCTGAAGATGTCCGGCGGCGCCGCGTCGAGCAGCGGCTTGATCGCCCGCAGGACCTTGTTGACGTCGTGGTTGAAGGCGTCGTAGGCATCCGCGTCGTGCGGGCTGTGGCGGGCGATCTCCTTGTGATTCTCGCCGTGGTCCTGGCCGAAGAGCATGTAGTCGCCGTCCTCCTTCGGGCAGAACGCGGTGGGCATGAGGATCGGCATGAAGCCGTGCTTGACCAGGTCCAGCTCGTGGACGATGTCCGGGCGGAGCAGGCTGAGCGCGTACGAGAACGAGGTGAACCAGAAGCCCGGCCGGAGCTCCTCGGTGATCGCCGCGCCACCGACGAGGTGGCGTCGCTCCAGGACCAGGGTGCGCAGGCCGCCCTTGGCGAGGTACGCCGCGTTCGTGAGGCCGTTGTGGCCCCCGCCGATCACGATCGCGTCGTACGTGCGGTCATCGACGGTCGATTTCGTGCGTGCCATCGTCAGGCCGTCCTCCGGGGTGGGTTGAACAGCGGCAGCTTCGCGACGTGCGCGTCGAAGTATTCGTATCGATGGCGGACACCCGCCTCCAACTTCAGCCGGTCGCCCTCGGCGCTCTCCAGCGGCACCCGGGCGAGTGCGATGTGGCGCTGGAGCACGGGTGAGTACATCTGGCTCGTGGCATACCCGAGCTGGTTGAGGGCGTCGTCGTACACGTAGTACTCATCCTGGATCGGCCTGTGGTCCTTGGGCGGGATGAGGCCCGCCTCGTCATAGATGCGGTCGTAGTCGCGCCAGTCGACCACGAGGCCGGTCAGGCGCCAGCGCGATGTCTTGTCCGCCAGCTCGCGCCGAATCGCGTCGCGCCCGATGAACGAGCGCGCGGCGCCGTTGGCGGCCGCCGTGCCGTTACCTGCCGCCAGGTCCCGGAACATCCAGCCGAAACCGAGCTCGATCGGAGTCGAGCGGTCGGCGTCCGTCCAGGCGTAGCGGCTCGAGTGGAAGTCGACGTCGAGGAGGATCAGGCCGGCCTCTATGCGGGCCATGTACAGCGCGGTCATGCCGAACGGGATGAGCGCCTTGCCCTCGCCGGACTTCCAGACCGCGTCCCACACCGCAAGCGCGTCCGCCGCGGGCACCCAGACCTCGTAGCCGAGGTCACCCGTGTAACCGGTTCGCGAGATGACGACGGGCACGCCCGCAACCTTGGTCGAAATCACCTTGAAGTAGCCGAGGTCCGCGACCGCGGGGGCCACTCCGGCGAGAATCTCGCGGGAGCGGGGGCCCTGGATGGAGAGGATGCCCCAGGCCTCCGTCACGTCCTCGATCTCGACGTCCAGCCGCCCGGCGAGGCCCTGGAAGTAGGCGAGATTCGGCTCGGCCGCGGTGAGCAGGTACTCCCCCTCCGCGAGGCGCATCAGGACGCCGTCCTCGATCACGAAGCCGCGGTCGTCGCACCACAGCGTGTACTGCGCCTGGCCCACCGCGCACTTCCGCGGGTCGCGCGCCAGGACGCCGGAGATGAAGCGCTCGGCGTCGGGGCCGGCGAAGAGGTACTTGTACAGCGGCGACGTGTCGAACAGCCCGGCCGCGTTCCGGATGCCGAAGTACTCGAACTTCTCGGACATCTGGTAACGCACCGCGACCAGGTGGTTCGACCAGTGCTCCCAGAGCCCGGTCTCGTTCAGCGCGCTGGTTCGCTCGTGGAAGGGCGTCGTCCGGACCATTCGACCTGCTCGCTCCCCTGCGGTGCCGCCGGTCGGCTCATGGTAGGAGTTGGGTCTCCCCGCCGGGTCGCTCGCGGCCCGATCGTCGCCCCGGGTCGCTGGGAGATCGACGTCTCGTTCGTGAAGGGGGTGCTGGACGGGGCGTGGACGCGGCGCTGATTGAGGCCATCGTCAGGCTCGGCGCCGAGCTCCGCGCCCACCCCACGACCGACGGCGCGACCGACCACCGGGCCGACGACTCCCCCTGCTACCCCGAAGCCTGGTCCATCGACGCCGCCAGACGCCACGACCGCACCCTCGCTCGCGCCATCTGCAGCGCCGACCCAGCCCGCACCCAGCGCAACGCCGCTGCCGGGAGGCTCGGCTGCGTGCGGAGCCATCGACCCGTCGCTCCTGCTCCTGCTGCTGGCCATCGCCCTGTTGACCCTCGCACTCGGCTTTGGCCTCCGGCGACGTCGGGGCCGGTCTACGCGACCTCGCGCTTGATCGTCGTCGAGGCGAGTGCCACGAAGAACAGGGCGATCCCGGCGAGGACGATCAGGTCGATCTGGACGACGCTGCTGGACAGACTGCGCGCATCAGCCCGAACCGCTCGCCGGCGACGCCGACGACCGCCCGGCCGATCAGCGGGAACACCACCTCTGGCGGCTCGTCTCGATGCTCGACGTCGAGGGAGCGGCGGACGAGCATGT
>DATKBR010000008.1:0-5798 GCA_035513775.1 Candidatus Limnocylindria bacterium
CGGTCGGCACGCGCTCGGCGGCGAAGCGGGCCGGGTCGGTGATGCCCCACACGCGCAGGCGAGGTATCGCCCGCAGCCCGGCCACCAGCTGGCCGAGCAGGCCGAGCTCGTACTCGCGAATGGCCCGCAGCGCTCCGACCAAGGCAGCCCGTCGGCTGCCCGGACTGCCCTCGACCGGAGCGGAGGCCGGGCTCAGCGAGGCCAGGTAGTCGATCGCGGCGCCCGTGCCGGCGATGGCCTCGAAGCTCGGCGTGCCGGTCTCGAAGTCATCGTGTGCCGGCCGGACCTTGTAGCGCGGCAACTGGGCCAGGATCTCGCGCCTCGCCCACAGCGCTCCGAGGTGCGGGCCGAACCACTTGTAGGCCGAGGTGACCAGGAAATCGGCGCCCGTCGCGACGACGTCGAGCGGCGCGTGAGGGGCATAGTGGACAGCGTCGACGTAGACCCAGGCACCGACCTCGTGGGCGAGACGACAGATTTGGGGCAGTGGGTTGATCGTACCGACGGCGTTGGAGGCGTAGCCGACCGCCACGAGGCGCGTCCGCTCGGACAGCTTCGCCGCGAAGTCGTCCATGTCGAGGGTGCAGTCGTCAGGCCGGATGTCGACGGTCCGGACGACCAGCCCGCGGTCGTGTGCCACGGCCAGCCAGGGCGACACGTTGGCCTCGTGGTCGAGCGTCGTGACCATGATCTCGTCGCCCGCCCGCAGGGCGGCACCGATCGACCGGCTGAGGTGGAACGTGAGCGTGGTCATGTTGTAGCCGAACTTGATCTCGTCAGGTGACGGAGCGCCGTAGAAGTCGGCGACCGCCGAGCGGGCGCCTGCCACGATCTCGTCGTTGCGCCGGCTGGTGGCGAACGCCCCGCCCTCGTTGGCATTGGCCGTGCGGTAGTAGTCGGCGACGGCTTCGATCACGCGGTCCGGCACCTGGGTCCCGCCCGGACCGTCGAGGAAGGCCACCGGCCGGCCGGCCTGCTCCATCGCCAGCGACGGGAATTGGGCCCGGACAGGGGTGAGGTCAAAATGGGTAACCGTCTGCATCAGCCGATCATGCCATGCACCCCGCAAGTGGCTGCGAGACGCCGTCTCGTTGGGGACAAACGGCCCGATCGAACGGCTGTTGCGCCCTATCGCTCCGGCGACGGTCATGGCTCCGGGTGACCAGCTGATGATCACGGCCCGCATCAGCTCCTGCTCATCCAGGAGAGCCCGCTCTAGGCTGCGTTGCCCAGCACTGCGGCAACGAGCTGCCTCGGAGCATTCTTCAGACGGGCTCGAGCTCGAGTGCGATAGCGCGATCACGCAGCTCCTCGATGTGGCGCAGCTTGGCCTGGACCGAGGTGAGGCGCGCGCGCTGCTCGGTCTCGGCCTGCTCGGTGGCGCGCTCGAGGGCTTCCGTGGTCTCGGCATACGTCCGTCGGAGCTCGCGGATGCGCTCGGTGAACCCGGCGCGGATCTGACGCTGCACCTCGCCCAGGAGCAACGCCAAGCGGCCATCGGCCTCGAACCGGACCTCGGCGAGGAACTCGCTCAGGAACGAGCGCGCCTGCTGTCGGCGGTCGGCCAGCAGGCGACGCCGCTCGTCGATGACCTGCTTGCCACCGAGCACGGCGGCCACTCCGAGGAAGACCGGCCCGGCGACCACCGTGCCGAGCAAGGTCCCGAGCATGCCGAGCATCTCGACCCCGACCGTGCCGACTTGGGCGCCGCCCAGCAATACGAGGCCCGCCGCGATCCCCGACTTGGCTCGGCCCTCGAAGGCCGGGCCGCCCCGCCAGAGCGTCGAGACATCGAACGACACCGCCGCCCCCGCGCCGTCGAGGCCGATCGCCTCGATGGCCAGTAGGTCGGCGATCTGGGCCTGGACGTCGGCCGCGCCATCGGTCACCTGGAGGAAGGAGGCCCGGACCGCTGCCGCAGTGTCCTGCTGCACCCGCTGGCTCACGTCCGGCCATGATCGCGCCGGGTCGATGCGTTCGATCTCCTCCTGCGTGTCGCGTTGCAGCTGGCGCATCCTCGTCTGAAAGGCGAACTCCGTCCGGGTCCGGAGGGCCGCGAACTCGTCCTCGAGACGGACCGACCATGAGGCATCCGTGCCGGCCAGCGAGGTCAGCCGATCTCGGACGTCGCGCAGGTCGCGTGCCAGCTGCTCGGCCGTCTCGGGGCGCTCGAGCGCCATCGACTCGGCCGCCAGGGGCTCGCGCAGCTGGTCGATGACCTGCAGGATCTGGGCGACGGCCACCGAACGCGACGCCTCGCGAGCGCGGCCGACGGCGTCCTCGATGAGTGCCTCCGCGAAGCGCGGGAAGCCACTCTCCTCGTCGAGGGATGGGTCGGCCAGCCTGCGGCCCGCTGCGCGGAGCACCGAGCTCACGGCGAACGGTTCGTCGTCGACGCCCATCGCCCGGAGGTGTTTCTCGTCGAGGGCCACGATCCGCCGCCACTGCGGGTAGATATCGACCTTCGTGATTGCGATGAGGATGGGCAACCCCGCCTTCCGGGCGGTCTCCAGGAACGCGAGCTCCGGGCCGGACAGCTCGGCGGAGGCGTCGGTCACGAACACGAGCGCGTCGGCTGTGGGCAGGAACGCCAGCGTCGCTGCGGCGTGGGCGGCGTTCAGCCCGCCGACCCCGGGCGTATCGACCAGCGCGACGCCCCGTTCGAGGAAGGCGTTGGGCAGGCCCACCTCGACCAGCTCCACGCCGTGGGGGCGATCGTCACCGTCCCGTTCGGCGACCCATCGGTCGAGGTCGGACGCACCGATGGCCTCGACGATGAGCTTGCCACCCTCGCGTCGTCGGGCGCTGGCCGTCGGTTCCGCGGCGTAGCGGACGACCGTGACGGTCATGGTCGCGAAGTCGTCGTCGACCGGACAGACCGGGCTCTCGAGGAGGGCGTTGATGAGCGCGCTCTTGCCCTT
The DNA here is from genome assembly GCA_035513775.1 of Candidatus Limnocylindria bacterium. Classification (GTDB taxonomy): domain Bacteria; phylum Chloroflexota; class Limnocylindria; order Limnocylindrales; family CSP1-4; genus UBA5189. The sequence continues at coordinate 2,922 of DATKBR010000008.1, forward strand.
CTTGAACTCGCCCACGACGCACACGATGGTCTCGGTCCTGGCGACCCGTTGGGCGACCTGCTCCAGCCGGTGCATGAGATCGTCACGGCCGTGCGCGCGCGCAAGCTCACCGACGGCGGCGATGACGCCTGCGATCGCAGTAGGTTCGGGCAGTGGGGCGGCGCCCGTGGTCACTTCGCCGCGCAGGCGTGCGGGCCCGTTCCTCATCGTTGGGAGTGTACCTACCGAGCGAAGCCGGGTGGGACGCTAGACTCGACGTCCTGCATCTCGCGACGGAGTTGTTTTTTCGGATGGGATACTCGCTCGGGATCGATCTGGGGACGACCTACTCGGCCGCTGCGACGGCTCGCGACGATCGCATCGAAATCTTCCAGCTCGGTGAGCGGGCGGCGACGATCCCGTCCATCGTGGTCCTGCGCGCGGACGGTGAGGTCCTCACCGGTGATGCCGCCGAGCGACGCTCGCTGAGCGAGCCGACCCGGACCGCGCGCGAGTTCAAGCGGCGACTGGGCGATCCGACGCCGATCATCCTGGGCGGCACGCCATACGGCGCGGAGTCCCTCCTCGCTCACCTCCTGCGCGCCATCGTGGCCCGCGTAACAGAGCAGTTCGGCGGGCCGGCGGACGCCATCGCCCTGACTCATCCGGCGAGCTACGGCGCGTACAAGGTCGACCTGCTGGAGCAGGCCGTCCGCCTGGCCGACATCGCGAACGTCGCCCTGCTGACCGAGCCCGAGGCGGCCGCGGTCCATTACGCCCTGCAGGAGCGCGTCCCTGTTGGCGCGGTCATCGCCGTCTACGACTTCGGCGGCGGCACGTTCGACGCCACGATCCTGCGCAAAAGCGAATCGGGATTCGAGCAGCTCGGCCGGCCCGAGGGCATGGAACGGCTCGGAGGTATCGACTTCGATGAGGCCATTTTCACCCGCGTCATGACCTTGGTCCGGAACTCCGGCACCGAGATTGACGCTACCGACCCAGCGACACTGGCCGCGATCGCGCGCCTGCGTGAGGAATGCCGGCGGGCCAAGGAGGCCCTGTCCTCCGACACCGACGTTACGATCCCGGTGGTCCTGCCCGGCGTGCAGACCGAAATGCGGCTGACGCGGGAGGAATTCGAGGAGTTCATTCGGCCGCGCATCACCGAGACGATCGCGGCCCTCCGGCGGGCCGTGAAGAGCGCCGGTCTCGACTTCGAAGGAATCGATCGCGTCCTGCTCGTCGGTGGCACGTCGCGTATCCCGCTGATCGCCGAGATGGTCCGCGAGGCTACGAAGCGCCCGGTCGCAATCGACGCCCATCCCAAGCACTCGATGGCGCTCGGGGCGGCCTTAATGGCGGAAACGAGCCGCCGATCCGCCGCCGACGCCAGCGAGAAACTGGCTGGGGCGCCGGTCGCCGATGCGGCGCTCGCCGGTGCGGTTGTTGCAGCAGGTCCACCTGGTGGCGACGGGGGTGCCGCCACGATCTCGACCGGAACAGACGGCCCTCCGACGGAGGTTCCCTCGCCGCTTGCGCTTGACGACCAGGCGCCTCCGGCACGTCGGCCTCCTCCATCCGTTGACGCTGGGAGCGCCTCGGGTCGGGGCAGGATGATCGGCGTTCTCGCCGCGGTCGGTGGTATCGCACTCGCCGCGATCCTGGCGCTCGTGGCGTCGGGAATGCTCTCCCCTGCGCCCGCTCCGACCGGGTCGCCCACCTTCATCGCCGCCAATCCGTCCGATGCGCCGACGACGCCGAGCCCTTCACTCGCGCCGACCTCAGCCCCGACCTTGAGTCCGACCTTGGGCCCGACCTCCGTTCCCACGCCCGCAGAGTCGGCGACGCCCACCGCGACGCCCTTGCCCGTCCCCACTGCCACGCCAGAGGGTCGTCAGGCGCGCATCACGACGATCACCGTCGGCGGCGGTGACTACGTCGTCGAATACGAGACGTTTGGCTACGAGCCGTCCCTTCCCGGGCGCCACGTTCACTTCTTCTTCGACACCACCTCGGTTGCTGACGCCGGAGTACCGGGTGACGGTCCGTGGTTCGTGTATGCCGGGCCGGTCCCGTTCCGCGGGTACTCCGTGGCCGAGAGACCGGCCAACGCGACCCAGATGTGCATCCTGGTGGCGAATGGCGATCACTCGATCGTTGAAGGCACCGGCAACTGCATGGACCTGCCCTCCTAGACCACACATGAACGAGCCGACCGCCGCGGGCGCCCTCGCCGAGGAGGTCGGACGCATCGCCAATGAAACACTCACCGTAGCTCGCGGAACTGATCAGGAGGAGGCTGTCGTCACGGCCATGCGCCGCCTCGACGAGCCACTCCGAGTCGCCATCGCGGGCCGGGTGAAGGCCGGCAAGTCGACGTTGCTCAACGCCCTCGTCGGCGAGCGGCTCGCCGCGACCGACGCCGGAGAGTGCACGCGGATCGTGACCTGGTACCGCCACGCGCTGGGATATCGCGTCGTCGCCGCGCTTCGTCCGTCGGGCTCACGGGAGCTCGCGTTCAGGCGCCAGGAGGGGATGCTCGACATCGACCTCGGAGACGTGCAGCTCGACGCCATCGAGCGGATCGAGGTGGGCTGGCCGTCACAGAAGCTCGGCGAGCTCACGCTCATCGACACGCCCGGCCTTGCGTCGGCGAGTGAGGCCACCTCGGCCCGAACGACCCGCGCCCTCCTCGACGACGAGGCCGACGGACCAGGTGAGGCGGACGCCGTCCTGTACCTCATGCGCCATCTCCATCGGTCCGACGTCCAGTTCCTCGAGGCGTTCATGGACCGTTCGATCGCGCACGCCTCGCCCATCAACGCGGTCGTCGTCCTGTCGCGCGCCGACGAGATCGGTGCGGCCCGGCCGGACGCCCTCGACTCGGCACGCGCGGTG
>DATKBR010000009.1:0-28184 GCA_035513775.1 Candidatus Limnocylindria bacterium
GCCGAGGTAGCCACCACCGCTCGTCGAGTAGACGTTCAAGGCGTTGTTGCCGCCGGCCTTGAGCGCCTGCTTCATCGCCGTCTCCGCCGCGAAGCTGGCGATTGCGAACCACTCGGCGTTGTCGGTGCGCGTGACCCCGGCAAGGTCGAACGAGAAACCGGTGTCGTCGCCGCCCTCCCCGCCACCGAAGGTCTTGTTGAGGACGCTGATCTGCACCCGGATCTGCCGATCGGTCACGCTACCGGTTGCGCCGTCGGTGATGACGTGGAAGTACACGGGAACCTCGGCGGAGAAGCCTGCGGGCGCCTTGCCCTGCGCCTTCGCCGGCAGGGCCTTCGCCGCCTGCCCGGTGTCCTTCTCGCGGACGCGACCCTGGGCGTCGGTGATCGGGCCACGGGCCGTGCTGCCGACGTCGCCCGGGGCGCACGCCCATGCCGGGGCGCCGCTCTTGGCGATCGCCACGGCGGGCAGCGCGAGGGAAGCGGAGAGGGCCACCGCCACCATGAGCGAGGTGACTCGTCGAACGATCTTCATGCCTGCTCCTCCAACCAGGACGCGCCGGTCCAGCGCGCTCCTCCAAGGCGGGCTGTCGGCCCCGATGCCGGGCACTCTAGCGCACGAGGCGCGGGATGCCGGTATGGAGGCTGACTTGGCGGTGCGCTGCGGCACGCGCCTTAAGGCTCGCGGGCGCACCATGGGCGCGGGCGCACATGAGCCGCGGACGCGGCACACTCACTCCGCGACGCGAGTGCCGTGGACCATGGAGGACCGATGAGCAATCTCGAAGACCTTGCCGACCGACCGCTCCTGGAGATCTGGGGCGACGCCGTCCGCGCCCGGCGCGTGCAGGGCGAGCGGATCACGCTCGCGATCGTGGAGCTGGCGCCGGACGCCGTCGTGCCGGAGCACCGCCACGCCGCCGAGCAGCTGGGCATGGTGATCCGCGGCCAGATGCGCTTCACCGTCGACGGGGAGACCCGCGACCTCGGCCCGGGCGGGACGTGGCGCATCCTGGGCGATCGGCCGCATGACGTCGTCGCGGGACCCGAGGGCGCCGTGGTCATCGACGTCTTCACCCCGGTTCGAGACGACTGGGACGAGAAGACGGCGGTCGATCCGACACCGGCGCCGAGGTGGCCGGACGCGTGACGCTGTATCGATTGCGCCGCGGCCTGCCGGAGCTCGTGGAGCCGGCGGTAGTCATTGCGCTCGACGGCTGGGTGGATGCCGGGAGCGCCGCCACGAATGCCGCGGCCACGCTGGGCCAGGGCGGCCGGGTCATCGCGACGTTCGATGCGGACTCGATCTTCGACTACCGCGCCCGCAGGCCCACGCTCCAGATCGTCCACGGGCGCCCGCGCAGCCTCGAATGGCCGGAGCTCACGATCCGCCTCAACCGGATCGCCGAGCGCGACATCCTGGTCTTCAGCGGCGCCGAGCCGGACTACCGCTGGCACGAGCTCGCCAGCGACGTCGTGGCCCTGGCCCAGCGGCTCAGCGTGACGCAATGGATCAGCCTCGGCGCCATCCCGGCGGCCGTGCCGCACACCCGCCCCGTGCCCATCCTGGGCACGGAATCCCGCGCCGGCCTGCTCCGGGGCGATGTCCTGCCAGGCCCGGAGGGCGTCCTGCGCGTCCCCGCCGCGGCGATCTCGATCCTCGACATCTCGGTGAGCAAGGCCGGCATCCCGGCCGTGGGCTACTTCGCCCAGATCCCCCACTACGTCTCCGGGCCATATCCCCAGGCCTCGATCGAGCTGCTGCGGACGCTCGGCAAGCACCTCGATCTGGAGCTCGACGTCGCCAGGCTGCCGGAGGAGGCACGCCTGATGCGCGTCCGCCTGGACGCCGCGGCCGCGCGGGAGGATGCGACCCGGACCTACGTGGAGCGCCTCGAGACGCTCGTCGACGAGGCCCGCCTGCCGTCGGGCGACGACCTGATCAGCGAGATCGAGCAGTTCCTGCGCGAGGGCGGGCAGCAGGGCGGAAGCGGGAGGCCGAATTGACCGACTACCCGGAGATACTCGTGCTGGGCCGGGACACCTGCGAGGACACGATCCGCTCGCGCGGCCACCTGCACCAGCTGGGCATCCCGTACGTGTACCGCAACGTCGACCTGGACCCGACCGCGGATACGTGGAACCGGTCCTTCAATGACGGCGAGCGCGTCACGCCGGTCATCCTCGTGGGCGATCCGGACAAGCCCGTCGCGGTGCTGATCGAGCCGTCCGACGCGGCCCTCGAGGCGGCGATTGCGACGGCCGCGCCGGACTCGGCGGGCCTGCCGCCCGACTGACGACGCCGCGTTCCTGGGTCAGGCCCCGCGGAGGTGGAGCATGGCCTTGATCGCGGCGAGCTTCGGCGCGAACTCGTTGCGAATTGCGATCACCACGACGCGGTCGAGGTCGAGCTCCTTCGCGAGCTGCTGGAGGAGGTCTGATTCGGTGGCGGTTATGGTGTCGTCCGCCGCGCCCACGATGTAGCAGCACCGGAGCAGCGCCTCGCGGTCCTGCTGGGTGGACAGCTCGCGGAACTGGCGGGTGACGAGGTAGTCCTCCGTCCCGCCGTACAGCAGTGACTGGTTGCGCGCGATCTGGGCGACGAGGATCGCCTGCGCTTCGGGCAGTCCGCCGTGCTCCGCGACCAGCAGCTCGATGGCTTCGGACTCGACATGGCTGATGTCCAGGTCCGCCGCAGCCGCCCGGGTCATGATGTAGGCGAAGGCCGCCAGGAAGCGCGCCCGATTGACCGGAAGCGCCTCGAGCTGACCGGCGATCCGCCGGACCGTCTCGGTGTCGCGAGCATCGAGGCGCGCGCTCGCATCGTCGTCGTCGTCGGCGTCGGGCCCGGCTGACCCGGCCCCCAGGTAGCGTCGAAGTGCCATGGGTCGAGTATGGCCTAGCCCTGGACCGGGAGGAGGTCGTCGCGGACGAGGTCGTCGACGGTCACCGGATTCGGGACGAGGTCCAGGGTCGCGAGGTAGGCGATCGACGCCTCCCAGCCGTCCCGGTCGATCGTTCCGAACGGCCCGCCGCCGGAGACCGGCGACCATGTCGCGATCGTTGCGTCCAGGATCGCCGCCTGCGTCTCGCGCTGGCTGGAGAGGTCCGGCACGGCGACGAGGGCTGCCTCGAGCCCCAGCTCCGGATCGGCTGCGATCTCCGTCATCGCTCGCATCGTCGCCGCGACGAACGCGGCCACGGCATCGTGCTTGGCGTCGAGGGTGGCCGTGCTCGCGATCAGGCCCGGGCCGGGTAGCGCCACCACGTCGTCGACGTGTAGGACTATTGCCGTCGACCCGGTGAGCTCGAGCTGTACCGGTTCGTTGTTCGCGAATCCGGTCGCCGCATCTACGGCGTCCTGCTGGAGCGCGACCCCCTGGCCGAACTCGGGGTACAGCACGATGGTCACGTCGTCGGGCGTGAGGCCGACGGAATCGAGGAGGGCCTGCAGCGCGATCCACGACGAGCCGTACTTGCCGGGGATGCCGATCCTCTTGCCCTCGAGGTCCGCGGCGCTCGCAATCCCCGAGGATTCCTTGGCGAAGACGATCGACGGGTACGTGCCGTAGATGGTCGCGATGTACCGGATCGGAATGGCCTGGCTCACGGCCGGGATGACGCTCGTGCCGTCGGCGACGCCGACGTCGAGCGCGCCCTGGCCCACCAGCGTCACGAGGTCCGGGTCGATCTTGTTCTCGAACGTAACGTCGAGTCCGGCATCGCGGTAGTACCCGGCCTGCTGGGCGAAGTAGAACGGCGCGAACTGGACGCTCGGCAGGTAGCCCAGGCCAACCTTGAGAGGCGTGATCTGCGGCGTGCCCGCTCCCGGCGATGCGCAGCAGCCGGACGGGCTGGGTCCCGAGGCGCCGGGGCCGGGCCCGCAGGCGCCGAGGGCGAGGGCGAGCGCGACGGTGGCGGCGAGACCGGCTGCGAGACGGGTGACGGTCCTGGATCGACGGGGCATCTGGATCTCCTTGCGATAAGGGGTCAGCGGGCGCCGACGAGCGTTCGCTCGACGAGCACGACGAGGGCATACAGCACGATTCCCAGCAGGGCGATCGTCAGCAGGGCGGCGAAGAGGAGCGGGATGTCGAAGAGGCTGCCGCGGGCGAGGTTCACGAGGAGCCCCAGGCCACGGTCGGCACCCGTCCACTCGGCGACGATCGCGCCGACGACGGCGAGGGTCACGCCGACCCGGAGGCCGCCGAAGATCGCGGGCAGGGCGGCCGGGATCTCCAGGGTCGTCACGACCTGCCAGCGGGTCGCTCGCAGGCTGCGGGCCAGCTCCAACAGTCGAGCGTCGACCGCCCGGACGCCGACCATCGTCGCGATCGCGACGGGGAAGAACACGATCAGCGCGCAGATCACGACCTTGGCCGTGAGGCCCGGGCCGAACCACAGAGCGAGCAGCGGCGCGAGCGCGAGAATCGGGGTGGCCTGGGCGGCCACGAGGTAGGGCGACAGGATCCGCTCGGCGAGCGGCAGCCGGGCGAGCGCGTAGCCGACGACGAGGGCGAGGGCGGCCCCGACCCCGAAACCGAGGACCACCTCGAACAGGGTCTGGAGGGCATGCGGACCGATGGTGCCGTCGACCCAGCCGGTGAAGAACCGTGCCGCGACCTGCTCCGGCGGCGGCAGGATGAACGGCGGATAGCCGCCGATGACGACCAGGAGCTTCCAGCCGGCCAGGAACACGCCGAGGGCCAGTGCCGCGGCGGCCCAGCCGGGCAACCGGGCCGCGCGGGAGCGGCTCGTCGCCAGCGCGGTCATGCCGCGTCCTCGCCGAGGTGCGCGCGGACCGCCTGGGCGGTCGAGGTGACCACCGCGGCGTCGAGGTCGCCGAGGGAGCGTGGGCGCCGCAGCTCCACGGCCAGGTCGGCCACGATCCGCCCTGGCCGCGCCGACAGCACGACCACGCGGTCGGCGAGGAAGATAGCTTCCTGCACGGAGTGCGTGACGAGCAGGACGGTCGTCGGCGTGCGCGTCGTGATCGCCAGCAGCTCCAGGTTCAGGCGCTCGCGCGTGAGCTCGTCGAGGGCGCTGAACGGCTCGTCGAGCAGGAGCACGCTGGGTTCGAGGGCAAGGGTTCGCGCGAGGGCCGCGCGCTGGCGCATGCCCCCCGACAGCTGCGAGGGAACCTGGCCTGCTGCCTCCTCGATTCCCATGGTCCGCAGGACGGTGGCGACCCGGGCGGCGCGCTCCTCCCGGGCGACACCGGCGATCTCGAGCGGGTAGGCGACGTTCGCCGCCGTGGTCCGCCACGGAAGCAGGCGCGGCTCCTGGAAGACGAGCCCGACCTCGGGATCCGGCCCATCGATCGGCCGACCGTCGAGCGTCGCGGTGCCGCGATCCGGCGCGAGGAGCCCGGCGATCAGGCGGAGGAGGGTCGACTTGCCGCTCCCATTCGGACCGATCAGCGCGACGATCTGCCCGGGCTCGACCGCCAGGTCGACGCCGTCGAGGGCAACGAGCCGCTCCCCGCCCTCCGCGGGGTACGAGAACGCGACGTCGCGGAGGTCGATGCGGCCGCTCATGCTATTGCTCACGCGGCTGCTCCCGCGCGATTCGGCACGGTCTCGCTCATGACGCCGGCCTCGAGGCCGCGGAGTACCGGCGCGATGGCCGGATGCAGCGCCACGTACGCCTCCAACACCCGGTCGTAGACCCGCTGCCGCTCCGGGTCGGGGGTGAACTGCCGGTCGATGGCGGTCATCGCGCCGATCGCCGCCGGGAGGTCCAGGTGCGCCCCCACGCCCTCTGCGGCAACGATGGCCGCACCGACGGTCGCCGTCTCGCGGACGCGCGGCACTTCCACTGTGAATCCGGTGACGTCGGCCTTGATCTGGTTCCACCCGTCGTCGCGAGCCGGCCCACCGCAGGCGCGCATCGCGGTGACCTCGATGCCGGCCTCGAGCATCGGTGCGGCGACGTGGCGGATGGCAAGGGCGGCGGCCTCGAGGATCGCGCGGACGAGATGCGCGCGAGAGTGCTGGAGCGTGAGACCCGCGAAGGCGCCGCGTGCCGTCGGGTCCCACAGGGGAGAGCGCTCGCCGGCGAGATACGGCAGGAACACCACGCCGCCGGCCCCCGGCTCGATCGCCGTCGCCTCGGTCACGAGGTCCGCCAGCGGCGTAGACCCGCCGAGAATCTCGCCCCCGAACCAGTCGAGCGCCGCGCCCGTCGCGGCCATGGCGCCGCCCACCGAGTACAGCCCCGGGAGCGGCGCGGGCGTGGTAAACCCACCGGCGACCTGGATCGGACGGTCCGCGTAGACCCCGAATCCCCCTGCAGCGCCACCGACGTCGATCGCGTCGCCGGCGGCAAGCATCCGGGCGCCGTGGAAGCTCGCGAACGCGTCCACGAGCCCCGCGACCACCGGCGTCCCGGCGCGCAGGCCAAGGAGGCGGGCCGCGTCGGGCAGCAGCCCGCCGAGAGGAGTGCCGGCCTTCGCCTCCGGCGCGAGCCGCTCGACTGCCAGCCCGGCGCCCGCGAGCGCGTCGAGCGGCACGCCGGAGCCGCCGGGGACCACCGTGGTGGCGGCGCGGCCGGTCAGGCGCAATGCCAGCGCCTCCCACGAGTTCAGGTACCAGCTCGCGCGCGCCGCGGCCTCCGGCTCGTGGCGCTCCAGCCAGCGAGCCGCCGGCAGCACGCCGAGCGCCCAACCACGCAGACCGGTCGCCGCCTCGAGCTCGGCTCGCTCGTCGGTCGACCGGCTGTCGAGCCAGGTCATCGCGGGCCGCACGGCCCGCCCGTCCCGATCCACGGCGGCAAGGGATGGCCCATGGCCGGCGACACAGATCCCGTCGGGAACGACCTCGCGACCCTTGGCTCGCCGCGCCGCATCGAGTGCCCCACGCACCGCCGTTCCAAGGCCGGCCCACCACGCCTCTGGGTCCTGCTCCGCGCGCCCGGTCGCCGGATCCATCTCCATGACCTGCGCCGCGCGCCCGAACCCGAGCGCATCGCCATCCACCGAGATGAGGCCGGCCTTGATCCGGGTCGTCCCGACGTCGATGCCGAGGAGCGCGGGTGCGGTCACGCGGCCGCCTCGTTGGCGAGATTCAGCACGGCCTCGGCGGTGCTGGCGTCGGTGACGAGAACATTGAGGAAGCCGCCGCGGAGTGCCCCGAGGATGGGCGCGACCTTCGCCCGCCCATCCGCCACGCCGATCGTGAGCGCGACGCCCGCGAGCGCCTGCGCATCGAACGCGACCGTCCGCGCGCGCAGCGCGTCCGCGACCAGCCGGCCGTCGATGTCGAATGGCGCGATGAGCACCTCGCCAACTGCCGCCCCGGCGTGGATCTCGGCCAGTGCCGCGCGGCCCACCGAGGCCTCGCTCCACGCCGGGCCGCCGATCCCGAACAGGGCGACGTCCAGTCGCTCCCAGAGCTCGATCACGCTCCGCACGCCGGCGTGCGCGCGGAGCGCATCCCGAACGATCGCGTCGTCGAGCAGGCCTGGCGCATGCAGGGCATGCACTGTCGCACCGAGGGCGTCACCGATCCGGCGGAATGGCTCCACGCCCACGCCGGCGCGCCAGAAGCCGCCGCACAGGGGCACGATCGTCGCGTCCACCGTGGACACGCCGCCTTCGAGCTCGTCCGCGACCGCGGACACGGCCGCGCCATCGCCGATGCCGACCACCAGTCCGTCGCGAATCGAGCCCCGAAGCACCTGGCCGGCCAGGCGGCCGACACGCCGGCGCGTGAGCTCGGGCGGGCCATCGATGCTCGGGGCGAGATGCACCGCGCGCAGGCCGAACCGCTCGCGCAGCCCGTCGCCGGCCGGCGACTGGACCTCCGCCCGATCGACGATCCGGATCTCGACCACGCCCTCTGCGCGGGCTTCCTTCAACAGCCGCGACACCTGCGGTCGGGTCACGCCGACGAGCGCCGCGATCGCCTCCTGCGTCTCACCTAGCTCGTAGTACAGGCGGCTCACCCGGACCAGCGTGGCGAGGTCGCTCACGCTTCATTCCCGGCGGGGCGTCGGTGCCCTGGCACGCAGTTCCGCTGGATGCTGCACGTTTGTGTAGAACAGATGTGCATCGAGTGATGATGGCCTCGGCGGGGCCACTCGTCAACTGCGCGGCCCTCGTTCGAGACGGGCTGCTCGGTCAACTCGGGTCCGGCGCCGCCAGCTGAGGCGGGCCGTCAGCTCGCGGTCGGCGTCTCGGTCGCGGTCAGCTCGCGGTCGGCGTCTCGGTCGCTCCGGGCGCCGGTGCGAAGCCGCGAATCGTCACCTCGACGAGCGGGCTGTGCTCGACCATCTCCTCGGGGTCCCGGCCCCACACGCGCGCCACCTTGGCGATCACGGCCCGGCGCTCGGCGGGCTCCGTGATCTCGCGAGCGGTCGCCGGCAGGTCGGCCTGGACGAGCCGCTTCAGGTGGAACGTGAAGCGCGGGTTGGCGCGCATGTTGTGGAGCCAGGCGCGCGTCCGATCGGGCTGGGGCGAACCGCTGATGTACAGGTGACCGTCGAAGCTGTGGAACATCATCTCGATGCGTCGCGGCTCGCCCGAGCGGCGCCCGGTCGTCGTGATGTCGATCGTGTGGCCGTGCCGCAGGACTCGGTGGATGGCCTGCTCGAGCGCAGGGTCGGTGATTGTCGTCATGTACGGGGCCTGCTCCAGTAGTTGACTGTGCAACGATCATGGCACGGGCGCCGCTCGCTGGCAAGCCGCGCGCTGCATGCAGCGACCTCACCTCCTGCCCTCCCACGGGATCTATGCCAATTGCTGCATGCCGTTCAGCAGATCCGAGGTGATGGGCTCGCGCCTATGCACCGACTGGCATGAGATTTCGGCGCCGGCGATGACATAGCCGGGCTGGGGCGATCAGGCGTCCGCGGTCAGGCGTCGGCGGTCGGGCCTCCGGCAGCGTGGCCGCTGCGGGGCCGCTGCGGGGCCGCCGCGGGGCCGCACTAGGCTCGCTTGCCCTGCGCGCGCAGCTCCGCCTTCTTCGCCCGCTTGCCGGCCTGGTACTCCGCGAGCGCCTCCGGCGAGTCGACGTCACCGAGCGTTGGGTGCTGCGGCAGCACGTCGGCCATGCCCGGCAGGGACACGCCGAGCCGCTTGCCCAGGATCGCAAGGATTGTCCGTGCCTTCATCTCGCCGATGCCCGGCAGGTCCAGGAGGCGCGCCTGCAGATCGTTGCCGTCCCTCGCATCGCGCCAGATTCGCGACGCGTCGCCGTCGTAACGCTCGGCGATTGCCGCGCACAGGGCCGCCACCTTGCCCGCCATCGAGCCCGGGAACCGGTGCAGCGCCGGCGGCTGCCGGAAGACGCGGTCCAGCTCGGCGGGGTCGGTGCCGGCAATGCGGCGCGCGTCGAGATGGCCCAGCCGTTTCCGCAGCTCGAGCGGGCCGGAGAACGCCTTCTGGACCGTCACCTGCTGGTCGAGCGCGAATCCGATGAGGAGCGCGAGCGGATCATCGGAGTTGAGCGCGTCGGCCTCGTCATTGCCGGTGAACGGGAGTCGGGCGGTCATGGATCGGTCACCTCGGGCGGGCCGGAATCGTAGCGCTTGTAACGTCCGTGCAAGGCTCGGCCTTGCCGGGCCGCGGTAGGATTCGGGCAACGGAGGTTCGCTCGAATGACGGGTCGACGCCGCTCCCCGGCTCCAGAGTCCGGACGCAGGAATGGGATCGATGAGGTTCCGTCCCTGGCGAGCACCGCGGACGCATCCCGAGGCGCGAGCAACCTCGCGACAAGGCCCCGCGCGGGCAACATCAGCACCGACACCCGCGCCGGCAGACCCTGGTGATCCGGGGCTAGCGACGTGGCCGTCGACCCGGGTCACCGCTCAGATCGTGAATGCAACCGAAGACCCGCGCTCGTGGCGAGCGCGGGTCTCATGGATTCCTGGGCGACGGGCGACGGCTCCCCACCGTTCCGGGTCGGCTATTCGAGGACGATCCGGACGCCGTCCCCATCGGGGTCCTCGACGTCCAGGATCGGGCCGCGCGAACCGCTCAAGACGGCCTGCTCCACCTCGGAGACCTGCTCCCTGGACAGGCCCGGGACCCGCGAGAGCGCGAACCGGCCGAGCGAGATCGGGACGCGGAGGTCGACCACCCGTCGACCGCTCTCCCGAACCTCGATCCGGGCCCAACGCGGCGGGGTGCCGGCGCCATTCGCGGGCAGGTCCTCCGGCGCGGGACCGACGTCCGCCTGACTGGATCCGGTGTTCTGCTTGCGATCGAGGGCCTCGAGGATCGGCGCCGCCTCGTCGGCGGTGAGCTTCCCTTCGGCGACCAGTTGAAGGACGCGGTCGAGCGGTTCGGTCATCGGAGCACCTCAGTCGAGCTCGCCGAGGCGCTGCGTGGCCTCGGCGACGGTGATCTCGCCGCGCTCGAGCGTCCGCAGGATCTCGAGCCGGCTGTCGTTGTCGGTGTCGGATTCGGTTGCCGCGGTGGCGGTCCTCGGCGCCGCGGGCGCCGCAGGGGCCCCCGGCGGCTCGGGTGGCGTCGGGGCCTGGGGCAATTCGGGCGTCTCGGGCGCGAGCTCGGCGCCCGGCGCGATGGGCGGCGCCGCGTCGCGCGGCTTGACGACGTGGAGGTCGCCGGAGACCGAACGGAAAGCGAGCGTCGGACCCGGGCGGCCCACGATCAGGACCTTCCGGCCGAGGGTCGATTCACGCTTGCTCGGCAGGTCGCTGGCGAGGTCGCCGGTGATCGTCTCCGCTTCGACCCGGAAGCCGGCTCGGCCCACGATCGTCACGTCACCGCTGATGGATCGGAGCGCGAACGGGCCGTCCCCCGTGAGCTCGGCGTCGAGCCACAGGTCGCCCGATGTGGTGCCCAGCTCGAGACGGCGAAGCCGTGGCACGCGCACTCGGACGTCGCCGGAGATCGACCTGCCGGCCAGCTCCATGGGGGCCTGGCCTTCGAGCTCGATGTCGCCGGACACGGTCTCGATGTCGAGGGCGCCCGCGAGGCGGGCCAGCTGGACGTCGCCGGAGGCGGTGCGGAAGCTCTTGACCCCGCTGAGGTCGGACACCTCGAGGTCGGCGTTCGCGGTCTCGACGGACACGGTGGCGCCGTGGGGCACCTCCACCGCGATCTCCGGCGAGTCTTTCCCGCTGAACATCCTGATGCCGAGCCCGAACCGCTCCAGCTGGCGCATCTCGACGAAGCCGTCGCCGGTTTCGATGCTGAACTGCTCGCTCAGGGCCTTGTCGCCGTCTGTGGAGCGGACCCGGACCGTGTTCCCCTCGACGCCCTTGATCGAGACCTCGCCCGAGGCCTGCCGGAGGGTGAACCGGCCGCGGGGGCCGATCTGATGGTCGATTGACGCGACGTGCTCGTTGGTCTGGGTCATCGGTCGGTCCTCCCGAGGGAGCGGATGGCGGCGGCGGCCTCGTCGGCCGTCATCTCGTGGCGCCCGAGGCGCTCGAGGATCTCCTGCCGCGCCACGGCGACTGCGCTGGAGCCCGGGGCGCCGTCGCCGTCGGCGGCTGCGGCCGCGGCAGCCTCGTCGGCGGCCTCGTCGGAGCCCTCACGGGGCCCGAAGCCGAGGGCGCGGACGAGTGCCTCAACCCTGCCTCGTACGGTTGGATAGGAGATGCTGAGCTCGCGCTCCATGTCGCGGAGGTTGCCGCGGGAGCGAAGGAAGCTCTCGAGGAGGGTCAGCTGCTCCCGCGAGAGCCGCCCGAAGCGACCAACCGCGAACTCGCCCTCCAGGGTGGTGCCGCAGGAGCGGCAATGGAGGCGGGTCACGGAAAGCTCGCCGGCGCAGACGGGGCAGGTGGAGATCACATCGTGCGGCATCTGGTTCCTTCCTTGTGTGTCGCCACTATTGCATCGCCAGTTTCACTTTGTCAAGCCGTGGTTTCGATATTGTGAGTCGCGCATTGCAACCGGTAGTCCACCCCATGTCGTTCACGCTCGACCCGGGGTGGTGGATCGTCAAGGCAGCTCCACTCGCCAGAGGCGGTGCGGGACGCACCCTTCCTGCCAGATCCCCAACCGGCGGGCGTTATCGCGCCACTTCCGGGGATGCGCTGCCAGATCCCCAACCGGCGGTGGTTAGCCTCGATTGCGCGGCCCGCACGGCCCAATCGACGCGCAGTCGATCTGGGATCACGCACAGGCCACGTCCCGGGAGGGCCTCTGGGATGGCAGGGACGAGGCTTACGTTCAGTCGGCGGTGATTTGGCAAACACTCGGCGCGAGGGTGACCGTATACCGAGTTCGAGCCCCAGTGGTACCGTCCGGCCGGTGACCCCAGCCCAGCCCGGCGCGGCCGATCTGCTCCGTTCCATCGGCCTGTTAGCGGACGGCCCCGTGCGCTGGGGCCTGCCCGTCCCGGCACGGAAATCCGGCCTGTATGTCGTGGAGCTCGGGGTGCCGCGGACCTCGGCGCCCCTCGAGATGACCCGCGTCGGCAAGTGGCTGGAGCGCCTGCCCGGCCTGCAACTCGACGGCGCGCACCCCAACTCGCGCGCCCTGGCCGCGCGACTCGCATCCTTCTGGTGGCCGGACTCGACCATCCTGTACGCGGGCGCCACGGATCGATCGGCGGGCGGTCGGGCGGCGGCACTGCTGGCGCACGTGCCTGGCGATCGACAGCCCCACCCCGACGGCCAGTGGCTGCACGTCCTGACACCGCTGGAGCGGCTCCAGGCGCGTATCTGGTGGGCGGAGACGGACGCGCCCGAGGAGTACCTCGACGCGTTCTTCGACGCCTTCGCCGCCGGCCGAGGCGCAGCGCCCGGACGACCCGAGGGCGCGCTGCCGTTGCCCTGGGCCAACACGCGCCGTCCGACCGGCGAGCGCCAGGCCCACGGGATCACCGGGTCGCTCCTCCCGGCGGTCGCCAAGGTCCCGGAGCCGCCCCGCCGCGTCGTCGAGGTCGAGCCCGGCGACGCCGAGGGCGCCCGTCCCGAGCCGCGTGGAGCAGGCACCACCCGCCGCGCGCCCACGCGGTCGGCCGCCCCGGCACAGCGTCGGGCGCCCGCCATCGCCAAGTCGTCGACCGGTGGGCGAACCGGCAGCGCATCGCGACCCGCCGAGCCCGTCCAGGTGTCACAGGGCGCGCTCGACCGGATGGCCGCGGAGCTGGACGAGCTCACGCGCGTCAAGCGCGGCGAGGTGATCTCGCGCATCAAGGCCGCGCGCGAGCACGGCGACCTCAAGGAGAACGCCGAGTACCACGCGGCCCGGGCGGAGCAGTCGTTCCTGGAGGGCCGCGTGCAGTCGCTCGAGGATCGGCTCCGGCGGGCAGTCGTCGTCGAGGAGGCCGTGACCGGCAGGGTCACGATCGGGTCGACCGTCACGGTCGAGATCGGCGGCGACGAGCTGCGCTACACCCTGGTGGGCAGCACCGAGGCAGATCCGGCTGCGGGCCGGCTCAGTGTCGTGTCGCCCGTAGGCCGGGCGCTGCTCGGGGCGGCCCCGGGGGCCGACGTCGAGGTGCGCACGCCGCGCGGGGCCGTCCGCTACCGGGTCGTCTCGGTCGACTGACGGTTCAGGTCGCGGCCGGAAGTCCCGCGACGAATCTCGCCACCCGGTCCAGGACGTCGCCGAGCACCGGGCGCAGCCCGTGGCCCAGTCGCGGGTAGGTGACGAGCTCCGCACGAGGCAACATCGACACCTTCGCGTGCAACAGCTCGATCCGGGCGAAGGGATCCGACTCGCCCGACAGCAGCAGCACCGGGCAGGCGATCGACGGCCAGTGGGCGATGCGGGCGTCCGTGCGCTCCGGCTTGCCGGGCGGGTGGAGCGGATAGCTGAACAGGACGAGTCCGGTATATCCGGCGCCCTCCGCCGCGGCCAGGCTCGCAACGCGGCCGCCGTAGGAATGGCCACCCGCGACGACGCCGGCGCCATCCGGGACCGCAGCACGCCACGCCGGCACCGCATCCTCGGCGCGGCGCCTGGGCAGATCGACGGCGTCCGCCACGAGCCCGCGCGCGCGGAGCCCGTCGACGAACGGCGCCATGCTCGCCGCGTTGCCGCTCGCGCCGTGCCCGAGGTACAGGCGGACCGGCTCCCCCGCCACCCTAGAGCTCGCGCCGCCGAAGCTGGTTGATCGCGAGCGCGAGGACCAGCACCAGCCAGATCGCGCTCCAGGCGATGATCGCCGGCGAGGGTGGCGCGTCCGCGAAGAAGGGCGACGTCCGCGCGAACTGGTTGTCGCCGATCGCGTTGATCACGAACGCGGGCTCGAGGCCGAACACCACGCCCTGCCACAGCGCGTCCGTCGGCAGCAGGACACGGATCGCGTCGCTCACGCTCACGAGGCTCGTCGTCCCGATCGCGAGCCCGATCTTGCCGAGAATGCCCGCCATCCACGCGAGCCCGAACGCCACGACGGCGATCGCGCCGCCGGCGATGGGTGGGAGACGGGTCGACAGGAGCACGGTCAGCGAGAGGAGGATCAATGCCTGGCCGGCGAGGTAGGCGACGGGCAGGATCGGATCCGGCGGGACGTAGCCGGAGACCAGCCCGACCGCGCCGATCGCGAGGAGGCCCGCGGCGGCCGCGTACCCGACGATGACGATGGCGAGCCCGAGCCACCGGCCGAGCAGGTACGACGATCTGCGCAACGGCCGGGCGAGCATCGCCTGCGCGATGCCCGATTCGAGGTCGCTCGCGATCGCGGGCGAACCGAAGAACGCGGCGGTCATGACCAGCACGAAGCCGAACATGAAGGCGATGAAGATCAGGATCTGGGAGACCACGAACTTGATGTCGAGCTCGCTCACGCCGTCGTCGCGGGCGCCCTCGACGAGCGCGGAGACGCCCCAGGTCGTCAGGCCAACGGCGACCAGGGCCAGGATCACCAGGACCCACAGAACGCGCCGGCGGGCCGCCTCGCCGATGGTGAGGAGGGCGATCGTGATCATCGGAGGCGCTGCGCGCTCGGGGTGCCCGCCGGCGGCCGGTCCCGCGCGACCAGATCGAGGAAGCGAGTCTCCAGCGAGCTCCGTCCCGCGTGCACCTCATAGACCTTCGCACCCATCCCGACGAGCGTGGCGACGAGGTCCGGCACCATGTCGGCGCCCATCGGGCGGATCGTAAGCCGGTCGGCCTCCAGGGTCGGCGTGCCGAATCGCTCGAACGCAGGCAGGTCGCTCTGGCTGACGCCGTCGACGCGCACCTGCGTCTCCGCCTGGCCGAGCACGTCGTCGAGCTCGCCGCTCGCGACGACCCGGCCATGGTCCAGGATGGCCACGCGATCGCACACCTGCTCGACCTCGCTGAGAAGGTGGGAGTTGATGAAGACCGCGGCGCCACGGTCCGCGGCGGCCCGCACGATGCCGCGGACGTCGACCCGGCCGACGGGGTCGAGGGCGGATGTCGGCTCGTCGAGCATGATCAACGCCGGCTCCCCGATCAGGGCGGCGCCCAGGCCGAGGCGCTGCTGCATCCCCTTCGAGAACTTCCCGACCTGGTCCCCGGCGCGGTCCGCGAGGCCCACGATCCCGAGCGACTCCTCGGCGGCGGCCTTGCGCCGTGCCCGCGGCATGCCGGCAAGCTCGGCGTGCAGGATCAGCACCTCGCGCGCCTTGAGCCAGGGCTGGTAGCGGAACAGCTCGGGCAGGTAGCCGATCTTGCGCCGGGTCGCGAGGTCGCCGATCGGCGCTCCCAGGACCTTGCCGCTCCCGCCGGTCGGCCGGGCGAGGCCGAGCAGCAGCTTCACGGTGGTGGTCTTGCCGGCGCCGTTGGGCCCGAGGAAGCCGAAGACCTCGCCGCGGCCCACGGTCATCGTCAGGCCGGCGAGGGCGTCCACCTGCCCGTACTTCTTCTTTAGATCTGTGACCTCGATCGCGGGCATGTCGAGGGAAAGGCGAGGCATGCGAATCATCGTGACAGACAAGCTGGCACACCGTCAGCGCAACTTTCGGGCCATGATCAAGATCGAGATGCCCTGCTGCGGTACCACGGCGCACCTGGACGAGCTGACCGACGAGGTCGGCTGCGAGACGTGCGGCGTCGTCCTGGACCTGGTTGACCCCATCGCCGAGGCGCTCCCCGTCGCTGCCTGACCGTCGCGCGACGCCCTCCTGATCCGGGTGGCCCCACCGGGGACCATACGGGGGGCTATCCTTCGCCCGCCGAGCCTCCGACCCGGGACGCCGGTCCGAGGGAGCACGAGGAGGGATCGATGAACATCCGCGCCCTGGTGGCCGAGGCGATCGGCACGTTTGTCCTGGTGACCTTCGGATCGCTGGGTGTGGCGACGGTCGTGATCATCACGGGGGGGGCGGGCAATCCCACCGTGGCTGTCCTGGTCATCCCGTTCGCCTTCGGCCTCGGGCTGATGGCCGCGATCGGGATCGCCGGGCCGGCGTCAGGCGGACACTTCAACCCCGCGGTCACGCTCGCCGCGCTCTTCGACAATCGCCTCGACTGGAAGCACGCGATCGGATACATGATCGCCCAGGTCGCCGGGGCGATGGCGGCCTCGCTCGGGATCCTGCTGGTCACGACGATGGCCGTCGTCTCCGCGACCGTGAATCAGCCGGGACCCACAGCCGAGACGCTCTTCGCAACGGAGCTGCACGCCTTCACGGTCGAGGCGATCCTGACCGCAGCCTTCGTCGCGGTCATCCTCACCGTGACGCGCAAGGCGCCCGAGCAGGCGATCCTCGTGATCCCGTTCACGCTCCTGGCGATTCACTATGTCGGCATCCACATCAGCGGCGCGTCGGTGAACCCCGCCCGCTCGCTGGCCCCGGCCGTCCTGTCCGGGACCTACGGCTCGTTGTGGGTGTACCTCACCGCTCCGTTCGTCGGCTCGATCCTGGGCTGGGCCGTCTATCGGTTCCTCACGCCCCCTGACGAGGAGGAGCTCGAGGACGAGGAGTACGACCGCTCCCTGCAGGACGAGGACCCCGAGTTCGACGACGACGAATAGGCGAAGGCCGGCCGCGAACGCCCGAGGGGATCAGGCGGCCGACGCTCCCGCGGTGATTCGGTCCAGGACGGTGCCGAGGGCGCGCCGGTAGGCGAGGCCCTGGTAGTCGTGCAGCGGGTCCGGGTCGAGCGCGTACTCCTCGGTCTTGCCACCGTGGCGCACGTAGACGACCGGGAAAATCGTCGCGCCGTCCGACTCGACAGTCATCGCCACGGCGTCCGGGCCACCGGAATCGAGGAAATGCGTGAGGGGGAGGGTGCCCTCGTCGCGCACGCCCTCGTCGGGGTCGAGGCTGACGACGCTGGCCAGGTACGCCTTCTGGTGCCACAGCTCCGGTGCGAGCGTGGCCTCCTCGAGCAGGTAGTCCCGGAGGTCGCCCGGCTTTATCGCCGGGCGGTCCAGCCGGATCCCGAAATGCCGCTCCGCTATCTCGCGGACCAGGACGCGGGCGTTGTAGCGCGACCCCTGCACGGCGCCTGAGTTGGCCGGGATTCCGTGCTTCTTCAGGCCCGCGGCGCCCTGGCCGATGGTCCCCGCGAAGAAGATGCCGGGTACGCTCGCGCTCTCCCAGAAGCCGGTCTGGGCAGGGAGCTTCGACTGGCCGAACGTGGCGACGCCGAGATCCGGCAGGTCCAGCAGCGGACAGGTGAACCCCGTGGCCGAGATCACCTCGTCCGCATCGACGTGCATCGGCATTGCGTTGTCGCTGCGCTCCAGCTCCACTCGAAGCGCCCCTGACGACGCGCGACTGATGCCCTTGATGCTCGCGGCAAGGATGTCCACACCGCCGCCGAGGATCGAGTCCTCGAAGGGTTGAACGTAGCGCGCCCGCACCCCGACGAGCGAGCGGGTCTCGATTGAGGTCTTGGCGGGCTTGGGGGACGCAAGCGAGATCCGGCTCGCCCACTGGAGGAGGCCCGTCGCGAGCTCGAACCCGGAGTTCTGCTTGCCGATGATGAACAGCCGCTTGCCGGCGTAAGTCTCGGCTGCCCGAGTGTCGGCGTAGTGGACGGCGAGCTCGATCCCCGGCGTCGGCGGGCTCCACGGCTCGGCAACGCCGACCGCGAAGATCGCGTACCGACAGCGGTATTCACCGTCGGAGGTCGTCAGGACGAACCGGTCCCCGTCGGCCGTCTCCTCGCGACGCGTCGACTCCCAGCTGCAGCCATATCGGGCGCGAATCCCGGCGCGCTCCGCAAACGCGCCGAGGTTGGCCTCCATTTCCGGTCGCGAGGGGAAATCCGAGCTCCCGTCCATGAACTCCGCGGAGATGCCGCGCAGCTCCGGCTCGCGCGCCAGCAGGCTGTTCCAGTCCCAGCGCTCGAAGGCGCGCGACGTTCGCTCCGCCGGGGCGTAAGGCTTCGTCCATGACAGGAGCCGCTGGAAGAACGGCCAGCGCCGGAACATCCCGCCGGGGCCGGCATCGGCGGAGATGACCGCGTGCTCGATGCCCAGGCGGTCGAGGAAATAGGAGGTCTGGAGGGCGCCGGGCCCGGAACCGACGACGACGATCGGGTACTCGCCTGGCGGAAACGGGCGCTCGGCGTCGGGCAGGCCGGCGGCGTCGGGCGCGCTCGCGGCCGCGGGCGCTCCTTCGCGAGCGCGGGCGCCCTCGCCAGCGCGCATCGCCGGGCCGCTCTCTCCGGTCATTGCCCCGCTGCGCGTTGATTCGCGCCCCGGAGCCGGCGCGCCTGCGCCTGCAGCATCCGGAACATGACCCTGGGGTGGTCGATCAGGAACGCTTCCACGTCGGGGCCGGCGAGGACGATGCAGCGAAGGGGCCGTGTTGCGACGACGTCGGCGATCGGCGGCTCCCCGAGCAGCACGCTGACCTCGCCGAAGAACTCGCCGCGGGCGAGGGTGGCGCGCTTCTCGCCGTCGGCGATCACCTCCGCCTCGCCGTCGAGGATCACGTAGAACCCGGACCCGGTGAGGCCCTGTCGGAGCACCCGGGCATCCTTGGGAAAGAACGCCTCCTCGAATCGGCTTGCCGCACCCATCAGCTGCGGCCGCGCCAGGTCCGCGAAGAGCGTCATTCCGGCAATCGCATCGGCGATCTCGTCACGGGTCGCCATCGAGCCCTCCAGATCGGCGCCGGCCGTCGCGCACGCGGCGCAGCAGTCTTTGATTCTGCACCCCCTCGCGCGATCGCGTGCGTGAGTTGACGCAGCGCGAACGCGCGGTCAGCATCGTGGCACCGAGAGACGATCGATGGAGGACGGGATGACGCTGACCCAGGACCGGCGCGCCGAGCTCCTCGCCGCCTGCCCGCTGTTCCAGGGCATCGGCCCGTCCGGCCTCGCGAGCCTCGCCGAGCTCGCCACCGCGGTTGACTTCCCACAAGGCCACGTCATCGCGCGGCAGGGTGAGATCGGCACCGGCTTCTTCGTGGTTGTGGACGGGTCCGTGCGCGTGGTGCGCGACGGGACCCTCGTTGCCCGCCTGGGGGCCGGCGAGTTCTTCGGCGAGCTGTCCGTGCTGGACCGGATGCCGCGCAATGCCAGCGTGGCTGCGGATACCGCGACGAGCTGCCTGGCGCTCGCGTCGTGGGACTTCGAGAAGGTCCTGCTGGAGCAGCCGGCCCTCACCCTGTCGATCCTTCGTGGTGTTGCCGCCCGTCTGCGCGCCGCCACGGACTCCTCGCGCCATTGAGCCGCCCGGCGCGATGAACAGCGCCCAGCCGGGCACGCTCACGTTCCTCTTCTCGGACATCGAGGGTTCCACGCGGCTCCTCGACGAGCTGGGCAGCGAGGTCTACACCCTCGTCCTGGAGCGCCAGGCGGCGATCCTCCGCGCGGCGTTCGAGGAGCACGGCGGCCGCGAGGAGGGAACGGAGGGCGACTCCTTCTTCGTCGTGTTCGAAAGCGCAAGGGAGGCGCTGCTCGCGGCGGTGGAGGGCCAGCGCGCGCTGGCGGCAGAGCCCTGGCCGGCCGGTGTCGGGGTCAACGTGCGCATGGGCCTGCACGCCGGCGAAGCGTCAAGTTCCGCGGCAGGACTGGTCGGCCTGGACATCCACCTCGCCGCGCGGATCGCCGCGGCCGCCCACGGCGGGCAGATCGTCGTGTCCGAGGCCGTGCGCACCCTGGTGACACCGACTCTCGAACCCGGAGTCTCCCTGCGCGGCCTCGGGCGGCACCGGCTCAAGGACCTGCGCGAGCCCCAGCCGCTGTGCCAGGTGGTCGCCGACGGCCTGCGGATGGAGTTCCCGCCGCTGCGCTCCCTGGACGCTCGGCCCAACAACCTGCCCACCCAGCTGACGTCCTTCGTGGGCCGGGAGAAGGAGCTCGACACAGCGGGACGGCTCCTCGAGGCCAACCGGCTGGTGACGCTGACGGGGCCCGGTGGGACGGGCAAGACGCGGCTATCCCTGCAAGTCGCCGCGAACGCCGCGGAGCGGTACCCGGACGGGGTCTTCTTCGTCCCCCTGGAGACCGTCCGGGAGCCGAGCCTCGTCGTGACCCGGATCGCCTCCGCCATCGGCCTCGCCGAGGCCGGCGGACGGACGGCGGACGTGGTGCTGCGGGACTGGCTCGCCGGCAAGCAGGTTCTGCTCGTGCTCGACAACTTCGAGCAGGTCCTCGGTGCCGGGCCTGCGCTCGCCGAGCTCCTGCGCGACGCTCCCACGCTGTCCGCGCTGGTCACGTCGAGGGCTGCGCTGCGGGTCAGCGGCGAGCAGGAGTTCCCGGTCTCCGGGCTACCCACCCCGCCGGACCTCTCGCAGCTGACAAGCCTCGAGCTTGCGGCGCTGCCCCTGTCCGAGCGGACCATCGATGCGGCGTCGCTGTCGACCTTCGAATCGGTGCGCCTGTTCATCGCCCGCGCCACCGCGGTGCGCCCCGACTTCCGCGTGACCAACAAGAACGCACCCGCGGTCGCGGCCATCGCGGCGCAGCTGCACGGGCTGCCGCTCGCGATCGAGCTCGCCGCGGCGAGGATCAAGTTGTTCTCGCCCGAGGCGCTGCGCTCCCGGCTGGAGGACCAGCTCGGCCTCCTCTCCGCCGGCGCGCGCGACCTCCCCGAGCGGCAACGGACCCTGCGCGGCGCGATCGCCTGGAGCTGTGAGCTGCTGGACGACGGCCACCGGCGGCTGCTCGATCGCCTGTCCGTGTTCGAAGGCGGGCTCGACATCGGGGCTGCGGCTTCGGTGTGCGGGCCGGCCTCGGAGGTGGGCGTCGACGTCTTCGACGGGCTGGTCGCGCTCGCCGACCAGAGCCTGATCCGAACCGTGGACGTCGGGGGCGATCCACGCTTCGAGATGCTGGAGACCATCCGCGCATACGCCGCCGAGCAGCTGGCCGCTCGCGGCGAGACCGAGGCCATCGCGGAGCGGCACGCGGCGTGGTTCCTGGCGCTGACTCAACAGCTCGCGCCGGAGCTCGCTGGTACGGACCAGCGCACGCACCTGGATCGCCTGGAGCTGGAGCACGACAACGTTCGCGCGGTCCTGGATCGCGCCACTGCCGCCGGCGATGGGGCGATGGCCATCGACCTTGCGTTCGCCGTTTGGCGGTTCTGGCAGAAGCGCGGCTACCTGTCCGAGGCCCGACGCCGGCTGGACGTCATGATCGCCGCCCCCTGGTCGCGAGTGGATCCCGTTCGCCGAGCACGGCTCCTCGAGGCTTTCGGTGGAGTGTGCTGGTGGCAGGCCGACATCCGGGCGATGGGCAGGGCCTACCTCGAGGCAGTCGGGATCTGGCGCAGCATCGGCGACAAGGCAGAGCTGGCGAACGCCCTCTACAACTACGCGTTCGTCTTCACCGTGCCGGATCACCCTGGCGCCGAAATCGGCGAGATCGATACGTTCGGGGAGGGCGTCCAGGCCCTCGAGGAGGCCCTTCACCTGTACGAGGAGCTCGACGACGCTCGCGGCATCGCCAACGTGCGCTGGGGGATGGGCAACCAGAAATACTTCGGGGACACGGCTGACGCCGGGGTCGATGACTTCAGGGCAGCGCTGGAGGGGTTCAGGCAGGTCGGCGACCGGACGATGGAGGCGTGGTCGCTGCACATGCTCGGCGGGGCGCTCCTTCGACGCGAGCAGCCGGATGAATCGCGGCCCTACCTGCGCGAGGCGCTGCGCCACTTCTTCGAAGCGGGGGACGCGGCCGGGATCACCATGGTGGTCGACGATCTTTCGTCGCAGGCGCTCGCCGACGAAGATCACGTCCGGGCGGCCCGCCTGTGGGGTGCGGCACGGGCGCTGACCGCAGCCACCGGGGCCGGGCTGGCAGGCTTCACGGACGGCTGGATCGAGCAGAAGGTCCGGCCCAACGTCCGGGTCGCGCTGGACCCGGCGGAGCTGGAGCGGGGAGCCCAGGAAGGGGCCGCCATGCCGGTCGATGAGGCGGTGGCATACGCGCTCGACACGACTGTCGAGGATCTCCGGGCCGGGGCCTTCGACCCTGCGGATCACGTTGCGGCCCATGCACCGCCCGGCGGCTCGTCGGGGACCTCGGCCCCGGACGCACCCCGCAGCGCCGCCGACTAGACTCGGGTCATGACCATCCAGGCAGCGCCGGACGAGAAGAAGGGGATCCCGAAGAACCCCGGCCGCGCCGAGCTCGGCCTCAAGGCGACGCTCCTGTTCCCGAACCGCGAGATCGTCGACAAGTACTACGTCCCGCTGATCTACACGGCCTGCCGGACGTGCTACTCGGAGCTCACGCCGGAGGACATCTTCCAGAAGGCCGCCGACGGCGAGATCGACCCGGCCAAGATGCAGCGTCTCATCTCGAACGTCATCGAATCGGGCCACGGGTCAACCATCGAGCACGTGGTCTTCACCTTCGGCATCAGCGGCGTCTCGCGCACCCTCTCGCACCAGCTCGTGCGTCACCGCGCGGGCGTGGCGTTCGACCAGCAGAGCCAGCGCTACGTCACGTTCAAGAAGGCGGCGACGATGCTGCCGCAGACTATCGCCGAGGCGGATCCGGCCGTGCGCAAGCAGTACGAGGAGCAGATCGGGGGCGCAATGTCGCTGTACGGCGACCTCGTCGGCGCGGGCGTTCCCGGCGAGGACGCGCGCTTCGTCTTCCCGAACGCCACCCGGACGAACCTCGTGATGACCACGAACCTGCGCGCCCTGATCCACATGTCCGGCCTGCGGCTGTGCACGATGGCCCAGTGGGAGATCCGCCGCCTCTTCCAGCTGATCCGCCACGAGATCTTCCAGGTTTCGCCGTTCCTCGGCACGTTCCTCGCGCCCAAGTGCGTGCCCCTGGGCTACTGCGACGAGATGAACAACCGCGACGGCCACTGCCCCATCAGGCCGCACAAGGACCAGGTCCTCGCGGCCTGGGCAGATAAGGCGAAAGCGGCCCGTGCCGCGGGTCGGGAGCTGCCCGTCGCGGGCTGAACACCAAGCCGTCGGCGTTCGCAGTCACTCGGCTTCGTCCGCCGTGTTGCCGTCCGCCGTGTTGACGTTCCCCGCGGCGAAAACCTATGCCAGTTGGTGCATGGATTTCATGTAGCGATTGGCATGGATCTGCGGCGAGGGGAAACACGCCGCCTCGGGCCGCACGCCTCGGGCCGCGCGCTTCGGGCGCTTCGGGGCGCTGGCGATCGCGGCGGACCCTCAGCCGGGAAGGTCGGCGACGAAGCGGCGGATCACGCTCGCGAGGCGCGGCCCGGCCTCCTCGCCGGCGGCGAGGACCTCCTCGTGGCTGAGCGACTCGCCGGAGTAGCCGGCGCCAGCGTTCGTCACCAGTGAGATGCCGCATACCTCGAGACCCGCCCACCGGGCGGCGATGCATTCCAGGACCGTGGACATCCCGACCGCGTGGCCGCCCAGCGCTGCGTACATCCGGACCTCTGCCGGTGTCTCGTAGTTCGGGCCGGTCAGCCCGACGTAGACGCCCTCGGCGAGCTCGACGCCCTCCTTCCGGCCGGCTTCGTGCAGGGCGGTCCGCAACCGACGGCTCCAGGCGCTGGTCAGGTCCGTGAACTGCTCGCCGATCGAGCTGGCGTTCGCCCCGATCAGCGGGTTGTGCCCGGTCAGGTTGAGGTGGTCGCTGATGACCATGAGGGTGCCGGGGCCGAACGACGGGTCGAGGCCGCCCGCGGCGTTTGTCAGGACCACGGCGCGCGCGCCGAGGCGGGCGAAGAGCAGCACCGGCTGGACGACGAGACCGGGAGCATTGCCCTCGTACAGGTGGAATCGACCCTGGAGCATCACCACCGGCCGGCCGGCAAGCCGCCCGAGCAGCAACCGGCCAGCGTGCCCGGGCGCGGTCGCGGCCGGCCAGCCGGGCAGGTGGTCGAACGGGATGGCGATGGGCTCCTCGAGCTCGTCGGCCAGCCCGCCGAGGCCGGAACCGAGCACGATGCCCAGCTCCGGGACGAGGTCGGTGCGGGCACGGACCGCGGCCTCCAGGGCGTCGAGCCGGGCTGGCTGGTCGATCGGGGGGATGGGCGTCACCGGGTTCACGAACGACAGGCTAGCGCCGGATCGCGTCGTCGTGTGGGTGGCGGACGCTTGCGCTGGCCGATCGCGACCAGCGGGCCGCCAGAACTTCGTCCAGGGGTCGACGGCCGGTGGCCCGCGAAACTTCTGCGGGCCCGACGGGAGTACCGACACCGGGATGCCGGTCGCGCCCCGCCGAGCCGCCCGGGGACGACGCAGGAACGCCGTCGCGACCGGGTACAGAAGCGCCCGAAGCGACCGGCCCTGGCGCGAAGGCCCTTGATGTGATCTCAGGTCCTCGATCCTTGGCGGCCCCTTCGGGCAAGACGAATAGTGCCGCCCGGGGGGTTGCGTGTCGACCGAGTTATCCACGAGTTTCCGCGCGGCGGACGCCCCGCTGTCCACGAGTTGTGGACCGATGTGGACGGGTCGTGGACAAACGCCGCCGGGCTCAGCCGCCCAGCGCGAACATCTCGATCTTCGGCAGCCGCTCGGTCGCCGCCGCGCGTCGCTCTGAATAGCGATCGTCCCGAGTCCCCCAGATGCCGGCAACGAGGTTCGCGAGCGACTCGTCCGACGCCCCGCCCCGGAGCGGGTCGCGCAGGTCGTGGCCGATCGCGCTGAAGAGGCAGGTATACAGCCTGCCCTCGGCCGACAGGCGCGCGCGGGTGCAGTCCCCGCAAAACGGCCGCGTGACCGAGGCGATGACGCCTATCTCGCCCTTGCCGTCGAGGTATCGGTGGCGCTCCACGACCTCGCCGGGGTAGCTCGGCGGCGCTGCCTCGAGGGGCCACTCGCGCCCGACCGTCTCGATGACCTCCGTCGCGGGCACGACCTCGTCGAGCCGCCAGCCGTTCGTCGTCCCCACGTCCATGTACTCGATGAACCGGAGGACGTGACCCGCATCGCGCGCCCAGCGCGCCAGGTCGATGATCCCGTCGTCGTTCGCGCCGCGCTTGAGGACGACATTGACCTTGACCGGTCCGAGGCCCGCCTCGACCGCTGCATCGATGCCGTCGAGTACCTTCGCGACCGGGAAGTCAACCCCGTTCATGCGCCGGAAGACTTCCTCGTCGAGCGAGTCGAGCGAGACGGTCACTCGGCGCAGGCCCGCGTCGGCGAGTGGCCGCGCCAGGGCTCGGAGAGCCGAGCCGTTGGTGGTGAGGGCCAGGTCGAGCGGCTCGTCGTCCCGGGTCCGGAGCACGGCCAGCATCGCGACGAGGTCTGGCAGCCCGCGCCGGACCGTCGGCTCGCCGCCGGTGATGCGGAGCTTGCGCACGCCGAGCCCGGCGAAGACGGACGACAGCCGGTGGATCTCCTCGTAGCTGAGGATCTCGTCGCGGGGCAGGAATCGGTAGTCGCGCCCGAAGACCTCGGAGGGCATGCAGTACGGGCAGCGGAAGTTGCAGCGATCGGTGACCGAGATCCGGAGGTCGCGCAGGGCGCGCCCGAGCCGGTCACGGGGATCGGCGGCGTCGCGCACCTGGGCCTGGTCGAGCATCGGTACAGGGTAGCGCCGACCCCTCGAGGGCCAGCTCGAGCGGCCGGACCCGGTACCTCCGCCGCCGCCCGGAGTACCACCTGCTCACTACCCCGGACGCGTCTGCACCACGACGATCCACTACGTCCGGTACCGGAATGAGCCGGGCTACCACGCCTCGAGGAACCTTCAGCGATGTCGAGCACGCAGAAACGCGGCTTCCGCCTCCCATGGGCGACCGAACACGGTCCCGATGATGTGGCCGTTGCCGCCACGCTCGATCCCGCCGGCGACGAGACGACCGGCGTGGAGCGCGATGACATCGGCGATGGCCCTTTCCGGCTCGCCGACGACGCGCGATCCCTGACCACGGACGCGGCGCCGGCCGCAACCGATGTGCCCGCTTCAGCTCCCGAGGCCGCGATGATCGACATCGATTCGCCAACGTCCGAATCCACCGAGGCTCCGCCAGCCACGGACACCCAGTCCACCGATCCGCCGGCGGGAGGCGACGAGGCGGGTAGCACCGAGTCAGGTGCCTGGCCCGCCACCGACCGCGCAGGCGCCGACACGCGACCTCCGATCCGCGTCAACGGCGAATCGCGGCTGCCGCGGCGCGACAACCCCCTCGTTGCCGGCCTCGTCAAGGCGATGCGCGAGGCCGCCGTCGCCAGCCGCGACGAAACCACGGCCCGACTCGAGGCGGAGGCACAGGCCCGCGTCGAAGCCATCCGCGCCCGCGCCACGGACGAGGCTGCCGGGCTGCGCAAGCGCGCCGACGAGGACGTGAGTGCGATCCGCGAGTGGTCCAAGGCGGAGATCGCACGGGTGAAGCAGGAGACCGACGAGCGCATCGAAGCGCGCCGGACGGAGCTCGCCGCCGAGAACGAGCGCCACGCCGCGGGCGTTGATCGTCTCGTCGAGGAGGTCCAGACGACCGTTGCCGCCTTCGAGGCGGAGATGGATGAGTTCTTCAAGCGGCTGCTCGCCGAGGGCGACCCGGCACGTCTCGCGACCCTGGCCGAACAGGCCCCGGATCCGCCGGACCTCCGCGGTGAGGGACCGTCGGCGACCGACTTCGCCGAAGGTGCGGGCGAGGACGCATCGACGACCAGCACCGAGCCCGAACCTGCGGACGGGCTGCAGGCCGCCGCAGCCGCCGAGGCCGAGGCCGAAGCGACCGAGGGCCTGGACCCAGCCGCCGCCGAATCGTGGCCGACCGCCGCTCTCGCGACCGCCCGCCGCATGGATCCGGTCACGAGCCCCGCCGACGCGAACGGCCCCGATGCCACGCGGCTGTTCGTCAGCGGACTGACCAGCGTTGCCGGCATCTCCGCCTTCAAGGGGGCGCTCGGCCAGCTGGCCGGCGTCCGTTCGGTGAGCGTCTCGTCCGGCGAGACTGGCGTGTTCGTCTTCGCCGTCAATCACGATCCGGGTGTCGATCTCGACTCCGGCGTCTCCGGCCTCGACGGCTTCGCCGCACAGGTGACCGACGCAACGAACGACGGCTTCACCGTCGTCGCGCGCGAGCCGGCAGCCTGATGGCACTCAACACCCCCCAGGTAGAGCCGGCCCGGCCGGCCGTCATCGTCGCGCTCGCCGAGCCCGAACGCTCGGAGGTCGTGGACTCCCTGACCGAGGCGGGATTCGGGACCATACCGATGGCCCCGGACGCCGTTCTCGCCGAGGCGTTCTCGCCAACCACACAGACACTGCTCGCGGTCGTCGAAGTCGCCGGTGACCCGGCCGGCGTCGCTTCACGGGTGCAGGAGGCACGTCGCGGGCGCGCGGACGCGTTGTCGGTCGTGTACATCGCACACGAGGCGGAGCTCGACGGCCTCGAGGCCGCCGGCATGGACGAGGCGGACGAGATCGTCCTTCGCCCGTGGAGCGTGGACGCACTGCGCTGGCGTATCGAGGCCATGGCGATCCGCGCCCATGCCCCAACGACCTCGAGCCACGACCAGGTGCTCGCCGGCGGTCATCTCGATGGCGACTGGGGGACGCCCGCCGCCCCTGTATTCGCCGTGTTCAACCCGAAGGGGGGCGTCGGGAAGACCACGATCGCGACGAATCTCGCCGCGGTGTTCCAGCTCCGCAAGAAGATGCAGGTGCTGCTGCTCGACGCCGACACCGTGACCGGTCACGTCGGCCTGTCCCTGGGTCTCCCGACCGGCCGATCGGCCGCCGACAGCTGGGTCGACGAGGACGCGGGCTACGGCCACGAGACGCTCCTCGACCTGGCCGCGAAGCACAGCTCCGGCATCCGCGTTGCCACCCTGTCGACGAACCCGCTGAGCCACCCGAACCTTCCGCCGGCCCGCGTCGCCGACGCCATCCTGGAGGCGCGCCACTTCGTGGACGCGGTGGTCGTCGACCTGCACCCGTCCTACAGCGAGGTCAATCTCGCGATCTTCGCGATCGCCGACCGGATC
>DATKBR010000010.1:0-15915 GCA_035513775.1 Candidatus Limnocylindria bacterium
GGTGGCGGTCGTGAGCTCGCCGACCGGGGCCGCGTGGAAGGACGTATGCCACGTGTTCGCCCGACGCTGGCCGCTTGCGCGCGTCCTCCTCGTGGCGTGCCAGGTGCAGGGCGAGGGTGCGCCTGAGTCGATCGTGCGGGCACTGCGGCGGGTGGAGCGGCACGCTGAGTTGCTCACGGAGGCGGGACGGGCGGACGAGGCGCCGCTGGTCACGATCCTGGCGCGCGGCGGCGGCTCCATGGAGGACCTGTGGTCGTTCAACGACGAGCGGGTCGTGCGCGCGGTCGTGGCGCACACGCTGCCACTCGTGAGCGGCGTGGGCCACGAGGTCGACGTCACGCTGACCGACTTCGCCGCGGATCTGCGCGCTGCCACGCCGACCGCCGCCGCGGAGCTGGTCGTGCCGGACCGGGCCGAGTTCGCGTCGGCGCTCGCTCGCGGGGCGGAACGGATGCGCGTCGCGGGGGCGCGCTCGGTCGTCGGCGCGTCGCGGGAGCTCGACGCAGAGCGGCGAGTCCTGGAGCGGCTGCACCCGGCCGCGCGACTCGCCGCGTCACGCCAGCTCGCAGGCGACCTGCTGGATCGCGCCACGCGCGCGCTCCGAGTCCGGCTGGCGAGCGCCTCGGTGGCGGAGGACCGGCTCGCGACGGCCCTGCCGAATCTCGCTTCACGCCTGCTCGGGGCGCGCCGCGCCGCGCTCGCGGAGGCCGGGGCGGCGCTCGCGGTCCTCGGGCCCCAGGCGACGCTGGAGCGCGGCTACGGCATCGTGCGCCGCACTTCCGACGACTCGATCGTGCGCGACCCGGCCGAGGTGAGCGGCGGATCTCGCCTCCGAATCCGGGTCGCCCGCGGCGAGTTCCCCGCAACGGCGGACGACGCGACATAACCCATGGAGATGACCGCCGGCATCGGCCTCGTGCTGCTCGTCGCGGCGATCGCCGCGGTGGTCGGCGTCGGGTTCGGTATGGTGATCCTTGCACCGCGCATCGCGCGGGCGCTCGACCGCGCCGAAGCCGACGACGAGGAGCCCGGTGACCGACCAGCCTGACCGCGCCAACGGCGCGGACGCACCGATCGACGACCTCTCGTTCGACGACGCCCTCGCCGCGCTCCAGAAGACCGTGGCCGAGCTCGAAGCCGGCGGCCAGCCGCTGGAGCGATCGATCGCGCTCTACGAACGCGGCGTCGCCCTGCACGAACGCTGCGCAAAGCTCCTCGCCGAAGCCGAGCTAAAGGTCCAGCAGCTCGTCACCCGCGCCGGTGGCGCGCTAGAGGCAATCGACGTCTCGCCCGACTCCGCCCGCGACGCTGAGTGACATCACCGCCGCCTAGTCGCGTGGTTAGCTCACCGGTGACCTAACCTCGGCGGATGCACGAGGACGGGTACTTCGGCGAGCGGGTCGCGCGGCGGTACGACGAGTCCGGTGGGCCGGAGTTCGAGGCGGAGACGATCCGGTCCACGGTCGACTTCCTGGCCGCGCTCGCGGGAAACGGCCGGGCTCTGGAGTTCGCAATCGGCACGGGCCGAATCGCGGTGCCACTGGCGGCGCGCGGCGTTCAGGTCCACGGCATCGACATGTCGCGGGCGATGGTCAAGCGGCTGCACTCGAAGCCCGGCGGCAAGGCCATCGGCACGACCATCGGCGACTTCTCGACGACCAGGGTGGAGGGGCGATTCTCGCTCGCGTACCTCGTCTTCAACACGATCATGAACGTGACCACGCAGGCCGCGCAGGTCGCGACCTTCCGGAACTCGGCGGCGCACCTGGAGCCGGGCGGCTGCTTCGTCGTGGAGGTCGGCATGCCGGACCTGCAGCGACTGCCGCCGGGGTCCAGGTACGTGCCCTTCAACGTCGAGCCGACCCATCTCGGCTTCGACGAGTACGACGTCGCCAACCAGGGCCTGATCTCGCATCACTACGAGATCGTGAAGGGCCGCGCCGAGCAGCTGTCCGTGCCGTTCCGCTACGTCTGGCCGGCCGAGCTGGATCTGATGGCGGAGCTCGCGGGTATGCGCCTGCGCGAGCGCTGGGCGGACTGGAACCGCGAGCCGTTCACGAGCCAGAGCCTGAAGCACGTCTCGGTCTGGGAGAAGTCCGCGATCTAGGAACCGGATCCGCCGCCCTCGTCGAGGCGAGCCATCAGGAAGAAGGGCGAGATTCGGCCCTTGCCCTTGACCTCGATCGGGCCGCGCGATTCGAAGCTGAACCCGTCCCGCAGTCGCGCCTCCACCGCGGGGGTGACCTGGATCCGTCCGGGGATGCCGTGTGACTCCATCCGAGACGCCATGTTCACGACGTCGCCCCATAGGTCGTAGGAGAACTTCCGGCGGCCGATGACGCCGGCGACGACAGGGCCGGTGTCCACGCCGATTCGCAGTCGGACGCGATCGTCGTCCATCGACTCGGCCGCCGCGATCATCTCAAGGGCCATCGCAGCAACGGCCTCGGCGTGGTCTGGCCGCGGCTCCGGCACGCCGCCGACGACCATGTACGCGTCGCCGATGGTCTTGATCTTCTCGAGCCTGTGGCGGTCGGCGAGGTCGTCGAACGCGGAGAAGACTCGATCGAGCAGGCCCACGAGCTCCGCGGGTGGCGTGCGGCTCGCGATCGGCGAGAACCCCACGAGGTCCGCGAACAGGACGGTCACCTCGGGATGCGCATCGGCGATGACGCCGGCACCGGCCTTGAGCCGCTCGGCGATCGGGCGTGGGAGGACGTTGAGGAGCAGCTCCTCGGACCGGGCGTGCTCGCGGTCGAGTGCATCGAGTGCCCGTTCGCGCTCGAGGACGAAGTAGCCGATCACCGCCCAGGCGACGGCCCCGACGCCGATGACATTGAGTCCGAAGAACAGCGTGCGAACTGCGTCGGGGAGGGGAGCGGACGCCGGAGTGATCAACCCTTCGAATACGACGGAGATCGCGATGCCCGCGACGAACGCGAAAAACCAGCGGCCCGCGATCGCGCGTTCAACGAAGAAGATCGCGCCGAGCGCGGCGACATACGCCCAGATCCCGACCGCCGACGACGCGACGAACCCGCCCAGGGCCCACTGGAGCAGGAACGGGAGCACGAGCAACCCGGCGAGCTGGATGCGCTGGAACGGCCCGTAGCGGCGGGTCCGCGCTAGGATCGCGAGGTCCACGATGGTGACGACGATCCACGTCCCGGGAATCGCCGCGGCCAGCCAGAGCCCGAACGCGGCATACGTCGCGACCCAGCCGATCGCCAGGACCGCGACTGCCACGCTTGCGAGAATCAGGTTCCCCTGGCGAAGCCGTACCTCAGCCGGCGCAGTTGGGTCCATCCCGATCGCAGCAAGCCTCGCGGCGAGTCGCCAGACCCCATTCACGAGCCGAGTCTAGTCGCCGGGTCCGCGCCGACGGGTCGATCTCTTGCTCCGGGTGTAGGAAATCGGGCAGGCTTGCATGGGATGTAAGAGTTTGACCAGGTGGGGGCCGCGCGCGTCGGTTCGTGGCATGCGGCGCAAGACATCGACCAGATGGGTGTCCGCGCCCGCCGTCAGGCGCCGATCTGGTGCACCGGGCGTATGTATTCGACGAGCTGACGGCCGACCGGATCGAACGCTTGTCGAACTCTTACCTGGAGCGCACGCGCGACCACGGTGAGTGTCGACCCGAGCTGATCGGCGCGGCGTCTGCGGCGAAACGTGCGCCGGCGTGGTATCACATAACCAGCGAACGGCGGCCGGGACTACACTCCACCGCGCTCGCGCGTCACACGGCACCCGTCCGGGGCCGTCTCGCCGACCTGCACCAGGACTCGCACGAGGAGCGCTCCAGCCCGTGTCCGCCCCGATTCTCGCCCGCCTCACCGGGCCCGCCGACCTCCGCCGCCTCAGCGAGCCGGAGCTTGCGACGCTGGCCGGGGAGATCCGCGAGATGATTATCTCCACCGTCGCGAAGACCGGCGGACATCTCGGCTCGTCGCTGGGCGTCGTCGAGATCGCGATCGCGCTGCACCGCCTTCTGGAATCGCCACGGGACCGGATCGTGTGGGACACCGGGCACCAGGCGTACGCGCACAAGATCCTCACCGGTCGGCTCGAGCGGTTCGGCACGCTCCGCCAGATCGACGGCATCGGGGGCTTCCCGCGCCGGAGCGAGAGCGAGCACGACGTGTTCGACGGCGGCCATGCCGGCACGGGACTGTCCATTGCCGAGGGGCTGGCGACCGCCCGCGACATCCGCCACGGTTCGGAGCGCATCGCCGTGGTCGTCGGCGACGCCGCTCTGATGACCGGCATATCTCTCGAGGCTCTGAACGACATCGGCCACCGGCAGACGCCGATGCTCATCGTGCTCAACGACAACGAGATGTCGATCAGCGCGACCGTCGGGGCGTTCTCGACGTACCTGTCCAAGATCAAGCTCAGCGGTGCGTGGCAGACGAGCAGGTCCGCGTGGGACCGGTTCTGGGGCGCGATCCCGGTCATCGGGCCGGCGACGGTGATGTGGAGCCAGCGCGTGCGGCGCTCTGTGGTCAACCTCGCCAGCCCCGGCCAGTTGTTCGAGGACCTGGGCATTACGTACATCGGCGTCGTGCCCGGCCACGACATCCACGCGCTCCTCCAGACGTTCGAGCGGGTGTTCGAGCTGAAGGGCCCCACCATCGTGCACGTGCGGACCCAGAAGGGCCGCGGCTACCGCCCTGCGGAGGCAGACCAGGTCTCGTTCCACGGCGCGGCGCTTCCGCCGATGGAGCTCGCCCCGCAGGCGGATGCGTTTGACGGCAGAACTATCCCACCAGGCAGCCCGCACGGTGCCGGCTCGAACGGCGACGCGCTGGCGCCGGCCGCGCCGCCGAACGCCGCGAAGAAGCCGCCCAACTACACCGCTGTCTTCGCCTCGGAGCTCATCGAGCTCGCGAAGGACGACGATCGGATCGTGGCGATCACCGCGGGCATGCCAACCGGGACCGGCCTGGCGAAGTTCCAGGCCGCCTTCCCGGCGCGCTTCCAGGACGTCGGGATCGCCGAGCAGCACGCCGTGACGATGGCCAGCGGGCTCGCCATCGGGGGCATGCGCCCGGTCGTGGCGCTTTACTCCACGTTCCTCCAGCGCGCATTCGACCAGACCGTCCACGACGTGTGCCAGAACGACCTGCCGGTTCTCCTCGCGGTTGACCGGGCGGGCCTCGTGGGCGAGGACGGCACCTCCCACCAGGGGATGTTCACCATCCCGGCCCAGCGCCAGCTGCCGTACCTGGTGATCGCGAGCCCGAAGGATGAGCAGGAGCTGCGCTCGCTCGTCCGAACCGCGTTCTCGCAGGATCACCCGTTCGCGCTCCACTACCCGCGCGACCCGGGATTCGGCCTCCCATCCGTAGAGCCGGTCCGAATCCCGGTGGGCCAGGGCGAGGTGCTCCGCGAAGGCGACGATGTCCTGTTCGTCACCTTCGGCCCGATCACCATACGTGCCCTGGAGGCCGCCGACGCCATGTCCGCGGACGGCTGGTCCATCGGCGTCGTCAACGCCCGCTTCGTCAAGCCGCTGGACCGGCAGCTGATCCTGGACCAGGCGCGCGGCAAGCGTCTGGTGGTCACGTTTGAGGAGAGCGTCGTCACCGGTGGCTTCGGGAGCGCCGTCCTCGAGGCGATCGAGGAGTCGCGGATGACGGAGCCGGCCATGCGCGACACGGCCGTCTGGATCCTCGGCATCCCCGCCGACCGATTCGTCGATCACGGCTCGGTGGCGGACCTCCGGCGCGTGCTCCGCCTCGACGTACGGGGGCTCGAGGAGCAGGTCCGCGAGGCCGTGGCGACCCTCGCCCTCGTGCCGACGCAGCCTCCCCGCACGCACGAGACCGCCAGGGCGGTCTGACACCGCGGGGACCGAGCGTCATGGAGCTGCGCATGGGCACGCCCGACGATGAGTGGCTCACGGTCGCGCTCGATACGGACCCGCGAGTCATGGCCGAGCTCGGCGGACCGTGGACGGCCGACGAAGCGCGGGCCGCGCACCGCCGCCGGATGGCGACCATCGCCAACGACGGCAACTGGTGGTTCGTGATCGTGCCCGAGGATGGGGACAGCCCGGTCGGGACGATCGGCATCTGGGCGTCCGACGTGGACGGGGACGCTGTCAGCGAGGCGGGCTGGATGATCCTGCCCGAGCACCAGGGCCGCGGCCATGCGAGCGAGGCGCTCCGCGTCCTCCTCGACAAGGCGCAAGAGGACGGGAGGTGGGGCGCCATCCACGCCTATCCCGGCGCGACCAACGCGCCATCGAACGCGCTGTGTCGCAAGTTCGGCTTCGAGATGATCGGCACGGTGATGGCCGACTACGCCGGCCGCAACTTCGAGTGCAACCACTGGGTGCTGCGCGCCGGCTGAGGTTGTCTCGGGGTAAGCCTCGGCGAAGCGGCGTGTGCCACCATGAGCCCGTGACGGGCGTGCGCGTGTCCCGGGTTCGGCTCGACCAGCTGATCGTCGACCGTGGCCTCGCCGAATCTCGCTCCCGTGCCCAGGCGCTGCTGCTCGGTGGCAAGGTGCGGGTGGGGGACGGCGATGCGGCGAGATTCGATCGGAAGCCGGGTGACCTCGTTGACCCCGAGACGGCCGTTGAGGTCACGCAGCCCGAGCCGTACGTCAGCCGGGGCGGCCACAAGCTTGCGGCGGCGCTGGATGCCTTCGGCGTGGATCCCGCGGGGCGGGTCTGCCTCGATGTCGGCGCGTCGACCGGCGGCTTCACGGACGTGCTGCTCCAGCGTGGCGCGAGTCGCGTCTACGCGGTTGATGTCGGTCGCGGGCAGCTGTCGGAGGCACTCCGGCGCGATTCGCGCGTGATCTCCATGGAGCGCACGAACGCCAGGACCCTCACGCCCACGAGCCTGCCCGAGCCGGTCTCGCTTGCCAGCGTGGATGTCTCGTTCATCTCGCTGCGCCTCGTGCTCGGGCCTATCGCATCGACCTTCGGCGCCGGAGGCGGCGACCTGATTCCGCTCGTGAAGCCGCAGTTCGAGGCCGGCCGGGGCGAGACGAATGCCGGCGTCGTGCGCGACCCGGCGGTTCATGAGCGCGTCCTGCGCGAGGTCGACGAGGCTGCCCGCGCCGCCGGACTCGATCCGCTCGCGTCGATCCCGTCGCCCATCCTGGGGCCGGAGGGCAACCGCGAGTTCCTGCTCCACCTCCGCGTCCCAAGGGCGGCCTGATGGCCGGCAACGGCGTGGCAGTCCGGCGGATCGGCTTCGCCTACAACCCGACCAGCGACGCGGCGGTCGAGCTGCGCGAGCGGGCATGGGGCTGGGCAGAGGTCAACGGCATCGACCACTGGGCGTCGCAGGCCGCGGATCGTGATGCGCTGCACCGCGAGCTCCCCACGACGGACGCGCTCATCGTCCTGGGTGGCGATGGAACCTTCCTGCGGGCCGCCCGCGCGGTGATCGAGGACGACGTGCCGCTCCTCGGCATCAACGTCGGCAAGGTCGGCTTCCTGTCCAAGGTGGAAGCCGGGGAGCTGGAGCGGGTCCTTGGCGACCTCGTGGAGGGCCGCTACACGCTGGAGCCGCGGATGGCCCTCGAAGGGCAGATCCTGCGCGGCGGCAAGCGGATCGATGGCGACCGCCTGCTCGCCCTGAACGACATCGTGATCGCGCGCGGCTCGCTGGCGCGGGTAGTCCGGCTGGACACCAGCATCGACGCGAGCCACCTGGCCTCGTTCGTCGCCGACGGCCTCGTCGTCTCGACGCCGACCGGCTCGACCGGCTACTCGTTCTCGGCCGGCGGGCCAATCCTTGGCCCGACGGCGCGCAATCTCGTCGTGACGCCGATCGCCGGCTACCTGACCACGATCCGCTCCGTCGTGGTCGGGCCGGAGGCCGTCGTCCGGTGCCGGATCGTCGACGCGCACGAGGCGCTGGTGTCAGTCGACGGGCGCGAGGACATCCCTCTGTCCGTGGGCGACGTCGTCGAGGTGCGCGCGATAGAGCGACCGGTCCGGCTGATCGAGCCGGAGGGCTCCCTGCCGTTCTGGGACCTGTTCCGCGAGAAGGTCGCGTTGCTGCCGTCATGACCGGTCGGCTGCTCGAGATCTCGGTTCGCGACCTGGCCCTGATCGAGCGCCTGCGGCTGGAGCTGGAACCTGGCCTCAACGTGCTGACCGGCGAGACCGGCGCCGGCAAGAGCCTCCTGATCGACGCGCTCGGGCTGGCGCTCGGCGCGCGTGCGGACACGACGCTGGTGCGCCACGGGGCGGACGTCGCGCGCGTGGAGGCGCTCTTCGACCGCCTGCCGGAGCCGCTCATCGCGGCGCGCGAGGTCGGCGCGAGCGGGCGCTCGACGGCGCGACTCGACGACCAGGCCGTCACCGCGGCGCGGCTCGCCGAAACCGTGGGGCCGCTCGTCGAGATCCACGGGCAGCACGAGCAGTCGCGCCTCCTCGACGAGCGCTGGCAGCGCGAGCTGCTCGACGCCTTCGGGGGCCACGCGGACCTGCGGGTCGAGATGGCCCGGGCCGTCGAGCGCTGGAGCGAGAATCGCGCCGCGCTGTCGGACGTCGCGCTGGAGCCCCGCGAGGTGGAGCGGCGCCTCGAGCTGCTGCGCCACGAGGTGGAGGAGATCGGCGGCGCGCGCCTCCGTGCCGGCGAGGCGGACGAGCTGCGCGCGCGCCTGGAGCTGGCCCGCCACGGCGAGGCGATCACCCGTGGCGCCGCGGCGATCCGGGCGGCCCTGGATGGGCAGGGGGCCGGAGAGGCGATCGCCGGCGGGGCGCGGGACGCGCTGGCGGGCGGCGTTCGCGAGGCACGCTCGCTGGCCCGCATCGACCCGCGCTTCGAGGCGGTGGCCGAGCGGCTGGCGGGCCTCGAGGCGGAGCTCGAGGACGCCGCGATCGAGGTGCGCCGCCTGGCCGAGGGTGTCGATCATGATTCGCGCGCCCTGCTCGCGGCCGAGGAGCGCCTGTCGGAGATCTTCTCGCTGGAGCGCCGGTACGGCGACGACGAGGCCGCCGTGATCGCGCATGGTGGGCAGGCCGCCGCGGAGGTCGAGCGGCTCGAGGGCCTGGCGGACGAGCGCCGGCGCCGCGAGGCGGACGACGCGCGCCTCCTTGCCGGCGTCGCGTTCGCCGCGACCGCGCTGTCGACCAGCCGGCGGGCCGCCGCGGAGCGACTCGGTGTTGCGGCGGACGAGGCCCTGCGCAGCCTTGGCATCCGGGCGGGCGCCTTCGGGGTTGGCGTAGGGCGGCGCACTGCGGGCGCGGGGGAGGCCGCGATCGAGCTGGACGGCGACGCGGTGCCGTTCGACGCTACCGGCGCCGACGAGGTGGTGTTCCGATTCGCGCCGAACCCGGGCGAGCCGCCGCGCCCGCTGGCGAAGATCGCCTCAGGCGGCGAGCTGTCGCGCGTTGCCCTCGCGATCAAACAGGTCCTCGCCGCGGCCGACGAGACCCCTACGCTCGTGTTCGACGAAGTCGACGCCGGGATCGGCGGGCGAACTGCGGACCCGGTCGGGCGCAGCCTGTGGGCGCTCGCCCGCAACCACCAGGTCCTCGTGGTCACCCACCTGCCGCAGATCGCCGCCCATGCCGACGCCCACTACCGCATCGCGAAGCGAGAGCGCGACGGCCGGACGATCACGGAGATCGAGCGACTGGACCGGGAAGGCCGGATCGTCGAGCTCGCGGCCATGCTGGGTGGCGCCACCGGGACCGCCGCCGCCGGGACCAGCTCCGCAGACGCCGCGGGCACGGCCGACGGAGACGCTCCGCTCACCGGCCGCGGCGGCCTCGTCGCGGTGGGGCCCGGCATGGACGCGGATGATCCGGATGGGCCGATCGACCTGGGCGAGGTGGATCCGCGGGATCTCGTTTCGGACCCGCCCGCGGCCCCCCCGGCCTCGGCGGCCCTGGCCTCGGCACGAGAGCTGCTCGACGCCGCCGAGGCGTGGCGCGGCCGCCCGGTCGTCCCGGTCTGAGCCCGGCGGGGGGACCGATCGTGGCCGAGGCCTCGCCACGCAGCCTCGAGCACGCGGTCG
Source organism: Candidatus Limnocylindria bacterium (assembly GCA_035513775.1). Classification (GTDB taxonomy): domain Bacteria; phylum Chloroflexota; class Limnocylindria; order Limnocylindrales; family CSP1-4; genus UBA5189. Next base: position 9,991 of record DATKBR010000010.1, read on the forward strand.
AGGCGTACCTGACCTTCCTCGCCAGCGAGCGAGGCCTCGCCCCCGCGACCATTCGCGCCTATCGCGGCGACCTCGCCGACTTCGCCGACGCCCGCGGCACGGCGCGCGATTGGGCAGACGGCCCCGGCGCGGCGCAGCGCTACCTCGCCGCGCGCACCCGGCGCGGCCGGCGTCTCGATCCCGGCCTCGCGCCTACCAGCCTCCGCCGCCGCGCCGCGGCGATCAAGGGCTTCTACCGGTTCGCGTTCGGCGAGGGGCTCATCGGCATCGACGTCGCGGCCCATCTGGACCTGCCCCGGATGCCGCGCCTACTGCCGGAGACGCTGACCCAGGCGGAGGTGGAGCGCCTGCTCGCAGCTCCCGCCGAGGACGCCCAGCTCGACCGGGCGCTGCTGGAGCTCCTGTACGCGGCGGGCCTGCGCATCTCCGAGGCGCTCAACCTCGACCTCGAGGACCTGTCCCTCGACGGCGCCTTCGTGCGCGTCATCGGCAAGGGCGATCGCGAGCGGCTCGTGCCCGTGGGCGAGGTGGCACTCGATGCGATCCGCGCGTGGCTCGCGGAGGCGCGCGCGGCGCTCGTCGCGGCCCACCACGTGGAGCCGGTCCGCGGCGGCCCGTTGCTGCTGGGACGCAGTGGCCGCCGCCTCGCCCGGCAGCAGGCGTGGGCCATGGTGAAGCGGGCGGCTGCCGGGGCAGGGCTATCCAGCCGGGTCAGCCCGCACACCCTGCGCCACTCGTTTGCGACGCACCTGCTGGAGGGCGGCGCCGACCTGCGCATCGTTCAGGAATTGCTGGGACATGCGAGCATCAGCACCACGCAGCTGTACACCCACGTGACGGGTGAGCGGATCCGCGAGGTCTATGCTCGGGCGCATCCGAGGGCATAGGGGAGGAGTACGGGTGGCACGCTACGCGGACAAGCTCCTGGCAGATGGCGAACGCGTCGCCATGCGGGGCCGGCAGCACTTCCTGGCCACCATTGTCGATGGACGCGTCGCGTGGGCAATCTTGATCGCCGCCCTGGTGCTCGTCGTCCTCGATCTCCAGCTCGAGCCTGGTCTCGCCCGCGACCTGTTCGGCTGGCTGGGGCTCGGCCTCCTCGTGGTCGGGCTCGCCTGGCTAACCCAGATCTACCTGAGCTGGTACGCGCAGGACTACGTGGTCACGAACCGGCGCGTGATGGTGGTCGAGGGCATCCTCAACAAGCGATCCGCGGACAGCTCGCTCGAGAAGATCAACGACGCGGTCCTGGAGCAGAACGTGTTCGGCCGGATGCTCGGCTACGGCGACCTCGACATCCTGACCGCGAACGACCAGTCGGTCGATCGGCTCCGGATGCTCGCCGAGGCCCAGCAGTTCAAGCGCACGATGCTCGACCAGAAGTTCCGGCTCGAGCAGGAATCGTTCCAGATCCCAGGCCCGCCGCTGCGCGCGCCCGCGGCCTCGACGCCGGCGGCCGCACCCGCCTCGACGCCTGCGGCCGCGCCGGGCGCGCCCTCAGCGGAGTCTGCGCCAACCCGTCCGTCGCGGCGGGAAATGAGCTCCGAGGAGATCACGAGCTCCCTGGGCCGCCTCGCGGACCTACGCGACCGCGGCGCGATCACTACGGAGGAGTACGAGGCGAAGAAGGCCGACCTCCTCGGCCGGCTGTAGAGGAGCGCCGCATGCGGGTTCCGTCACCCGAGGAATTCCTGATCAAGGGCGCCGTCCTCGCGGTCATGTTCCTCGTGGCCTTCCCGATCCACGAGTTCGCGCACGCGCTGGCCGCATACCGGCTCGGCGACGGCACCGCGAAGCTGATGGGCCGGCTGACGCTCGATCCACGCTCCCACTTCGACCCGATGGGTGGCCTGCTCCTGGCTGTCACGGTCATGTTCACCGGCTTCGGGTTCGGCTGGGCCAAGCCCACGCCGTACAACCCGATGAACCTCCAGGGCGGCCGCTGGGGCGAGGCGATCGTCTCGGTCGCCGGGCCCATCTCCAACCTGATCCTGGCGATTGCGGCCGCGATCCCGCTGCGCTACATCAACGCCACCGGCATGGACGCCGGCTTGCTCGTGCCGTTCCTGGACTTCTTCGTGCTCATCAACCTCGTGCTGATGGTCTTCAACCTCATCCCGATCCCGCCGCTGGATGGGTCCAAGGTGCTCTTCGCCTTCATGGATCCGCGAACCGCCTGGCAGGTCCGGCCGGTCCTGGAGCAGTACGGCTTCCTCATCCTGATCGCGGCCATGTTCCTGCCGATCCTCGGCGGGCAGACGCTCATCGGGGTCGTGTTCAGCGAGCTGCTCTTCCCGCTCCAGCGGCTCCTGGTCGGGGCGTGAGGCCCGGTTCCGCCGGATGGTGGGCGGGCAATGTCCGGCAGGCGAAGCGGCACGTCCTCGCTCGCGTGCCGGCACGGGAGCGAGATTCGCTCGCGGCCTGGCTGAGCCCCGCCCAGCTGGCCGTGTTCGATGGGATGCACGCTGCTGACCGGCGCCACGGGCTCGATGTCGCTGCGGCCCTCTGCGCGGGCGGCACGGACGATCCCGAGGTGCTCCTCGCCGGACTCCTCCACGATGCCGGCAAGGGCGACACGAGCCTCGTGCCCCGGGTGGTGTTCTCGCTGGGCCAGGCCCGCATGACCTGGGTGGAGCGACTCGTTGGCTGGCTGCCGGGCATGCGCCGCTCGCTCGTGCGGCTGCGTGAGCACGCAGAGGTCTCCGCGCAGATGGCCGAGGCGGCCGGCTGCTCCGCGAGGACCGTGGAGCTGATCCGCTGGCAGAGCGACCCGCGGGACCCAGAGGCAGGGGAGCGGCTGCGCCTTGCGGACGAGGCGAGCTGACGTGGTCGAGACGATCGAGACCGAGGCGGCGCCTACGCTCGAATCCGCCGCGGCGGCCGGCGGGCCGGTCGTCAGGATCGAGCCGGGCCGCGGCCGGGACTGGGCGACGCACGTTGCGATCGCCGAGTGGGAGGGACCGCTCGGGCTGCTGCTCTCGCTCATCGAGGCGCGCCGGCTGGACGTCCTGACGGTCCCGCTCGGCGGCGTTGCGGAGGCGTACCTGGAGGCGCTCGCGACGATCGAGCACGACCGAATGAGCAGCATCAGCTCGTTCGTCGCCGTGGCCAGCCAACTGATCCTCATCAAGAGCCGCGCGATGCTGCCGAGGCCGCCGGCGGACGCCGCTATCGAGCTGGAAGATGAGGGAGTCGATCCGGAGGCGGAGCTACGCGCCCGACTGCTCCTGTACCGCGCCTTCCGGGACGCCGGCGTTGCGCTCCAGGCCGGCGCCATCGAGCGACACGGCCTGTTCCGCCGCGAACCCGCCGCCGCGCTCGCCGCCGGGGTCGCCGGCGCCGTGTCAGCACCGTCGACGCCGCCGATCGACCCCCGAGTACTCGTTCGCGCCGTCGACGGCCTTGTCCAAGTGCTCCCCGAGCCGGAGCCGCCACCGGAGATCGTGCCCCGCTCGATCACGCTCGCCCAGCGCGCGTCGATCATCAGGCTCGCCCTCCGCGGCGTTCCGAGCGTCGTGCTCCAGGACCTGCTGCGCGGGGTCCGGGACCGGGTCGTGGTCGCCGTGACCTTCCTCGCGATGCTGGAGCTCATGAAGCGGCGCGAGCTCGTGGTCGAGCAGGCCGAGCCGTTCGGGCCGATCAGCGCCCGGCTCACCACCGCCGACGAGCGCCGTGCCGCCGGGGTCGCAGTCGACGTCGAGCATGACCCGCTCGACGAGTCGCTGGAATCGTTCGCATGACCGAATCAACGGCCGACATGCTCGCGGGCAACGCCTCCCAGGGTCCGAATGGCGCCGCCGCCGATCGAGATGGTGCCGCCACCAAGACGCCGAAGAACGCGGCAAGGACCGTTGGCGGCGATGCGACCGAGCGCCCGGCCCCCGGCGAGCTCACCGAGGCGTCGCTGGAGGCGCTCCTGTTCGTCGCCGAGAAGCCTCTGTCCAGGCGGGAGATCGGGGCCATCGCCGGCGTCGACGCGGCAACCGTGGACGAGCGCCTTGGCGACCTCGAGGTCTCGCTTCGTGGGCGCGGCATCCGGCTGCTCTCGGTCGGGGATCGCGTGGAGCTTGCGACCGCCCCGGAGGCCGGCGCCGTCGTCGCGCGCTACGTGGGGACGGATGCCGTACGCCTGTCGCCGGCCGGCCTGGAGACCCTCGCGATCGTGGCTTACCGCCAGCCGGTCACTCGGGCGGCCGTCGAGCGCGTTCGCGGCGTCGACTCTGACCACACGCTGCGCAGCCTCCTGCATCGCCGGTTCGTGGTGGAGCTTGGCCGGTCGAACGCGCCCGGCCGCCCCATCCTGTACGGGACGGCGTTCGAGTTCCTGGAGCGCTTCGGGCTGGAGAGCCTCGACGACCTTCCGACCTTGGACGCCGACGTCGCCGCCCGGCTGGCCGAGGAGGGCGGCACGCTGCTGCTCCCGCTCGACGACGACGACTCGCCGAATCGTGACGGCACGCCCCTGGGCGAAGCCACGGGCAGCTGAGGCTCGACATGCCCGAAGAACGCATCCAGAAGGTCATCGCCGCCGCGGGCGTCGCCTCGCGCCGCCAGGCCGAGGTGCTCGTGGCCACCGGCCGGGTGCGCATCGATGGAAAGGTTGCCGTCGTTGGCCAGAAGGTCGACCCGATGGTCTCCACCATCGACGTCAACGGGACGCCCATCGGCGTCGGCGTGGCACGCGCCTACGTGGCGCTCCACAAGCCGGCAGGTGTGACCTCGACGACGCGCGACCGGCACGCCGACACGACAGTCCTCGACCTGATCCCGACGGCCCTCTTCCCGGATGGCACCCGCCTGTACCCGGTGGGTCGCCTCGACCTCGATTCCGAGGGCCTGCTCCTGCTCACCAACGACGGCGACTGGGCGGAGCGCGTGCTCCACCCGCGATTCGGCGTGGAGCGCGAGTACGCGCTGGCGCTGGCGCAGCCGCTCGTCCCCGAGCAGGTGCGGTTGCTCAACGCCGGCATCCGCCTCGACGAGGGCCTGGGCAAGCTTTCGGCGCCGTTGCGGGCGACCACATCCGTTGAGAACCGCCAGCTCGCCGATGCCCTTGACCCAGCTCCTGACCACAACTTCGTCTGGTACCGCGCGACCCTCGCCCAGGGCTGGAAGCGCCAGCTCCGGCGCATGTTCGGCGCCGTCGACGCCCCGATCCTGCGGCTCGTCCGCGTGCGCATCGGCATCGTACGGCTCGGCGACCTCCGTTCCGGCAGGGCACGCAACCTCAAGGCGCCGGAGATCAAGGGTCTCGCCGCGCTCGGTGGCACCAGCGCATGGTCTGGACCGGTGCGCGGAGGTCGCAAACCGCACTCCGCCGGAGTCCCGAACGCCGCGCCGACGAGCCGAACTCCCCGTGATGCCAGTGGGAGCATCAGGTTCTCGGGCCGCCCCGGCGGTATCCCGTCTGGGCCTGATTACCCCACAGGCATCGCCGGAGACGAAAGGAAGCCCCGGCGCTCGGCCGAGAAGCCATCGAGACGCGGCGAACGAACCAACCGGAGTTCGCGACACCGTGAGACTTGACGGGACAAGGAGTCCAACCTAGGTTCACGGGCGTGCCAGCCCTCGCCGCGGACCCGACCATCAGGCGCCAGGTGATGTCCGCGGCTCGGGAGGTCCTTGCCGAGGACGCGAGCGCCCCCGTCGCCGTCATTGCCGGTCGGGCGGGCGTTTCGCGGGCCACCTTCTACCGGCATTTCGGATCGCGGGCGTCACTGCTCCATAGCATGGAGCTGGAGCCACGGCCCGGTGCCGAGGCACGGATCCTGGCGGCCGCCAGGGACATGCTCGTCCGCCGCTCCCTCGACGTCGAGCATCGAGACGAGCCGCCAGAGGTGGTGTTCCCGCTGATCGGCCGGGCGGTCGTCGGCGTCGCCGGCGAGCGGTTCGGGCTGATGCGCGCAGTCTGTCCAGCAGCGTCGT
>DATKBR010000011.1:0-10665 GCA_035513775.1 Candidatus Limnocylindria bacterium
TCCCGAGATCGCGGGACACAGTGAGGCGGTTGGTGCCTTCCTTTGTGAGCGCGATATCCTGCCGCGCACCATGCCACGCGACCCGAACATTCCGGATGCGTTCGACGTGTACACGCTCGTCGTGCTGCGGCGGCCGGCGGATGCGCCGGACATGTCGGAGGAGGAGCTGGGCGCGCTCCAGGCGCGGCATCTCGCCTACCGCGCGGAGCTGAAGCGGCAAGGCGTGGTCGTCGCCAACGGGCCGTTCGATGCGCAGTCCGACGTCAGCATGCGCGGGATGACGATCTTCGCCTGCGACCTGGCCGAGGCCGCGCGCCTTAGCGACGGCGACCCGTCGGTGCGAGCCGGCCGGCTCGCCTACGACCTCATGGAGTGGTGGGTCGCCGCGGGCACGCTCGCGTTCCCAGGTGTGACCGGGCCGGTCGGCGATCGCCGGTCGATGCCGGAGGACTGACAGGCGTCGGTCGTCAGCTGCCCGGCGACTTGTACTTCACCGACCCGGCCTGCTCGAGCGCGGCGAGCGTCTCCTCGACCGTCATGAGCACCGTCGTCTCGAGCGAGGTCAGTGCACCGCCGGCGCCGATCGCCACCGCAACAGCGGCCATCGAGACGTTGTCGGGTGCCTCCCAGAGGGTGTAGCCGTCATGCTCCCCGAAGGCGTACCAGAAGCCGTGCAACTTGCCGCCCACGGACTCGATGTACGCCTTCGCGGCCAAGCGTCGATCCTCGGGTTTGCTGATGAGCCGAGCCCACGTCTCGGGTGTGTAGCTGAACCTGGTGAGATACATCGGCATGAGAGGTCCCTCCTTCGCGCCACTTAGGGTAGGCCAGCGGCCGACGGCTGATCCCGGCAGGCGCCTGGTCAGGCGGCCGCCGGGAAGGCCGGCGATCAGGCGGGATCGGCTTCGACGTCGTCCGTGGATGCGTCCTCGTCCTCGGAGAGGAGTCGGTACATCTGTTTGCGGGCGTCGGTGAGGATCCGCGTCGCATCGCTCCGGGCGCGGGCCGAGCCCATCTAGGACGCCGCAATCGGCGCAGGCCCTGCCGGCACTGCGGCGGCGCGCCGGCCAACGAGATACCAGGTCTCCATCTCGCCCTTGCCCTTCACCGTCACCGTGCCTCGCGGCTCGCACTCGAACTCGTCCTTGATCAGCTCGTAGGTGGCTCGCGTGATCTGGATCCGATCGGGGGTGCCGGCCGACTCCATGCGGCTCGCGGTGTTGACCGCGTCGCCCCAGAGGTCGTAGAGGAACCGCTTCCGGCCGATAACGCCGGCGACGACCGGCCCGGAGTTGATGCCGATCCGGAGCTCGAGACCAAGGTCGCCGACGCCGCCGTCGCCCCTCGTTGCGTCGACCATGTCGAGGGCGAGCAACGCCAGAACCCGGGCGTGGTCCGCCCGCGGATCCGGCACCCCCGACGCGACCATGTACGCGTCGCCGATCGTCTTGATCTTCTCGAGCCCGTACCGCTCGGCGAGGGCGTCGAAATGGCTGAACAGGCGGTCGAGCAGCCCCACCACCTCCGCCGCCGACAGGCCCTCGGATCGCGGCGTGAAATCGACGACGTCCGCGAACAGCACCGAAGCGGCCGGGATCTGGTCCGCGATCGTCCCGGGAGAGGCCTTGAGCCGCTGGGCGATCGAGCCCGGCAGGATGTTCAGGAGCAGGTTCTCGGAGCGCGCCTGCTCGACGCGAAGCGCGGCCAGCGCGTCCTCGCGCTGCTTCGCAAACAGCGCCAGTAGCGTGAACACGATCGTTCCACCGACCGCGATGTTGAGCGCCAGCATCAACGCTGAGAACCAGGCGGGCATCGGCGATTCGCTGCCCAGCAGGGCGGCGGCGATCCCCGAGCCCAGGAACAGGACGAGCCAGGCGATGAACCAGCGGATGCCGGCGCCGACGCCCCGGAACACCAGGGCGCCGAGTGGCGCCATGATCCCCCACAGCCCCACGCCGCCGGTCGGGAGCAAGCCCCCGATGGGCACCATCGACAAAGTTGGGGCCAGGGCGATCGCCGCGAGCTGGATGTTCAGCAGCTGCCCGAAGTCGCGCGTCCGCGAGAAGACGATGATCGAGGTGACCGACACGGCGGCGTAGACGACGGCGACCAGGCCCGTCCACGCCCCAAACGCGACGTACAGGACGGCCCAGGTGCCCGCGATAGGCAGGATCAGGATGGCGATGCCGACGAGGAGGGCCTTGCGGAGGCGCGTGTCCTCGTCGTCGCCGGGGTCGGCGCCGACTGCGGCGAGCCTCGCCAGCGCTCGTTCGTACAGGGCCCCTGGGAGCGTCACGGCGAGAGCATAGCCAGCGGACTGGCCCCTTCCGCCACGCTCCCTATCCTGCCCTCGTGGACGATCTGGACCGACCCGCGTTCGACGGCACGGAGCTCGACTTCTGGCTGGGCGAATGGGAGTGCACCTGGGATGGCGGCCACGGGACGAATCGCCTCTCCCGGATCCTGGCCGACAAGGTGATCCTCGAGGAATTCGAGGCTGCGCCGGACCCCGACGGCAGCGGCGCTATGCAGGGTCGGAGCTGGTCCGTGTTCGACGCCGGGCGCGGGCTCTGGCGCCAGACGTGGGTCGACGACCAGGGCAGCTACTTCGACCTCGTCGGCGACACCGTCGATGGCTCCTTCGCCTTCGCCCGCGCCGCACCGGAGCGCGGCCCGGCCGCGCGCCAGCGGATGGTGTTCCGCGACGTCGAGGCCGATCGCTTCCGCTGGACCTGGGAATTCAGCCCCGACGATGGCGCCACGTGGGTGACGCGCTGGGAGATCGCGTACCGCCATCGGTGAGAGTCGAGCGGTCGTGAGGTCGGACCCGCCGGGATGGCGGCGGCTCAGATCCGGGCCGGCACCGAGAGTATGTCGACGAAGATGTCGTTGTAGGCCGGCTGGCCGTGTGGCGCCCATGCAGCGGGCGTGAGCAGATTCGCGACGGCGGCCGAGTCGGTCGCGGTACCCCACCACTTGCCGGGCAGCGCGGCGACGCCCGGGTGGAGCGCGTCGGTCACCTTGATCCAGGCCCGCAGCGACGCCTGATGATTTCGGACCTCCACCTCGTCACCCTCGGCGAGCCCGCGGGCCTCCGCGTCCAGAGGGTGGACCTCAAGGGTCGGTCGTCCCATCTGCCCGCGCTGGCGCGGCATGTTGGCGAACGTGGAGTTCAGGAACCAATGCGACTTCGGTGTCAGTAGCTGCAACCGGCCGTCATCGGGGCGCTCCGGCGCGGTGATCTCGTCCGCGAGGCGGACCTTGCTCGGGAAGCCCGGCCGGCCGGCCGGGCTCTTGCGGTAGCCGCGCTCCCTGAGCATCTCGAGTGTCACCCCCGCCGGCAACGCGGAAGCCGCAATGGCCTCGTCCGATTCGTGGAGCGCCGGGTCGGTCAGACCCAGGCGAGTCGCCAGGCGCCTGGCGATCTCGCCGTGGGACAGTGCTTCCCCTTCCGGCGCCACCGCCGGCTCGTTGAGCGAGATGTACTGGTGGCCCCACGAGCCCACGACGTCGAAGTGCTCGAGCTGCGTCGTTGACGGCAGGACGACGTCCGCGTAGCGGGCAGTGTCGGTCATGAAATGCTCGAGTACGACGGTGAACAGGTCCTCGCGCGCGAGGCCCGCCCGAACCAGGCCCGCGTCGGGCTGGGTCACGGCGGGGTTCATGTTCCATGCCACCAGCGCCTTCACCGGCGGCTGGAGCGTCGTGCTCGTGAGCGTCTCGCCGAGGCGCGCGATGTCGAGGCTGCGGACCTCCCGGGGGTTGAGGTCGGGGCGGGCCGCGGCGCCCTCGTCCATGACCGGCCCGGTTTCGATGAACAGGCCGCCGCCGGGCAGGCGCCAGTGCCCGCCGATGATCGCCAGCGCGGACAGCCCCCGAACGATCGACTCGCCCCGGACCGTCTGCTGGGGACCAATGCCACAGCGGATCACGGCCGGTCGAGCGGCGGCGAACTCCCTTGCCAACCGCGCGATGACGTCGGCGGGGACGTCGGTCGCCGCAGCCACCCGGTCCGGCGTCCAGCTCTCCACCGCGGCGCGGTAGGCGTCGAGGTCCAGCGTGACCCCATCTGCGAAGTCAACGTCCGCAAGACCCTCGCGGAACATGACGTTGGCGAAGCCCGCGGCGAGGACCGCGTCGGTCCCCGGGCGCAGCGAGATGTGCTCATCGCACGCCTTCGCGGTTCGCGTGCGAATGGGATCGATGGCGACGATGCGTGCGCCGTTGCGCTTGCGCGCCTGGTCGATGAAGGCCCAGGCGTGGTGGGCGGTCGACAGCAGGTTGCTGCCCCACATCAGCACGAAGCGCGCATGGACCAGCTCCTCGGGGTCGAAGCCGCGGGGATGGCCCTCCGCTTCGAGGACATTACCCGCGGCGCCACAGACACTGCCGTGGGACCGCGAGGCTCCAAGGGCGTTGAAGACGCGCAAGAGTGCCCGCCTCGAGACAACGCCCATCGACCCGAGGTAGTTGATCGGGAGGATCGCCGCCGGGCCGTGGACCGCGCTCACGGTCTCCAACCTGTCCGCGATCAGCTGGAGCGCGTCGTCCCAGCTGACCCGCTCGAACGCGCCGTCACCTTTGGCTCCGATGCGCCGCAGCGGGTGCAGGAGTCGGTCGGGTGCGTAGGTTCGCTCCTGATAGTCGTTGACCTTCGCACACAGCGCGCCGCGGGTGATCGGATGGTCCTTGGCACCCTCCACCCGCACGACCCGGCCGTCCTCGACGTGGGCGAGCCACGAACACGTGTCCTGGCAGTCCAGCGGGCAGCAGCCCCGCACCGTGCCGGTCTGGACGAGTGGCAACGGCATGCCCATGGGCCTCAGCATAGGCCAGTCCGCCACCCGGTCACCCGGTGTCTCGGCGGATGCCACCTCGGCCGTCATCGACCATGACCTGCGGCACGCCGTTGGCAAGCCGCTCATCGGCCTCTGCGCGGGCGTGTTTGCGCGTATCGGTCTGGCGACCGGATCGCGCTTCCTTGTGCACGCACTGCTGGTTCAACGCGGAGACGACGAGTCGCCCGACGACGCCGAGCAGCTTCGCGCCGCGCGCGGCCATCCTCGAGGTTGCCGATTTGATCATCCCGGGCCACGGCGCCGCGTTCCGCCCGGCCTCGAGGACGCCGGGCCGCATACTGGCCGCATGAACATCCACGCCCTGATGCTCGCCGACAGCGCGCAGGCGGTCGACGGCAAGCTGTACATCCTCGGCGGCGCCTGGAACGTGCTCCGCTTCCCGGAGTTCCCCGCGCAGCTGATCGTCGGCATCGCGGTCGCTATCGACGTCGACTGGAACGAGACGAACCGGCGACACCACCTCGACGTGCACTTCGAGGACGCCGACGGCAACGTCATGGACCCGACGATCGGCGCCGACTTCGAGGCGGGACGCCCGCCGGGTGCCACCGCCGGCGCGGACCTGCGGATCGTGTTCGCCGTGAACGGGCCGCTGTCGATTCCCGCCGCCGGGATGTACTCCGCGGTGGCATCCGTCGGCGACGAGGTGCTGGCCCGCGCGCGCTTCCAGGCCGTCCAGGTCGCCGCCCGCTCCAACTAGCCGGGGCGCCGCCGGGCGTCTGGTGGGGTCCGCTGGGGTCATGTGGCCAATGGCACCTTCGGGCCATGGCCGCGGCCGCACCGGTGGGTCACTCTCCCGACGTGCCGCTTCACGCCGCGCCCGAACGTGCTGCCCCTCGCCTCGCGCGGTCTCGCGCGCGGGGAGCCTCGGTCGTCACGGCGCTGATCACCGCGGTCCTCCTGCTCGGCCTGACCACGACCGGCACGCTCGCGGCCACGACCATGACGCCCAAGTGCGACGCCGTGAACCTGCGGAAGGGCCCCTCGACCACGTACGCGAAGAAGACGATGGTCAATCGGGGCGCCAAGATCACGGTCGTCTCGACCGTCAGCGGCGGCAGCTACTGGACGTCGTGCAACGGCAAGTCGCTGTCCGGCTCGAGCTGGCACAAGATCAGCGCGATCAACGGCAAGAGCGTGTCGTCACTCTACGGCGTCAGCTACCTGTACGGCGCGAGCAAGCTGTTCAAGACCGTCGTCACCCCCACCGCCGCGCCGACTGCACCGCCCACGCCCACCGTCGCGCCCGCCGCAACCGAGGCTCCAACGCCCGTCCCCTCCCCGACCGCGGATCCCGGCGCCACCCAGGATCCCCTGGCCACGCCGGAGCCGACGACCACGCCGGCTCCCCCGACCCCCACGCCCACCATCACGCCGGACCCGACCGCCACGCCGGGCCCGGTGACGCTCCCCGCGAGCATCACGTTCTACGGCCGCGGCTACGGCCACGGCGTCGGGCTGTCGCAGTACGGCGCGCACGGCCGGGCGCTCGATGGACAGTCGGCGGCCGAGATCCTGGCCCACTACTACCAGGGCACCACGCTCGGCACGAAGACGAACAGCCAGGTTCGCGTCAAGGTTCTCCACGCGTTCAAGGCCACCTCGACGAACCCGGTCCAGGTCTATGGCCGGGGTGGCACCTGGTCCATCGACGGCGTGGCCAAGGTCTTCCCCGCCGGCGCGCGGCTCCGATTCACGCCGACCGTGTCGGGCACGACGACGACCTGGAGGGTCCTCGTCACCGCGACCGACGGCACGACGCTCCACAGCGCGTCGTCGTCGAACAGCATCCGCGTCCGTCCGGCGGCAGGCTCCAGCGCGACGCTCCAGCTGTGGTCGAAGCCTTCGGCGTACGACCGCTACCGCGGCGTGCTGCGGCTGATCGGGAAGAAGAATGGAACCTCGACCGTCAAGGCCATCAACCTGCTCGACATGGAGTCGTACCTGAAGGGCGTTGTGCCGGCAGAGGTCCCGTCCACGTGGCCGGTCGAGGCCGTCCGGGCGCAGGCGATCGCCGCGCGCTCGTACGCCTACTACCGGCTCCACCCGACCACCGGCGCGTTCGATATCTACGACGACACCCGGTCCCAGGTCTACCGGGGGTACCTCGCCGAGAAGGCCGGGGCGACCGCGGCCATCAACGCAACCGCCAACGTCGTCGTCCGAACGAGCGGCGGGGGGATCGCCAATACGCTCTTCCACTCCGCCGGCGGGGGCGCGACGGAGCACAACGAGAACGTATTCGTGTCCTCGACCGGGGGCAAGGTGGCGGGCGTCTACAGCTACCTGCGCGGGTCGATGGACCGGCGCGCCGACGGCTCCGCGTTCGACGTGGCATCGCCGTACGACACGTGGAAGACGAAGACCTACACGCTGGCGCAGATCCAGGCGTGGTTCGCCGCCGATTCGCGCTCCAACGTAGGCACCCTGGTGGCGCTCGATCTCCAACACCGCGGCGTCTCGGGCCGGCTCATCAGCGTGACCCTGATCGGCGCCGATGGCGCGACGAAGAAAGTCTCCGGCGACGTCTTCCGCTCGATCTTCAACGCCAATCGCCCCACCGGCGACGCGATGATGCGGACCTCCCTCTTCGACCTCGCGCCGATCCCCTAGCCGGTACGGCGCCGCGCCGCTGTAGAGTTCTCCAATGTCCTCGCGTCCCGCGGGATCTCCAGACCGCGCAACGGTCGCCGCCTTCCTCGCGGTCGCCGTCTTCGGCGGCCTCAACGCGATTGCGGTCCGCCAGACGGTGGCGGAGCTCGACCCGTTCTGGAGCGCCGGCGCCCGCTTCATCGCTGCCGGACTCATCCTCGCCGGAATCACGCTCGCTCGACGACGCCGGTTCCCGCGCGGGCGTGGCCTCGCGGGAGCCGTCGCCTACGGGACGGTCGGCCTGGCCGCAGCCTTCGGATTCGTCTATCCAGCGCTCCGCGACGTTCCCGCCGGAACGGCGGCGAGCCTGATCGCGCTGACGCCGCTCGCGACCTACGCGCTGGCCATCGCCCAGCGCCAGGAGCGCTTCTCGATCGCGGGCCTGGTCGGTGGCGTGATCGCGGTGGCGGGAGTCGGGATCGTCTTCGCCGACCAGCTCGCTGCAGCCGTCCCACTGGGGGCGCTGCTGCTCGTGGTCGCCGGGGTCCTGTGTATCGCGGAGTCGGCCGTCATCGTCAAAGCCATCCCGCGAAGTGATCCGATCGCCACGAACGCAGTGGCCATGCTCGCGGCCGGCGCCATCCACCTGTCCATATCCTTCGTCGTCGGCGAGACCCCGGCACTGCCGGCGACGACCGCTACCTGGCTCTGGTTCGGCTACCTCGTCCTGCTCGGCTCCGTTGCCCTGTTCAGCCTGTACGTGTTCGCACTCGAGCGGTGGACCGCCTCGGCCGTCTCGTATACGACGCTCCTGATGCCGTTCGTCGGCGTCGGCGTGGCGACGGTGCTCACCGGCGAGCGGTTTTCGCTTGCCCTAGTCGCGGGCGGGCTCGTGTTGCTCGCCGGTGTCTATGTCGGCGCCTTCCTGGCCCCTCGGCCCAAGCGTTCCACGGCGACGAGCGCCGCCGAGTGCCTGCCGATCGAGGACTGCGGCAAGGCGCTGGTTGGTGTTTCCGCTCCCGCCGGGTCGGCCGGGCGCGCCTGACGCCCGGAGGGCTTGGGTGAGCGGCGAGCATCCCCCGGCCCGCGCTTCAGCCACAATGAACGAACCACCTCCCGAGGAGTCAACCGTGGCGACCGCTGCCCCTCCGGCTTATCGAACCCAGGCCTTCATCGACGGCAAGTTCCGTGACGCGGCGTCCGGCGCCACCTTCGCCACCGAGAACCCGGCGACGGGGCAGGTCATCACGAACGTCGCGGCCGGCGACGCGGCTGACATCGATGCGGCGGTGTCGGCGGCGCGGAGAGCGTTCGAGGACGGGCGCTGGTCGCGCCGGGCGCCGGCCGATCGCAAGAAGGTCCTGCTCCGTTTCGCGGACACCATCGAGGCGAACCTCGACGAGCTGGCGAAGCTCGACTCCCTCGAGGCGGGCAAGCCGATCACGGACTGCCGCGAGGTCGACCTGCCCGACACGATCGCGACGTTCCGCTGGTACGCCGAGGCGATCGACAAGGTCTTCGACGCCGTGGCGCCCACCGGACCGGACGCGCTGGGGTTGATCGTCCGCGAGCCGATCGGGGTGGTGGGCGCGGTGGTGCCCTGGAACTTCCCGCTGCTGATGGCGGCATGGAAGGTCGCGCCGGCGCTCGCCGCTGGTAACAGCGTGATCGTCAAGCCCTCGAAGCTGACCTCGCTGTCCGTGATCCGCCTCGCCGAGCTCGCCTCGGAGGCGGGGCTGCCGGACGGCGTGTTCAACGTCGTGCCCGGCTCCGGCCCGACCGCCGGGCAGGCCCTGGGCCGGCACATGGACGTCGACATGGTCACGTTCACGGGCTCCACCGAGGTCGGGCGGACGTTCCTGACCTACGCCGCCGAGAGCAATCTCAAAGAGATCACGCTCGAGTGCGGCGGCAAGTCGCCGCAGCTCGTGCTGGCGGAGCCGCCGGACCTCGACATCGTCGCCGAGCAGGTGCTCTTCGCCGCGCTGATGAACCAGGGCGAGAACTGCTCGTGCGGCTCGCGCCTGATCGTCCATCGGTCCATGCACGATGCGCTCGTGGAGCGGCTGGTCGTCGGCATCGGCGGATGGACAGTGGGCGACCCGATGTCGCCGGACACCCGGATCGGGCCGATGATCGAGCGGCCGCACCTCGACAAGGTGCTCGGCTACATCGAAAGGGGCCGCTCTGAGGGGGCGCGGGTTGTCGCCGGGGGCGGCCGCGTGCTCGAGGAGACGGGCGGCTACTTCGTCGCCCCGACGATCTTCGACAACGTCGGCAACTCGATGGCGATCGCCCGAGAGGAGATTTTCGGGCCCGTGCTCTCGACGATCCCGTTCGACTCGGAGGAGGAAGGCGTGCGTCTCGCCAACGAGACGGCATACGGCCTGGCGGCCTCCGTGTACACGCGGGACCTGGACGCGGCGTTCCGTGTCGCGCGTGCCCTGCGCGCCGGCACCGTTGGCGTCAACGCCTACTCCGAGGGCGACATCACGACCCCGTTCGGCGGCTACAAGCAGTCCGGCTTCGGAGGGCGGGACAAGGGCCTGGAGGCCCTCGAGCAGTACACCGAGAAGAAGACGATCTGGGTCACGCTCCGCTAGGACGCCGGGCGGCCTCGGGAGCGCGCGGAATCACGACGGCGGACCCGGTGGGCCCGCCGTCGAATGAAGTTGCGAACGAATGGTCAGGGGGCGCGATACAGCAGCCAGGCGTCGCGGGCGCGCTGCGTCTGGCCGGGCGTGAACTCGGAGTAGCACGCGTCGAACGAGTAGTCCATGTAGTTGTGGATCGGGTCGAGGCCCGGCGCCTTGCAGGTGTCCTTGCCCTCGGGGCAACCGCCGGTCGGCGTCCTCTGGGCGGGTGTGTCATCGACGAAGTCGCCCGCCGGGGAGCACCTGCCCTCGAACGTGTGGGCGAGGTTCAGCCAGTGGCCCGCCTCGTGGGTCAGCGTCTTGCCGAGGTCGTACGCACCTTCGAACGTGTCCGACACGCCCGGGATCGACTCCCAGTGGATGACGACGCCATCGAGATACGCATACGACGTGGTGACGATGTCCGGGTAGTACGCCCAGCCGAGGTAGCCACCACCGCTCGTCGAGTAGACGTTCAAGGCGTTGTTGCCGCCGGCCTTGAGCGCCTGCTTCATCGCCGTCTCCGCCGCGAAGCTGGCGATTGCGAACCACTCGGCGTTGTCGGTGCGCGTGACCCCGGC
>DATKBR010000012.1:0-13330 GCA_035513775.1 Candidatus Limnocylindria bacterium
CCCGCGATGAGGAGCACGACGCTCAACGCGCCGCGGAGCTGGAGCGTCCGTCCCTGGCGGCTCCCGATCTCCGAGCCGACGATCGCGCCGATGACCACGACCGCGATCCAAAGCGGCAGCTCGGCCGGCAGCGCCGCCAACCGGGAGACATTGCCCGCCAGCCCGGATATGGAGTTGGCCAGGATGAAGCCAGCGGAGAGCCCCGACGCGGCCCGCGTCTCCGCCCAGCCCGCGATGAGCAGAACGGGACTCAGGAAGATGCCGCCGCCGGTGCCCGTGAGGCCGGACAGGAAGCCGATCGCGCCCCCGATCGCGACCGCCGGCACGGTGGGCACGCGCGGCTCGGCGTGCCCCGTGTCGAGTTGCGCCGCACGGCGCGCCGACCGCGCCAGCTGAATGGCGGCGACGATGAGGACGGCACCGACGAGCTGCTTGTAAAGGGCACCTGAGATCGGCAGCGAACCGCCAATGAAGGCGAGCGGCACCGACCCGATGACGAATGGGAGGAGGGCTCGCCAAGCGATGTGACCCCGGCGCCAGAACCGGAACGTGACGAAGCTCGCGACCACGATATTCAGTGCCAACGCCGTCGGGCGCGCGACATCGGGCACGACGCCGAGAAGCGCCATGGCGGCGAGGTAGGCGGACGCCCCGGCGTGGCCGACGGACGAATAGAGCACTGCGGCGCCGAAGAACATCGCCGCCAGGAGGAGTGGGTCGCCCACCCCCGGGAGAGTAGACGAGCGGGTGGTATAGTCGCAGCACTACTCTGAGGGATGGTCAGCGGGAGCCGCAGCCATGAGTCGCGAGATGAACGAGGCACGACGGGCGCTGGTCCTCGATGATCGCCCTTTGGTCGTCGACCTGATCGAGTTGACCCTCAACCACGGCCTGTTCATGGTCCGTGCGGCTACGAGCCTTGCCGAGGCCGAGAAGATCGCGGCCGAGTGGCAGCCTGACCTGGCCGTGATCGACATGGATCACGACGACAGCACCGGTCTCCTTCGACTGCTCGGAGCATCCCGGACGCTCAAGGGCAGCACGGTCCCGGCCCTGGGACTGACCCGGCGTGGCGATCTCAAGACGAAGCTGCGGGCCTTCGACCTCGGCGTCGACGACATCCTCACGATGCCCTTCTCCCCGGAGGAGCTTCTCGCCCGGTCCATCGTCATCACGCGCCGCTCGCTCGGCACCGACCATCCCATCGTGCCCACCATCCGGCTCGGCGAGATGGAGATCGACATCGTCAATCGCCAGGTGCGCGCCGGCGAGTCCGTCGTACACCTCAGCGGGATCGAGCAGAGCCTCCTGTACCTGCTCGCGAGTCGCGGCGGGCAGGTTGTCACCCGGGACGAGATCCTCGACGCAATCTGGGGCACCGATTTCGTCGCCGAGTCCAACATCGTGGATCGCCACGTCCGCAGCCTGCGCGTGAAGCTCCAGAACGACTATCGGCGCCCCCGCTTCATCGCCACGGTGCCCGGCCGGGGGTATCGATTCGTGCCCACTTTCTCGAACGTGGGTTGGGCGGGCGAGGAGGCTCAGGAGCGCTCCGCGGCCCACTGAGCGCGACACGTTCCAGCGAAGCGGGCGGAAGCGATCCAGCGAGATTACGTTTCGTCATGACGGCACTGACCTGCTCGGGCATCGTCATGTGCGATCGGCAAAGTCGCCTCCTGGCGCGCCCGATCGCCGGGGCGGGCCTGCTGGGAAACGGGCCCGCCCGAACTCGCGGGATCCGACGGGATAGGGAGCGGGTCACATGGCAGAGCTTGAGATGGTCACCGGGGGGTTGGCGGCTGGTCCCGTACGGGCGCTCGGCCGCTGGGGGATCCTTCGGCTCCTGCCGCGCTGGCTGGGCGAGCAGGTCGCCGCCGGTGGACGAGTCGAGACGTGGTCGGATGTTGCGCCCCTGCCGGTGCCGGTACGGCGCGAGCAGGCTCCCGTCGCAGCACCCGCGCAGGCGATCGCACAAAGGGCAGCGACCGGTGCCCTGCGGCGCACGATCGACGCCTGGCGCGCCGCGGAGCACGAGCTCGAGGCGCTGGAGATCGGCAGCCGCGATCGGGCGCATCTTCAGGCCGAAGTCGACGCCCTCCGTGCGACACACCATCGACTATTCCTGGAGGTCAGCCTGCCCAGCCGCATCGGCGCGGCAGAGGCGATGCCCCGATAGATCTACGATGCGCGGGCGCCCCGCGCGGTCGATGCGCCCATGGGCACGGTGATTGGGAGGAAGCGCCGTGGTCGGAGAGTTCCGCTCGTTCCTGCTGAAGACGAACGCCCTTGCCCTCGCGATCGGCGTGATCATCGGCACTGCCCTCAGCACCGTGGTCAACTCGCTGGTGAACGACATCATCATGCCGCCGATCGGCATGCTCCTCGGGGGCGTGGATTTCGCCTCGCTCCAGTTCGTGCTCATGGAAGCCGTCAACGGCGACCCGGCGACCGAGGTCGCGATCCGCTACGGCCTGTTCATCAACTCGATCATCGCCTTCGTGATCATCGCCTTCGTCGTCTGGCGCATCTCCAAGATGTTCATCGCGGAAGCCACCGAGGCCGAGACGAAGGGCTGCCCGTTCTGCTTCGAGGCGAACGCGCCGGCCGCGACCCGGTGCCGGGCCTGCGGCAGTGCCATCTGACCCGGGCCGCCTGCCCCATCCGGCGCGAGGCTGTCCGCGCCGCACTGGATCGCCGCTGGTACGATGGCCGCGTCCCGGAATCGGTGACACGTACGGGGTCCGTCGACGGCGCGACTCGATCGCGTCGAGATGCAGGGGCCCGCGATGTCATCAGCGATCGGGCGGGAGACGTGTCATGGCCACCGTGACGTTCGACCACGTCTGGAAGCGCTTCGACGACTTCGTTGCCGTCAAGGACCTCTACCTCGAGATCCAGGACGGTGAGTTCATGGTCTTGGTGGGGCCGTCAGGCTGCGGCAAGACCACCAGCCTGCGCATGATCGCCGGCCTCGAGGTGATCACCGAGGGCGATCTCAAGATCGGCGACCGCGTCGTCAACGACGTCGCCCCGAAGGATCGCGACATCGCGATGGTCTTCCAGAGCTACGCGCTGTATCCGCACATGTCCGTGTACGACAACATGGCCTTCGGGCTGAAGCTGCGGAAGGTGCCCAAGGCCCAGATCGACGAGCGGGTCAAGGACGCCGCCCGGATCCTGGGTCTGGAGAACCTCCAGAAGAAGCCGCGCGAGCTCTCCGGCGGCCAGCGCCAGCGGGTCGCGCTCGGGCGGGCGATCGTTCGCGAGCCGGCCGTCTTCCTCATGGACGAGCCGCTGTCCAACCTCGACGCCAAGCTGCGCGTACAGACGCGCGCCGAGATCGCGCGCCTCCACCAGCGCCTCGGGACCACGACCGTGTACGTCACGCACGACCAGGTCGAGGCAATGACGATGGGCACACGGATCGCGGTCATGGACAAGGGCGAGCTCCAGCAGGTCGGCACGCCGCAGGAGCTGTACGAAAGCCCGAAGAAGCTGTTCGTGGCCGGGTTCATCGGCAGCCCCTCGATGAACTTCATCGACGTCGTTCGGGACGGTGACGAGATCAAGGGCGACGGCATCGTCTGCCCGATCCCGAATCGCTACAAGGGCGGCATCGAGGCTGCGACCGGGAAGCTCCTGGTCGGCTTCCGGCCGGAGCACCTGGATCTCGGCGACATGCCGAATGCGGTCACCATCCGGGCGAAGGCGGACGTCGTGGAGTTCCTGGGCGACGAGGAGTTGCTCCACGCCACCGTGGAGGGCCACGACGGCGACATCGTCGCGGTGGTGAGCTCCGCGAATCGCGTAAAGCCCGGCGACGTCCTGGACCTCAAGCTGCCATTGGAGAAGCTGCACCTGTTCGACACCGCGTCGGGCGACTCGCTCGCGAAGACCGCCGCCTAGGCTTGGGGCAGCTCCCCTCGAAGCTGGGTGAGCGGCGCTCGAACGCGTCCCGCGGCGTCCGCGGGCCGAACCAGCGCCATCGAGCGGCATCGTATCGGTCGGTCGGCGTAGGCTCTCGGCGATGAGCGCAACGGCCCGGGTCGAGCACGCGGCCGCGATCGAGAATCCAGCCGAGGTCGAGCACGTCACCGCCCGCGACGGCACGACCATTCTGGTCCGGCACTGGTCGGTGGCGCAGGGGGAGCCATGGGCGTCCATCCTGCTGGTTCACGGGCTCGCCGA
The DNA here is from genome assembly GCA_035513775.1 of Candidatus Limnocylindria bacterium. GTDB lineage: Bacteria > Chloroflexota > Limnocylindria > Limnocylindrales > CSP1-4 > UBA5189. The sequence goes on from DATKBR010000012.1 coordinate 4,189, forward strand.
GCACTCGGGTCGCTACCAGCACGTGGGGGCCCAGCTTGCCGGCGCCGGCATCGACAGCTTCGCCCTGGACCTGCGCGGCTTCGGGGCATCGGGCGGGCCGCGAGCATGGGTGGAGAGGTGGTCGCAGCTCCACGATGACGTCGAGGAGCGCGTCGTCGCGATCCGATCGATCGCGCCCGGCCGGCCACTGGTCCTGTACGGGCACTCCGTGGGCGGGCTGATCGCCCTCGGCTACGTGCTCGATGGGCGCTCCCGACCGGACTTGCTCGTCGTGTCCGCGCCGGCCATTGGCGCCAGCATCCCGCCCTGGCAGCGACTGCTCGTCGGGTCGCTGCGGCGGATCGCCCCGGGCCTGCAGCTCTCGAACCGGCTGGACGTGGACACGCTTTCCAGCGACCCCGGGGTTCGTGGGCGGTACCTCTCGGATCCGCTCAACCAGCACAAGTCGACCGTTGGGTTTGCACATGCGGCCTTCGGCGAGCAGCGACGCGTCAATGCCGCCCTGGATCGCCTGTCGATCCAGACGCTGGTCGTCCACGCGGGCGACGGTCGACTGGTGCCCACGGCCACGAGCGAGGTGTTCGATGGCCGACCGGGCGTCACCCGGCGCGTTTATCCCGATTTCCGCCATGAGCTGCACAACGAGCCCGACGGGCCCCGGGTGGTCAACGACATCATCACGTGGATTCGCGAGCGGGCGAGCCGGATCGCGGCGCACGCGCAGAGGTCGTAAGCGGGCGCTCCACGACCAGCACGCCGGCCATGCCGTCGTGGATGGTGCAGATGAACGGATGCGAGCCCGGCTCCACCGGGTCCAGGGTCACCTGGTCGCTGGTGCCCGGATCCACGATGGTACGGGTAGCGCCACTGAGCGGCTCCCTGAACACCAGGTTGTGGGCCAGGGCTGATTCATTCCGGAAGGTGACGAGAACCGCGCCCGGCGCCACGACGGTGACCAGGGCCGGGGCGTAGGCGAGCGTCTCCCCTGACGCCGAGCGGATCGTGACGGGCGTCACCGGTGGTCGCGACGGCGGCGCCGGGCCGGCGCAGCCTGCGAGCAGCGAGGCGGCCATGACGGCCCCCGCGACCCGGGGCACGATCGACACGGCCCGCGGCACGACCGACACGACCCTTGACGCGGCGCCGGCTAGCGGATGTCGACGCACGCCGTGTAGGTACCGAGGTCGTCGTTCGACCGGTGAACGTTCAGGGCGAGCCCGCCCGCGAAGAGCTCATCGACCCGGGCGGGGACCGTGGTGCGCGAGACGCCGTCTCGCACGTTCTCGAGCGGGTACTTGGGCTGTGGGACGAGGTCGTCGCACGATCCGGGATGGATGTGGGCAGGCATGTCCAGGTTGCCCGCCGGCTCGACATGCACCTCCACCTCGGTTCGTCCCTGGACCTCGCGGAACGACACGCTGCCGGTGACACCGGAGTCGTTCAGGGTCACCAGTTGCAGCGTCCGCGCCGCCGAGCCCTGCTGGCAGCCAACTGCGAGGAGCGCGACCGCGACGAGCGCCGCCAGGGCGCCCGTCCTTCGGGACCGACCGATAGTCATGACAGGCCTCCTGGGCGTGTGGCGTTCACGGGCGAGCGGTGTCCGGCTGCGCTGCATGAGCGGCAGCGCCCCGGTCCGCCCGTCGACGCGGCGAGGGCTGGGCCGTCGCATTGGCATCGCTTGGATCGGTGACCACGGTGGTCAGCGCATAACGCAGCCGGTCGGCGGGCATCGCCCGGCCGAACAGGTGGCCCTGCCCGAATTGCGCGCCAAGGCCGCGGAGGACCGCCCGCTGCTCCGGCGTCTCGATGCCCTCGGCGACGGCCTCGAGCCGGAGGGTGGAGCACAGGTTCAAGATCGAACGCACGAGCCCGACCGAGTCGCCGCCCGCGTCCAGGCCGGCGACGAACGAGCGGTCGATCTTGAGGACGTCGATCGGGAACTGGCGCAGGTAGCTGAGTGACGAGTAGCCCGTGCCGAAGTCGTCGATCGCAAGCCGGACGCCGAGACTTCGGAGCCGCCGGAATGCCGCCACCGTTGTTTCCACGTCCACTACGAGCACGCTCTCGGTGATCTCCAGCGTCAGTGCACTCGGGTCCAGCCCGGATCGCGCGAGCGCCGCGGCGACATCGTCGGCGAAGCCTGGATCCACGACCTGCCGGCCCGACAGGTTCACGCTGATCGCCAGGTCTTGCCGGCCCGACTCCTGCTGCCATGCGCGGGCCTGCCGACAGGCCGCATCGAGCACCCACCGACCGATCTCCAGGATGAGGCCGTTGTCCTCGGCCAGTGAGATGAACTCGAGCGGCGGGATCGCGCCCCGTCTTGGGTGGTCCCAGCGGATGAGGGCCTCCGCGCCCACGATGGAGCCGGAGGCGAGCTCGACGATCGGCTGGTAGACGACGTGCAGCTCGCCCCGGGTGAGCGCCCCCCGGAGGTCCTGCTTAAGCTCCATCCGGGCGACCGCCGTGTCGTGGAGCTCGTTCTCGTAGGTGACGTGGCAGTCGCCGCCGCCCGCCTTTGCCGCGTACATGGCGATGTCCGACCGGCGCAGGAGCTCGTCCGCGTCCTCGAGGCCCGTGCCGACCGCGATGCCGATGCTCGCCCGGATCGCCACCTCGCCATCGACCAGCGGCAGCGGCGCGGCGAGCCCGACGAGGATCCTGGTCGCAGCCACCGGGATCTCGCCCGGGTCATCCGCCTCGACGATCACCGCGAACTCGTCGCCACCGAGGCGCGCGACGGTGTCCTCGGGGCGGGTGGAGGCGCGCAGCCGCTCGCCGACTGCGACCAGCAGCCGGTCGCCGGCGGCGTGGCCGAGCCGGTCGTTGACCGCCTTGAAGTCATCGAGGTCCAGGTACAGGACGGCCGTCGAGCTCCGGGCACGGCTTCCGCGAGCCAGGGCGTGGACGAGGCGGTCGTGGAAAAGCGACCGGTTGGCGAGACCCGTCAGCTCGTCATGGAACGCCTGGTGGCTGAGCTCTTGCTCGAGGGCCTTGCGCTCCGTTATATCGCGGTAGTTGACGACGATGCCGTTCACGGCGGGATCGTCGAGCAGGTTCTTGGCGATCGCCTCGAGCGTCCGCCATGAGCCGTCGGCGTGGCGAGCACGGAGCTCCAGCGTCGTCTCGCCACCGACGGTCGCGGACACGTCGACGACGCGGCGGGTGACCATCTCCCGGTCCGCGGGGTGGACGCCGTCGGTCAGCGCACGATCGACCGAATCCGCGGCGCCGTGTCCGAGGATGCGCTCGATCGCGGGGCTGGCGTAACGGATGTCCCCCTGCTCGGCCAACACCAGCACGCCGTCGGAGGCATTGCGGACGAGCGACCGGAAGCGCTCCTCGCTCCGCTGTGCGTCCACGACCAGTAGCCGCTCCGTCGCGGCCTGCTCCTCGAGGAGCCGGTTCTGGCGGGCGAGGACGCGCGACGCGCCGCCGAACGCGAGCCAGATGAGCAGCGCCAGCAGGCTCGAGGCGATGAGGGCGACGATGAACACGGAGGTGCGCGTGTCCTCAATCCGCTCCTCGATCAGCCGGGAATCCTGGAAGACGTGGTAGACGCCGATGGGATTGCCGTCGACGGAGCCGCGAATCGGCACGAACAGCTCGAGGTAGCCGGCATGGACGCCGGCAAGGGGAGCGCCGGCCCCTTCGCCACCCGCAAGGGGAGCGCCGGCCCCCGCGCCGTTGGCCGCATCGGCCCCGCCGCCCGTCGTGGTGTCGGCGTACCGGGCGACGCCGTCACCGGCGAACGCGTTGGCGAGCAGTGGCCCGATCGAGTAGCGGTTGCCGCGCAGGTAGGGGACGTTCGAGTAGACGATTCGCCCGTCCCGAGACCAGATGTTGATCCGGCGGATCTCGCCGGACTGGGTCAGGCGCTCGAGCTGGCCGTCGATCGCCGGGTCGCGCGCCGCGGCGAGGTCGAGGCTCGTGCCATCGAGGTTCGGGTCCACGTATCCGCGAACGATCGCCTCGACGCCGTGGACCGCGGCGTCAGTCGCGCTGCGCCGCAGCTCGTCCGCGACCGCGTTCGAGACCACGATCGCCATGCCCACAATGACGGCGACCGCCGGGGCGATGACGACCGTGCGGAGGCCGGGTCGGCGCCCGGCGGGTAGCGCCTTCCGGAACATGCGGGGCAGGGTGATACGTAGGGGCATGGTGCTGAATCGCAACGGTGGGTGAACATCCGTCCCGGTTCCATGGCGCATTCGTACTGCGCCGCCGTGTCTCGGGTGCGGAGCGGGCCTCGCGAGCGTCGTGGGCGGGCCGGTGCGGCGCGCTGGGGTAGGATTCCACCAACTGAAGACCGCCTCCGGGGAGCGCAAACGCGCTGAGAGTGTGGCCAGGCCACAGACCCGCCGAACCTGATCCGGATCGTACCGGCGAAGGAAGCAGGCCCAGGCTCAATGCTCGCCGCTCTCCTCGAGGGCCGGCGTCCACGCACCTGGAGGATCCTTCGACGATGACCACGACCGAACAGGAGCAGCGCCCGGCGTCCCCCAGCCCAACGCCGGCCGCCCCGTCCGCCTGGCGTACCCGCGACATCCTCATCGCGGCCACCATCGGCGTCGTCTTCGGGGTCGTTTTCGCGGTCTGGAACCAGATCTATGCCGCGTTCGGGTTCCTCCAGCCGCCCGTGCTCCAGGACTGGGTGTACGGGATGTGGCTGGTGCCCGCCGTGCTGGCGCCACTGATCATCCGCAAGCCCGGCGCGGCGCTGTTCGCGGAGATGGCGGCCGCGAGCATCTCCGCGCTGCTCGGCAGCCAGTGGGGTCCCGACACGCTCCTATCGGGGTTCATGCAGGGCGCCGCCGCCGAGCTCGTGTTCGCGATCGTCCGGTACCGGCGCTGGTCCATCGGCGTCCTCGTGGTGGCGGCACTCGCCGCCGCGGTGGGCGCGTGGGCGCACGACTGGTTCATCTACTACGCAGGAGCCTCGATCGAGCTCCAGGTGGTGCGCCTCGTGATCATGGGTGTGTCCGCGATCTGCTTTGCGGCGCTCGGCTCGGTGGCTCTGGCTCGCTCGCTCCGGCGCGCCGGCGTGCTCGAGGGATTCGCCGACTGAGCGCCCCCCCTCTGGCCTCGCCGCCCCGGTCGATTCGGGCGGTGGGCGCGGCTTTCACGTACGCCGGGAGCCCGCGGCCGGCGTTCCAGGACCTCGACCTCGAGGTGGAGCCGGGCACCCTCCTGCTCGTCGTCGGTCCGTCCGGCTCCGGCAAGAGCACGCTGGCGAGGGCCGTCGCGGGACTGCTCCCGAGTCAGTTCGCGGGGGAGTGGCAGGGCTCGCTCCGCGTGGGGGACATCGAGGTGGCGCTGGAGCCGCCGACCGACGATGCGCCGCCGCCCACGACCTCCCAGCTCGGGGCGGGCATCGTCCTCCAGGATCCGGCGAGCCAGCTGGTCATGGAGCGCGTCGGCGACGACGTGGCCTTCGGCCTGGAGAACCTGGCGTGGCCGATGGTCACGATGCGCCAGCGGGTGCCGGTAGTGCTGGCGGAGGTGGGCCTGCGCGGCTTCGAGGGCCGTCGATCCGCGCGGCTCTCGGGTGGTGAGCAGCAGCGTGTCGCGATTTCCGGTGTGCTCGCGCCGACACCTGGCGTGCTGGTCCTCGACGAGCCGACGGCCAACCTCGACCCGGCCGGCGCCGCGGCGGTCATGGGAATCCTCGGCGGCATCCGATCGAACCGCGCCGCGACGATCGTGCTGGTGGAGCATCGAGCCGCGCTCGCGTGGCCCATCGCGGACCTCGTCCTGGCGCTCGACGACGACGGCCGCCCCATCGACCTTGGCCCGCCGGCCGACGTCCTCGCTCGGTCCGGCGAGCGGCTGGCGCGAGCCGGCATATGGCTGCCCGAGCCTGCGCCCGAGCCGGCGTCGCCCCGCCAACCCGGGGCCGCCCCGGGTGTCCTCCCGATCCTCGAGCTTGAAGGGGTTCGATTCGGCTTCGATCCGGCACGACCCGTTCTGCGGGCCGTGGGCCTCCGTGTGGAGCAGGGCGAGCGAGTCTCGCTCACCGGACCGAACGGAAGCGGGAAGACGACACTCCTGCGCCTGGCGCTGGGGCTCCTCAGGCCGGTCGCCGGCGCCGTGCGCCTCGGTGGCCGCAACCCGTGGCGTATGCCGCCGATGCAGCTGTCAAGGCTCGCCGGGTACTCCGTGCAGGACCCCGAACTCGGGTTCCTGGCCGAAACGGTGCGGGACGAGGTGGAGCTGGGGCTCGAGCCCGAGCAGGTCCGCTTCGCCCACGAGCTGTGCGAGCGGCTGCGGCTGCCGCTCGAGGCGTTCGCCGATCGGAGCCCTTACCAGCTCTCCGGCGGCGAGCAACGCCGCCTCTCGCTGGTCACCGGGCTCGCCCGCCGGCCGCTCCTGCTCGCTCTCGACGAGCCCACGTTCGGCCAGGATCGGCGCGGCCACGAGGCGCTGGTCGAGGCGCTGGACGAGCTGGTGGGGCAGGGGAGTGCGGTCCTCGCCGCCACCCACGACGAGCGGTTCGTCCGCGACGCGACAGACCGGCGCATCGAGCTGGCCGAGAGCTGGGTCGCGGCCGACGAGGCGGTCCGCCCGTGACCGCCGCGATGCTCGCTCCCGAGATCGGGCCGGCGCAGCGCGAGAGCCTGCTCGGCCGCACGAACCCGCTGGTCAAGCTCGGGATCGCGCTCGTGTGGCTGCTCGGCCTCGGCCTCACCATCGACGTCCGGCCGCCGCTGATCCTCACCCTGGTCGCGCTGGTTGCCGGCATCCAGCTCGGGTCGCTCTCGCCTGCCGTGCTCGCCCGCCGGCTCGCACTGCTGAGCCTGGCGGCGCTCAGCATCGCGCTGACCAACCTGCTGTTCTCGACCCACAATCCCGATCCGCTCGCGACCGAGCTGTTCCGGGCGGGCCCGCTGCGGGTGACGCTGGAGGCCGTCGAGGCCGCCGCCGGGATCGGCGCACGCGTCGTCTCGATCATCAGCGTCGGCGCGGTGTTCGCGCTCACCACCGACGCGACGCGCCTCGTTGACTCGCTCGTCCAGCTCGCCCGCGTCTCGCCGCGCTTCGCCTACGGTCTCCTGGCCGCTTACCAGGCCGTGCCGCGTCTCGCCAACGACCTCGGAACGCTCCGCGGCGCCCGCCGGCTGCGCGGCCTGCGGGAGTGGCACCCACGCCTCCTCGTCGGACTGCTGGTGCGCGCGATCCGGCACGCCGATCAGCTCGCCATTGCGATGGACGCGCGCGGCTTCGGCAGCGGCCCGAGGACCACCTACCGGCCCGTCAGGTGGACCCTCCTCGACGCGGTCGCCGCCGCCGCCGCCTTCGTCATCCTCGTCGCCGCGCTGGTCCTCGCGGGCTAGAGGGCGCGTCCGCGCGCCACCGTGGCCGCCGCGCCGGTGCCAAGCAGTCGCTCGCCCAAGATGAACGGCGGGCTCGAAATCCGACTCGATGATCTCGCGACGTGCACTTTGGGCGGTTCGGCGGCCATTTCGTCCGGCGCGCGCGGACAGGGGACGCGCGAGATCCGTGGGCGGCCCGCCTCCACGCTCGGGACGAACTCGCCGACCCAATGGCGGACGCAGCCCGGTCCCGGTGTCGGTCGCGCCGGGGCCCAAATGCCGTCCAGAACCCGAGGAATGCACGCTACATGTTCATCGGTCGGCAGTTGGGCTCGCGACTCGAACCCGCTCCCGCTGGAGGCACCCGGCTGGAGACACTCGGCCCGCGGCCGCTATCCGGAACCGCGAATCGCCACGGCGAGGTCCGCCAGCGTCTCGACGACCAGCGACGCCCCGGCCTCGAGCAGTCCGTCACGGTCCACCGCGGACCCGGCCGTCACGCCGACGCCCACGATGCCCGCCGCGACGGCCGCGCGCATGTCCCACGTCGAGTCGCCCACCGCCCAGCATCGCGCCGGCTCGATCTCCAGTCGATCGGCCGCGAGAAGCAGCAGGTCCGGCGCCGGCTTCGCGTGCTTGACGTGGCCGCCATCGACAATATCCGGCTCGGCGGCGAGCGCCAGGGCCGCCACCGACGCCGAGACCTGCTCCTTGCGGCTGGACGTCGCGATGACCCAGCGAATCCCGGCGGCCTCTGCCGCCTCCAGCACCTCGCGAACACCGGGCAGCGTCCGCGGCGACTGGTTCAGCCGATCGAATGCCTCGCCCGCCGCGCGGTCGATCGCCTCCACCTCGTCGTCGGACAGCTCGCGCCGGGCGGCCGCAGCGACCTCGCGGGCGAGCCGCTTGCCGTCCATACCGATCATCGGCGCGACCTGCCCGCGAGCGGCCGGCAGCCCCGCCGGCGCCAGTGCCTCCAGCCAGCCCTCGATGCGCGCGCCGACCGTGTCGACGAGCGTCCCGTCGAGGTCGAAGATCAGGCCATCGGGCCGGTGCAGCTGGGTTGCCAAGCGTGACCTCCTGGAGTGCGGCCCTGCGCGCGGGCCTGGTTTCGTGCTGTCCCCCGACCGGATCAGGGCCGACCCGGCCCGATTCGGGCTGGCCCGAAGCGACGCCGTGCGCGAGAATGGTGCCCGTATTCCTGCGATTTCATGCGCCGCGACGCCGCTGCGCCTCGAAATTCGACGACGAACGGCCCCCCGTACCTGGAGGAGATCCCCGTGACCGACGTGATGGAGCGGGTCAAGACGTACCAGCAGCTGATCAACGGAGCCTTCGTGGATGCGGCGAGCGGGGAGACCCTCGAGATCGAGAATCCCGCGAACGGCCAGGTCATCGCCAGCGTGCCGGCGAGCGCCGCCGAGGACGTCGATCGCGCGGCGAATGCTGCCGAGACGGCCTTCCAGAGCTGGAAGAACACGACGCCGCAGGATCGCTCGCTGCTCCTGCTCAAGATCGCCGATGCACTGGAGGCTCGCGCCGACGAGCTCGGCCGCCTCGAGAGCCAGAACGCGGGCAAGCCGGTGGGCGCCGCCATCGACGAGATCGGCGTCTGCGTGGACCTGTTCCGGTTCTTCGCCGGCGCGGCCCGCATCCCGGAAGGGCTCGCGACCACGGAGTACCTCGCGGGCCACACCTCCTTCGTCCGGCGCGACCCGATCGGCGTTGTCGCGTCGATCGCGCCCTGGAACTACCCCCTGTACATGGCCTCGTGGAAGCTCGCCCCGGCACTCGCCGCTGGCAACACCGTAATTCTCAAGCCGTCGATC
>DATKBR010000013.1:0-3435 GCA_035513775.1 Candidatus Limnocylindria bacterium
CGCCGCCGGCCACCGAGAACTTCTGGAACTCGCCGTCGACCGTCGCGTTCATCTCCTCGACCAGGACTCCGTCGCGGTCGCGGGCCAGGAGCTCGTCCCACTCGCGGCCCCAGATCACCTTGATCACGTTCCAGCCCGCGCCGCGGAAGACCGACTCCAGCTCCTGGATGATCTTGCCGTTGCCGCGTACCGGGCCGTCGAGGCGCTGGAGGTTGCAGTTGACGACGAAGGTCAGGTTGTCGAGGCCCTCGCGGGCAGCGACCGTAAGCGCGCCGAGCGACTCGGGCTCGTCCGTCTCGCCGTCGCCGAGGAACGCCCAGACCCGCGATCCCGCGGTGTCGACCAGGCCGCGGTTCTGGAGGTAGCGGTTGAAGCGGGCCTGGTAGATCGCGTCGATCGGGCCGAGGCCCATCGAGACGGTCGGGAACTCCCAGAAGTCCGGCATCAGGCGGGGGTGCGGATAGGAGCTGAGGCCGACCTGCGGCGGGGTCTCGCGCCGGAAGTGGTCGAGCTGCCCCTCGCTGATGCGGCCCTCCAGGAAGGCGCGGGCGTAGATGCCCGGCGCGGCGTGCCCCTGGTAGAAGATCTGGTCGCCCGGCCCGCCGTCGTCGCGACCCTTGAAGAACCAGTTGAAGCCAACTTCGTACAGCGTGGCGGCCGAGGCGTAGGTCGCGAGGTGCCCGCCTATACCGCTGTACTTGTTGTTCGCCCGCAGGACCATGGCGGCAGCGTTCCAGCGGATGAGCCGGCGGATGCGCCGCTCGAGGCCCTCGTCGCCGGGGAAGTCCGGCTCCTGCTCCGGGCTGATGGTGTTGATGTAGCGGGTGTTGGTGAGCGGCGGCAGCCCGACCTGGAGCTGGCGCGCCCGCTTGAGCAGCTTGAACAGCAGGAACCGTGCCCGGGTCTCGCCCTCCTGCTCCACGACTTCGTCGAGCGAGCGGATCCAGTCGCTCGTCTCGTCCTCGTCGATGTCGGGCAGCTGGTGCTTGAACTCGTCGAAGTACATCTCGCTGCGGGGCGCGGCCTCGAGGGTTTCGCCGTCGGGGGCTTCGGCGTCGGGGGCCTCGGCGTTGGGGGCCTGAACGCTTCGCGGCTCGGTCGCGGTCATGCCGGCACCACGTGCAGGGTCGTCGGCAGGGTTTCCGGCATCAGCATGCTCTGCAGCGAGGAGTCGGCCGTGTACTTCGCGCGGAGTGCTTCGCTGCAGGCGGCCACGCCCGCCGCGTTGGCGGCGGCCTCCACGCGGGCCGGGATGGGTCGTCCGTCGAGGTGCAGGTCAGCCTCGCCGGTGGCGGTTGCCTCGCGGTACCAGCGCGCGCCGGGTCCATTCACCGAACGGACGTAGACGTCGCCGTCGCTGGTCACGATCCAGATGATCGTCCGATGGACGGTCCCGTCGGTCGCGTGTGTCTCGATCTCGATCTCGTCCGCTGCGGCGATCGCCGCACGGTCCTGTTCTGGAAAGGTCACCCGGAAACCTTAGCCGAAGTCGCGCAATCGCCGAAGTCGCGCCTGGGTTGCGGGTCGGCGGCAATTCACGCGCGCCACGCACTCGCTCAAGCCGACAGGTTGCCAGACATCGCCCTCCGCAGCACGTGGCGAGATGGTCGACGCTCCAGATCGCCAGATGACGTTGCCGGCGACGTCTGGCGGGGCATGGGCCGGGCCCTGGCCTCGGCGCACGTTCGGAACGCGGGACGCGGAATGGCAGGTGAGCTCCCGCAGTCCGCCCCGTGCCGCCCACAGCGACGTCTGGCGGGAAAGCCGCGGCCGCGTTGCGCTCCCGCACGGCATCTGCGCACCCTCCCTCCGGCCGATGGGGTGATGACTGCGGTACTCTCGCTCCCGTGGCAGACCGCTACGACTCGAAGACCGCGCTGGTCGTCGTCGACGTCCAGAACGACTTCGCCGATCCTGCGGGATCGCTGTACGTCAAGGGCGCGGCCGACGTCGTTCGGATGGTCAACGGCGAGACGCGGCTCGCGACCGAAGCCCAGGCGTTCGTCGTCTACAGCCAGGACTGGCACCCCGAGTCCACGGCGCATTTCGCGAAGGACGGCGGGATCTGGCCGGTCCACTGCGTCGGCGGGTCGTGGGGCGCCGAGTTCCACCCGGAGCTGAGCGTCGTCGGGCCGTCGGTGAAGAAGGGTGCGAACGGCGAGGACGGCTACTCCGGCTTCACGATGAAGGACCCGACGACCGGCGAGACGAAGCCGACCGAGCTCGAGGGGCTGCTCCGCGAGAAGGGGATCCAGAAGGTCGTCGTCGTCGGCCTCGCGACGGATTACTGCGTCAGCGCGACGGCCCTCGACGCGACCAGGCTCGGCTTCGACACCGAGGTCCTGCAGGATGCGATCGCGGCGGTCGATCTGGCGCCCGGCGATGGCGACCGCGCCCGCGCGGAGATGGCCGCTGCGGGCTGCGTCCTCGGCTACTGCTTCGGCACGCTGCCCTGACCTTGGTCCCGGGCCCCGGCCCGGACGCGTTTCTTGCCCAGGCGCGATCGCGGCTACAGTCGGGTCGATGCGCCTCCACCTCGTCGACGCGACCTACGAGCTGTTCCGCGCCCACTACGCGCCGCGCCCGCCCGTGCTCGGGCGTGACGACATCAACCTCTCGGGCGTTGCCGGGCTGATCGACCAGCTCGCCTACCTCCTACGCGAGGAGGGCGCGACGCACGTCGGGTGCGCCACCGACCACGTCATCGAATCATTCCGGAACGACATATACCCGGGCTACAAGTCGTCCGCCGGCATGCCGCCCGAGCTGCTCGCCCAGTTCCCCATCGCCGAGGACGCCATCCGCGCATTTGGGGTCGTGCTCTGGCCGATGGTCGAGTTCGAGGCCGACGACGCGATCGCCGCGGCGTGCGTGCGCTTCGCCGAAGACTCCGAGGTGGAGCAGGTGCTCGTCTGCACCCCGGACAAGGACATGGCCCAGCTGGTCCGCGACGCCCGCATCGTGCTCCTCGACCGGCGGCGCCGGATCACGTACGACGAGCCGGCGGTGATGGCGAAGTGGGGCGTGCCCCCGACTGCCATCCCCGATTGGCTCGCGCTCGTGGGCGATTCATCCGACGGATTCCCGGGCCTGCCGGGTTGGGGCGCGAAGTCGGCGGCGGCTGTCCTGGCGAGGTACGGCTCTCTCGAGGCCATCCCGCCAAAGGCATCGGCGTGGGATGTGAAGAGCCTGCGCGGCGCGCCGATCCTTGCCCGGACCCTGCGCGACCGCTGGGACGAGGTCCAGCTGTATCGGTCGCTTGCCCGTCTTCGCACGAGCGAGGACGGCGTCGAGATTCCGGAGAAGACGGTCGACGAGCTGCGCTGGCGCGGCACGCCGCGCGCGGCCTGGGAAGCCTTCTGCGACCGATGGGGCCTCGACGGCCGGCGCTCCCGGCCGCACCGCTGGCTGGACCAGGTTTAGCTCCGAACCAGG
>DATKBR010000014.1:0-56348 GCA_035513775.1 Candidatus Limnocylindria bacterium
GAGCCGGGTCACAGCGTCGGGATCCGTGGCATCGCCGCACAGGAGGCGATGCTCGCCGAGCAGCCAGAGTTCGCCCGGCTTGACGTAGACGTCCGCCTCGTCCGGGACCGGCGGGACCTCGTCGGGGTCGCCCAGGATCGGTCGCTGGATGCCGTGCTGGTCGGCCAGCTCGGCGAGCATCCGGGCGAGGGCGGCGTCACCGGTCTCGATCCCAGCTAGGAGCGTGGCCAGGGCGTCGGGCGGCTGATCGCCAGTTCCACTCGAAGGTGCCCGTCGACGACATGGCCCGTCGTCCGGTTCACGAGGACCTGCGCCACCCAGCCGACCTCAGACAGCGCGCCCGTGAGCGCCAGCTGCTGCTCCTTCGGGTGGAGGCGCCAGTTGGCCGGGTTCGCGAGGAGCTGCCCCGGGGACTCCTCGCTGTGACCGACGATCCGGTTGCGCCAGCGCACGGTCGGCGCCGCCTCGCGGGTGGCCGTCATCGGGCGACCCCCGATCTTCGACCTTGCATCGTCGCGCCCGCCGAGTGATGGATGGGCTGCCGCACGCCAGATCGGCGTCGGCAAGCGAAAGGACGACGGACATGGCGGACATGCGGAAATGCATCGGATCGACGAAGTTCGGCATCGGGGCGCACGAGGCGCCAGTCGGCGACTTCCCAGCCCAGCCCAGCCAGGAGGACGGCCTCGGCCGGATGTGCAAGACCCACTGGAACGAGTACACGAGCGCGCTTCGCAAGGCGGCCCTGGCTCGCAAGGCGGCCGAGGGCGAGGTGTCCACGGAGGTAGCGCCGACCGAGCCGGAGCCCGTCGAGGCGCCCGAGCCGACCCGGACCCGGAGCAAACGTCGAAGCAAGACGGTCGCGCCGGCGGCCAGCTCGCAGGGCGACGCCGGATAGCCCGGCCGCCACCTCTCGACCCTCGGGCCCCGGGCGCCAACCCGGGGCCCTTCCACGTTCGGTGGCGTCAGTGGCCCCGCTCCCGGTCATCGCGGCACGTGGGCCGACGGTGGGCCCACGACGCGGCTCCGTCCCGACTGTCGGCGAGTGACGTCCAGGGCTGGGTAGTCTGGGCGCCGATGGACCCCACCGTCGTCGTAGCGGCACTCATCGGACTTGCCGGTGCCTGGCTGGCGTTCGTCGCGCTCCTTTGGATGCTCCGCCCTCGCGATGCACGTCTCCAGGAGCTGGTCCGGATGGTTCCGGACGTCGTCCGACTATGCCGGGATTTGCTAACCGACCGAGAGGCTCCGTGGAGCGTGCGCATCGCCATCGGCGGATTGCTCGTATATCTGGTCAACCCGATCGACCTGATCCCGGAGTTCATCCCGGTGCTCGGCCCCCTCGATGACGTGGTCGTAGCAGTGCTCGTGCTGCGGTACGTGCGTCGGCGCATCGGCGTCGAGGGACTGCGCATGCGCTGGCGTGGCACGCCCCAGGGTTACGAGCTCCTGCGCTCCGTCATCGGCTGATCGCGCGAGCCGTAACCGGGAAAAACCGGGAAACCCGGCCGCGTGCACACATCCGCGGGGCGCGGTCTGGGCTCAAGCGCGGCGCCCTATGGGCTACCCCACCCCCATCCGTCGACGCGCCCTTCGTCGAGTTGCACGACCGACATAGCACCGCGCAGTTGCCGATGTGGAGCGGAGCACCGCCAGCGGCGAGCGGGACGACGTGGTCGACGGTCAGGTCGCTCGCGGGATGGGCGTCGCGCTGATAGCCCGGGCACCAATCCCCGTGCTGACCACGCCAAGCCCGGAGGACGCGCCCGCTGAGCCGCTGCCAGGCCCGCGTGCTGTAGAACGCGATGTGCCTGCTGCGATTCGACTGGCGGGCGTGGTCGGTGCAGCGACTGCTAGCGCCACTCGTAAAGACGCCGCAGACCGTGCAGAGCTTCACCGCTCGCCCACCCGCGTGCTGTGCCGTATGTGACGCTGTTGACGGTTGACCGCACGCCATTCGACATCGCGTCGAGCGTGAGCGTCGTCGGCGCGGCGGTCTATTCGCCTGCGGTGCTACGCCTGCGGAACCAAGCGAATCGCCCAGTGGCCCGTTCCGAGCTGCCGGCAGGCAGAACGGAGTTGGAACGCGTGGCCGAGCCCCAAGAGATCACGTCGTCGACGTCGTCATGGACTAGGTGTAGTTCCCGGAGTTAGTGAGACACGGTCAGGGGCTCGTCCTAGGCAGGGGGCGTCCGACTTAGAAGGATCAGACGCCCTCTGTCGGTGATGTTCGCACCTAGGATCGCGGCCGACTCAGCTCGGAACGAGCCGCACCTCGTCACCTCGAAGGATCCGGCCGGGCCGCTCGACCGTGGCGTACACACCCACGTTCACGTCGTTGTGGCGCGCCGCGGTCCGCAGGATGCCAGGATCCTTCGGCAGGTCGTCCTGGGCGACGGTCGTCATGACGCAGCGCGGGCACGGCTGGGCAATGCGCAGGCGGACGTCGTCTCCGATTGTCAAGGCCCTTCCTACCCAGCCGTTCTCGACGAATCCGGCTTGTCCCTCCAAGGCGCCGACCACGACGTTCGGGCGGAAGCGGCGGACCTCGAAGCGACCCTCCGGGTAGCGCTGGCGAAGTTCGTCGAGCGTCGCGGTGCTGAGCAGGTGCACGATGCCGAGATCGAAGAACGTGCCGGGCGGCATCGCCTCCTCGGTCAGTGCGTCCCGGTGATCGAGGCCCTCGATGTCGGGCCAGTACTCCTCGAGGCTCGGCGCCGCGGGCGCGGATCGGTCGAGGGCGACGTCACGGCCGACATCGGCCGAGAGGGTTGCGTCGACGTCGGGGTCGTCGCTTCGGACGATCCGACCGTCTGGCAGCGTGATTCGCACGGCCGGTAGATCGTCGGTGCCGGTTGGCGGATCGACGTATGTCGCTCTATGAGCGAGCAGCGTCGGCCACTTGCGCGGGAACTTGGCACTGGCGACCTTGCCAGTCTCGCGATCGACGAGGGCGTACGCCCGGTCGCCGAGCAGCCCGCGGTCCGTCACCTCCGCCGCGTTGAGCTGCTCCCCCATCATCGATTTCACGGGGTAGCGCCACAGCGCCACCACGGTCGCGACCGCGTCCGAAAGCATGTCCGTCGCTCCTCTTCTGGACCTCCGCCCGGGACCGGATCATAAGAGGCAAGGTGGACCTTGTCGCTGCCGCGGCCGTCCGGTCTGCGGTTCCTCGTGGTGCCTGCTGTGTCGGGAGGGTCAGTCCCGGGGTCGGTCTAGGAGGGTCGTCGATCACTGAGGCCGTCGATGGGAGCCAGGGTCAGGTCATCGTCCATTGCGTCAGGACACCGCGGATCGTGCCAGGCGTCGTGCCTGCTGGAAGGACATCACGGCACCTGTGAGCATCTTCGCCCGCGCGGCCAGCGCCGCGGTCCTCGTGGTCGCGGTCGGCCTTCTGGCCATCAGCGTCGTTCTGCGCCAGCCGGACGGATCGAGCGTCGGCGGCCCGTCTCCGTCGCCTTCTCCGGCACAGGCGGTCGACTTCCCGGATCTGACGAAGACCTTCGTCTCACCGAGGAACGGCTTCTCGATCAAGCATCCCGACAGGGTCGCGCTCACACCGGCCAAGGATCTCTGGGATCCCGGCAACGAGGAGACAGACGACGTATTCGATGTCGTGGAGACCGGCCTTGGCGCCGTGTTCAAGGGCGCGTCGACAGAGATCCCGGATGGGGTCTCGATCAACGAGTGGGCCGACGTATCTGTCGTCAAGTATCACCCTGACTGCTACCTGTTGCCTCGCAGCCAGCAAGCGGAGATCACCATCGATGGGCAGTCGGGCAGGATCTCGGAGTGTCCGGGCGAGTCGGGCGAGATCGTGGCAACCGTCGTCGCCGGCGGGCGGCTCTATCAATTCACCCTGTTGCACACCCGCAGTGACGCCAGAGCCGTCTTCGACGCCTTCGCCGCCACGATCGACCTGCGTCCGGACGAAGCAGCGGAGCCTTCGAGCACGCCGTCGTCGTGATCGGCAGTCATGCCAGCGGAGCCGGCCTCGGGCCGGCTCCGTGGTATCAGGAAGCGCTGGTGCCAGGGCACGCAGACGTCGATGTTGCCCTTGGTGCCTGGGACGCGTCGGTCGTGCAGGACGCTGAAGCCGTCGAGCGCCTTGGCCAGCTTCTCCTCGCCGCGGGCGCCGACGACCCAGGCCCTCGTCGACTGCGGCTCATCGGTCAGCGCGAAAACGACGCCGCCGATGCGGGCGCCCCACCGCTCCCTGACCGCGGCCTTGCGCTTCGCGGCGCGACGCTCATGTTCCTGGCGGGCGGACCGGCCAGCCACGCCAGCGTCGATCTCGGGTGGCTCGGGAGCGGGAGCGGTGGGGCACGCCACGCAGTGGATCGTATGGGTCGGCCGGTCGTAGACCGCGATCTCACCGGCGCGGAGTGTGAGGCCGCACCTCGAGCACACGCCGTCATACTTCACGCGCCAGTGAGACGACAGCCGAACGGATCGCGGAGCTTTGCGCGGGGTGCTGTCGTCGGCGAACTCCACTTCGACAGAGGCGAGTCCGGACCAAGCGCGTATCGGGCTAAATCCGCAGGACCAGCGTGCGCCCACACAACTCGTGCGGGACGGGGCGTCGCCCGCCACGGTGCCGGTCGGCGGGTCTCGTCCTTGCCGCGTTTCCTGCAGCGGACGTCCCGTTGCCGCCGGGCCTCGCAGCCTTCGTGGGCGGGCAGGCGGTGTCCCTTCCCCCGGACTCGGTCGCGGTACTGGTCGGGAGCGGCGACGCTCGGGGCTGACGGGTAGCCCGCAGCCCCACAGTCAGCTGCGGACCTTGAGGGCCCTCGCCGCCATCGGCATGAACAGCGCGACGAGGATCGCGACGACCGCCGCCCACTGCGAGATTCCGATGCCGAGGATCG
Source organism: Candidatus Limnocylindria bacterium (assembly GCA_035513775.1). GTDB lineage: Bacteria > Chloroflexota > Limnocylindria > Limnocylindrales > CSP1-4 > UBA5189. The sequence continues at coordinate 4,869 of DATKBR010000014.1, forward strand.
TCACCGTCACGAAGAAGGACGGCATGGTCGCGGCGTACACCGCGAACGCGAACGCGGCGAGCGCCGCCACGATCACCTGGCGGCGACGCTGCTCTCGCTTGGTCAGGTTGCCGCCCTTGAAGGTCACGAACGGCAGGCTGATCGCGACGACGATCCCGATCACGAAGCAGATGAACCGGATGACCGTGACGTCCTCGGTGGTCGCGCCCGTCGTGGGGTTGAGCAGTCCGAGCACGGCGATGTAGATCGCGATCGCCTCCGCCGGGATGTACGCCGCAACGACCCGCAGCGCACTCTGGAGGGTGGAGTCGGGCACGGCCGAATCGCCCTCGGCGAGCCGCGCCATGGTCGATACGCTCATCAGATCCTCCCTCACCCACGGGCTGGACGCCTCGATGAAGGGTACGCCGCCGGAAAGCGGAGTCAATGAACGGAGAGGGGAGATGCTCCGTTGACCGGCGAGCTGATGTCGGCCGCGGTTCAGGCACCGTTGCGAGGGCGTCGTTCACTCCTGATCGACTTCCTGGCCATGGGTATAGCGACAAGCCGCCTGGACGGCCAGTCTTCGTCGATCTCCAGGATGGGAGACGCGCACCAGTACCCTAGGTGGCACGGTGGAGCGCATCGACACGGTGATCGTAGGCGGCGGTCAGGCTGGGCTCGGTCTGAGCCACGAGTTGTCGCGTGCGGGCATCGAGCATGCGGTGCTCGAGCGTGGCCGAGTCGGTCAGACATGGCGGAACCGGTGGGACACCTTCTGCCTGGTGACACCGAACTGGACCGTCCAGCTCCCAGGCACCACCTACGATGGCGACGATCCCGACGGATTCATGCCGCGCGATGAGATCGTGGCCTTCCTGGCAGGCTATGCGGAGAGCTTCGGGGCTCCCGTGCGAGAGGGGGTGGCGGTCCGGTCGATCGAGTCGGATCCGGGTGGTGGGTTCCTGCTCGCCACGACTGCAGGGGCGATGCATGCCTCGAGCATGGTCCTTGCCAACGGTGCGTTCCAACGACCGCATCGGCCTGCGGGGGCCGCCGAACTGCCGGCGGATCTCCTGCAGATCGACGTCGAGGACTACCGGAACGCCGGATCCCTGCCGCCAGGCGGTGTGCTCGTGGTCGGGAGTGGCCAGTCCGGCTGCCAGGTAGCGGAGGAGCTGCGCGAGGCCGGTCGCGACGTCGTGCTGGCGTGTGGCCGGGCGGCTTGGGCTCCGCGCCGCATCGGCGATCGGGATCTGGTCTGGTGGCTCGTCGAGTCTGGATTCCTCGACGCGTCTGTCGCCTCCCTCCCGAGCCCGGCGGCCCGTCTCGGGGCGAACATCACAGCGACCGGCCACGGGGGTGGACATGACCTGCACCTTCGGACGCTCCGAGCCCAGGGCGTCACCCTCGTCGGCCATTTCCTCGGCGCCAGCGGCCACACGGCGCGGTTCGCCCCGGATCTCGTCGAGAGCGTCGCCTGGGCCGATGCTCGCTACCGGGAGCTGATGGACCTGTTCCGCAAGACCTCCACCGCCCAAGGGTTGCCCGTGCCGGAGATCCACGATCCAGAACCGTTCGCGCCGGGCGCTCCCGAGGAGCTGTCATTGGCCCACATCGGCGCCGTCATCTTCGCCGGGGGCTTCCGTCCCGCATTTCGTGATTGGCTTCCCTGGCCCGAAGCGTTCGACGATCTCGGCTTTCCTATTCAGCAGAATGGCGCGAGCAGCGTGATCGACGGGCTCTATTTCATGGGGGTGCACTTTCTTCGCAAGCGCAAGTCGTCACTGCTGCTGGGAGTCGCCGAAGACGCACCTGTCGTCGCCCGAGCAATCGTCGAGCGGCACGCGTCGGCCGCACTTCGTTCGTAGGACGATACCGGTCTGTTGCCCTCGGCCGGGACGGGTCAACACCAACATTCCTCCGAACACGTAGCGAGCGACGGCGCCCGGCGGCAGCCGGAGTTCTACCTTTCTCGCGGCGCCGGCTGCATGTCCGACGATGGGACTCGGGATAACGAGGCGACCCGATGCCCGCCCTACGGAGATGAGTTGCTCGGTCGCGAGACGCGCAGCGAGACACCTCGCATGAGAAGCGGCTACCGACCGCGGGTCCAGCAGCGCGGGCCGTGTAACGCGGGAGGCGCTAGACGTGCCCGGTTTCGATGAGGCTCTTCAGGTTGGCGACGGTCTGCGCGAAGTCCTTGTCCATCATGCGGCGCACGAACAGTCTTTCGAGCAGCCAGCCCACCGGGCGAAGGCCCGGAAGAAGCCGGTAATCGACGCGATACGTCAGGTTGGTTCCCTCGCCCAGCGGCTCGAGAGGTCTCAGTTCAGCCAGGCTCAAGGCCCGGGATGAGGAGCCACCCCGCAGCTCGCCCGGCCTGGATCAGCTGCTCTGTGGTGAGGCCCGACCGCGCCTGCAGGTCAGGAGCCTGCCTCAGCGGCGATGCGCCGGGCTCGGCGCATCGCATAGAACGAGATCGCGACGGCAATGAGCAGCGGAACGATGAGCCAGTAGGCCATCAAGCCAGCCACCCAGGAACCGCCCACGGCGAGCACCGCACCCACTGCTGGCCGCGAGCGCATGATCGCGAAGCCGGCCACGAGTGACGCGAGCCCGGCAGCCAGCAGCCCGATGTGAATGGAGCCCAGGAGCTCCGACGAGACAAGACGCTCGGACTGCTCCTGGTGCTGGATTTCGCCGATGACGAGCGACGCGATCGCGACAGCGATCGCGATCGCGACAGCGCCGACGGGCAACACGAGCGCCGCGCGAGATCCAGATCCAAACATATCCCTTCTCCCTTCCGTTGGCGCGGGCGCCGACCGCGCGGCCCGCGGCTGGTCTCGACGCCAGAACACGTCGTCGGGCACGCCGCTCAACCAGCGGAGCCAAACGGCCATGGTTATGGCGGCGGCGGTCCGTCCGTTGCCGGTCAGCCAGTCGACCTGGTCCCAGAGGTCAGCGTCGATCTCATCGCGCCGCCGATCCCGGACCGACGGCTCCAGCCCCGCCGTATAGAGCCGAACCCACCGGCGGACTGGTCCGAGCCAGGCCCTCATGCCGGCGCCTGACGCGTCCGCGGGCGCGCCGCCGGCGCAGCCCGAGCCGCATGTGCCAGGGCTACGGCCCGGGCGCCCGCGGGGGTCACCCGGTAGAGCCGCCGGCGTGGCCGTTCCGCAGCGGCCGCGAGGTCGGCGTCCTCCCATTGGCTGTCGAGAAGCCCGCCACGTTCCATCCGACCGAGGGCCCGGTACAGTGAGCCGTGGGCCAGGAGCCGCCGAGCGCCCTTGCGGTCGGCGATCTCCGTGGCCAGCAGGTAGCCATGGAAGTCCTCGATGCCGCGCCGCTTGAGATCGAGCCCGGCGTCGAGGATCGATACCTCGATTGGGATCAGCGTACCCAGCTTGCGTCTCATCCTGGTTCGACAATAGGCATCTATCTGCCTAATGTCAATCACTCAGCCCGGCGGACGCGCGTCCAACACTGGTCCAGCGCAAGCGGCGCGGTGGCGCAGGTCCGGAGTCGGGGGATCGCAGACCTGTTGGCGCAAAAGGACGCTCCGTCCTCAGGCAGACGGCCCCTCGGCAACGGGCGGCGCAAGGCTCCAAGCGTCCAGCTTGACGATCTGTGCGTGGCCGCCGATCGCGGCGAAGGTGACCGCCAGTCGATCGCCACGGGTCGTCGGCAGCCGCATCGTCGCCATCGTCCGCCCGTCGGTTTCGACTTCCACCACGGATCCGTCGACGATCAGCCGGAGATCGATCCAGCCGTTGCGCACGCCCGGCAGGACCCTCGTGCTCTGCGAGGTGCGCCCGGCGACGCTGATGATGCCCCGACGAGCGACGGATAGCAGGCCCTCGGCCGGGCGGAACGCCAGCCGGACCTCCGGGCTCTCGTCATCGCCGTCGACGAGCTCGATGGCCACCTCGGATGCGTCCCCCGCATCGATCGTCACGTCCAGCTCGAAGTGCTGGCTCACTAGTCCGTACCGCCAGGCCGGCTCGTCCTCCGCGAGGCGCCGTGGGCCGAACGACCGCGCCTCGGCTCGCACTGACTTAACCTCCGCGGCGAGGGCAAGGCTCAATCGCCCGTCGTCGCCGATCGAGACGACTCGCGGAAACGTCATGGACCCGGCCCAGGTACGGCTCGAGGATTCGTGTGGCGGGTCCTCCGGGATCCAGCCCAGGACGAGTTGCCGCCCGTCGGGAGTGACCGTCGTCGCAGGCGCGTAGAAATCGGGACCCATCCCCAGCTGTTCCGCGTGATCGAGGACGAATCGGTCGTGGTCGATCCGCCCGGTGAACGCCGCGACATGGGAGGGCCGGACGCCGGGCGCGCGGTCGACCACCGATACGATGAGGACGTCCACGTCCCCGAGCCGGACGAGCTGCGGGCACTCCCAGCACGGCCCATCCGCAACCTCGGTGGGTGTGACGGCGTCGCTCGACAGCAGCGGTCCGGCATAGGTCCAGGCGCGGAGGTCCGCCGAGCGGTATCGCAGGACGGCTCCATGTCCGTCATCCGTACCCGCCCCGACGAGCATCGCCCAGCCGTCGTCCTCCCGGTACACGAATGGGTCCCGGAAGGCTTCGCGGGCGATCCCCTCGGGCGGCTTCGCGATGCAAGGATCGCCGACGTCCTTCACCCACGTGATCATCAGCTCATCCAAGCTCGTGGCACGGCAGATGGATGCCCGACGCTCGTCACCATCGAGCGAGACGCCCGTGTAGAACATCGAGGCGATCCCGCCCTCGTCGACGACGCAGCCGGACCAGCACCCAAAGTCGTCGACGCCGGGCAGATCGGGCGCGATGGCAATCGGCAGGTGTCGCCAGGTCACGAGATCGGACGAGACGGCGTGGCCCCAGTGCATCCGGTCCCAGCGCGGCGCCTCCGGATTGTGCTGGTAGAAGACATGAAGCCGGCCATCGCGATAGATCGGCCCGTTCGGGTCGTTCATCCAGTTGGCCGGCGGAGTCAGGTGGAAGCGCGGGCGCTCGTCTCCGTGCAGACGGACCTCCGAGGATCGGGCGTGGCAGAACGCGTGGCCGGGGGTCAACCGCGGAATATGTGCCGGCGGGCTATCATATCGAACGCTCCGGGCTTGAGTAACTGACACGACAGGGGTGGCAGGCGTCGTCCCGTTCGCTCGTGACGTCCGCCGGGGCGGGAAGGAACGCCCTATGGGAAGGCGTCCAGCCCGACGCATCCTCATGATCTCGATCCACGGCTATGTCTCCGGCCAGCCGGAGCTCGGGAGGCCGGACACCGGTGGCCAGGTCGTCTACGTCCTGAAGCTGTCACAGAGCCTCGCCCGGCTCGGCTATCGGGTCGACATCATGACCCGCCGCTTCGAGGATCAGCCCGCGACAGAGACGGTCGACGAGCGCGTTCGCATCGTCCGCATCCCGTGCGGCGGGCGAGAGCTCATTCGCAAGGAGTGGCTGTGCGATTTCATCCCGGAATGGGTGGTCAACGCCGAGCGATTCATCCGTTCGAAGGAGTTGTCGTACGCGCTCATTGACAGCCACTATTGGGACGCCGGGCTCGCCGGCGACGCGCTGGCGCGGCGGCTCGAGGTCCCGCACGTCCATACGCCGCACTCGATCGGGTCGTGGAAGCGCGACAACATGTCCGGCGACCCGGCTGAGCTGGACCGCCAGTACAACTTCACGCGCAGGATCCGCGACGAGCGCGCGGTCTACCAGGCGGCCGATGCGATCGTCGCAACGACGCCACAGCAGCGCGAGATCCTCTCCAACGGCGAATATGACGTGCCGGCCGCGCGGATCACGGTCATCCCGCCGGGCTTCGATGACAGCCGGTTCTTCCCCGTGTCGTCGGCCACGCGCCAGGCGCTCAAGCGCGAGCTCGAGGTCGAGGGACCGCTGATCCTCGCCATGGGCCGGGTGGCCGCCAACAAGGGGTATGACCTGCTGCTGAAGGCGATGCCGACCGTCATCTCGCGGGTGCCGGCGGCCCGGCTCCTCCTCGCGGTCGGCTCGACACAACCTACCGCAGGCGAGCTCCGTCAGATCGAGGATCTCCGCCGGCTCGCCGCCGAGCTCGGCATCAGTGATCAGATCTTGTTCCGTAACCACATCCCGGACGATGCGCTCGCGGACACCTATCGAGCCGCCGACGTATTCGCCCTGTGCAGCCGATACGAACCCTTCGGGATGACAGCCGTCGAAGCGATGGCTTGTGGCACACCGTCGGTCGTCACGACCGAGGGAGGCCTGTGGGAGATGGTTGTCTGGGGCCTCGAGGCCCTGTACGCCAGCCCGCTGGACCCCGAGGCGTTCGGGCACGCGATTGCGACGGTCCTTCTCTACCCGCGCGTCGCCGAGCAGCTCGCCCGGTTCGGCTCCCACCGTGCGCGAGCGTCATTCACCTGGAATGGGATTGCCCAGCAGCTCGTCAACATGCCGCAGCTCGCGCAAGAGCCGGAGGCTCGACTCGAGCAGGCGCACCGGGCCGGACCCCGCTCGCCGACCTCCCAGGCGGGCGACGAGCTCGAGCGAGATGTCGAATGGGTCCCGACTACGTCCTCATAGCGGACGTCGACGGCACCCTGTTCGGAGACGACGCCGCCCTCGAGCGGTTCGCGCTGTGGCACGCCGAGAACCGACGTCGATATCGCCTGGCGTACGCGACGGGACGGCATCGCGAGTCCCTCGAGCGGCTCATCGCCGGCACCGCGTTGCCGGCTCCGGATGCTGCGATCACCGCTGTCGGGACAGAGATCCACGATGGGCAGTGGCGTCGCTGGCCGGACTGGCCGGAGCGATTCGCCGGGTTCGATGCCGAGGCCGCCCGGTTGGCCGTTCGGCCCTTCCGCCAGCTGGCCCTCCAGCCTGACGATGCGCAGACCCCGTTGAAGGCGAGCTACGACGCCCGCGACCTGGACCCGTCCGACCTGGTCGACATTCGCGCGGCGCTGGTCCGCGCCGGCCAGGATCCGCGCCTCGTCCGGAGCGCAGGACTCCACCTCGACATCATTCCGGCCGCTGCCGGCAAGGGGAACGCCGCCGCGCTCCTGGTCGAGTCATGGGGCGTTTCGCCTGATGCGGTGATGGTCTTCGGTGACACGGGCAACGACATCGACCTGTTCCAGAAAGGCTTCCGCGGGACGGTTGTGGCGAACGCTCTGCCCGAGCTGCTCGATGCCGTCAAGGGCCATGCCTATCGCTCTTCGTTCGCCTACGCAGACGGCGTCCTGGACGGGATCCGGCACTGGTCCGGGCGCGGACCCGCGGTCACCGAGACTGCGGCGGGCGGGACCTCAGACGGGAGCGCCGGCCCCGCTCGCCCGGACGAGGTCCAGCCCGTCGGCGCGCCTGATGCGCGCCACCCATGCGCCCGGTCCTCCGAACAGGTCGACGATCACCTCGTCGTGACGCGCGGCCGACGCCAGGTACTCCACGCGCCACGTCTCCCCGAGCTCGGAGGCGCGTCGCAGCCCGGCTGATTGGAGCGCCTCGTCGAGCCAGTCCACGTAGACAGCGTTGTTCACGTGGGCGAGCGGGTCCAGATCGCGCAGTCGAACCCGGATTGATTCCGAGTGGAAGGGCTCACCGCCCGGCACCGCCACCCGCAGGATGTCGGTGTCCAGCTCCGGGTTCGGGAACGCCACGCCGAAATCGGCCGGAATGCGCACGATGCGGCTGCGCCCGTCGATCAGCACCCAGTCGGTGGTCACACGGGCGGCCAAACGGCCGTCTGCGAGACGGCACTCGACGAGCCGCCGCGCCCAGATCCGCCGATGCCCCACGATGGCGGTCGTGACGCGCAGGATCTGGCCCAGCGGGACGGGCTGATGCACCTCCAACTCGACGCCGCGCACGACCCAGCCCAGGCCGCGTTCCTGGTACCAGCCACGATCGAAGCCCATGCGCTCTGAGTGGAGCCAGGCGATGTCCTGGGCGTATCGCAAGAGGCTGGAGATGCGCATCGCGCCGTCCGGCCCCGCCTCGTCGAAGCGAACTCGATATCCGGCGAGATAGCCGTTGTCGACGCCGGGAACGGGGCGAGCCGATTGGCCGGCAAGCCCGGGATCGATGATCGCTTCCGCGTTCGCTGCCTCGGCATCCACGACCGAAGCCTAGCCCGATCGGCACGGGCGCCACGGCGCCGGGATGCCATGGGGCTGGGACATTCCGGCCGGACTCAGGCGAGCTTGCGCTCCATGTCCGCCGCGCGGCCGATCGTCTCGACGACGGTCTCGTATCGGGTCCGCAGGCGCGGGTCTGCGTACCGGTCCGCGCGGGCGTGGAGGGCGCGCAACCGGCGGGCGGCGTCGGCGGTCCAGGCACGCGAGTAGACGCGCGTGGCCTCGGCGCGGATCTCGGCTGCTTCGCGACGGCGGTGACGCGACTCGAGATTCGCGACCGCATCCAGGACGGCGCGATACAGCCCTGGCAGGATCTCGGAGATCGGCAGCTCGTTCACGTGGCACCAGCATGGGCCGCGCGTCGATCGGCCGACAGCCGCCACAGGTACCAATCGACTCCACCGTTCGGGCCAGAAGCCGCAGCCCGCATCAGTCCCCCGGGTGCCAGCCCGATCGCACCTCGAAGCGGCCGAACTCCCCGTTCGCCGGGAGCCACGCCGCGTCCACCCGCTCCACGTGCGCGCCCGGCGGCCCCTCCTGGAGCTCCGTCAGGAGCGCGCGCAGGTCGTCGCGGCGCCCCTCGGCCACGCAACGGACGCGCGCCGACGCCTCATTTGCCACCCATCCGGCCAGGCCCCGATCCCTCGCGACACCGACGACGAACATGCGAAAGCCAACGCCCTGCACCCGCCCGTGGACGACCGCCTCGAGCCGGGCGCGATCGGTCACGCTGCGCCGGCTCTGGCGGGACGAACGCGGGCGTCGGCGCGAGCCCGGGCCCCGTCGCCGCGAGCGCGGGCCTTCGCAGCGGTCGCCCACCCGACGGCGAGCGCGTCGATGACCAGCTCCGGGCTGACGTTGCCTTCCAGCCGCTCCCCCGCCACGTCGAGGCGGTGCAGCTGCGCTGCCGCGAACGGTACGGAGAGGCGCTGCGCTGCCGCCTCCAGGTCGTCGAGCAGGTCGGCCTGGCGCACCACAACGTGCTCACCGAGACCCACCAGCGCCAGGTCGCGGGCGACGTCCCGCCAGATCACGACGAGGGTCAGCGCGGCCGCGCGCCGCTCCGCCGCCGGGACGCGCGCCGCGGGGACGGCGCCGTCCGCCTCGGCGGCGGGCTCGACCGTTGATGGCGCACGCTCCGCGCCACCCTTTCGACCGCGCGGTGGGCGACGCTGCACGGGTGGCCCTGGCTCACTCGACTCTGCAGCCCGGCGGATGCCCGCGGAGAGCTCGGCGGCCCGGGCGAGGAGGTCGCGCCCGATCCGCAGTCGGTCCGCGCGGTGGGCGGCGGCGAGATCGAGCAGGGTTCGGGCGATCTCGCCGCGGATGGCGAGGGATTCGGGGGCGCGCGCGAGGGCCACGGCGTCGCCGGGCCGCCCGGCGGACAGGCGGGCGAGGCGAGCAGCCAGCGGGGCATCGACGAGGCCGGCTTCCACGAGGATCTGCTCGACGTCCGGCCGGGGCACCGGCCCCAGCCGCAGCCGCACGCAGCGCGACCTGATCGTCGGCAGGAGCCGCTCCTCGTCCGCCGCGGTCAGGATCAGGACCGTGCGGGCGGGCGGCTCCTCGAGCGTCTTGAGGAACGCGGACTGAGCGTCCTCGGTCATGCGATCGGCAGCGGTCACGATGGCGACGCGCATGCCGCCCTCGACCGGGTGCAATGACAGGTCGCGGACGAGGTCGCGGACGCCGCGCTCTTCACGGCCACCGATGGGAATGACGAGCCCGGCCCCGGTGGGAACGAGCCGGTGGAGGTCCGGGTGATTGCCGTGCTGAAGCGCCCGGCACGCCCGGCACTCGCGGCAGGGCCGGCTACCGCGGTCCTCGGTGCGGCACAGCAGGCCCGCTGCGATGTCCTCCGCGAGCGTGCTCTTGCCGACACCTGCGGGTCCGGCGAGAAGGAGCGCGTGGGGCATGCCGCCACCGAGCATGGCCGTGACGGCAGCGACGGCAGCGGGCTGCCCGCGGGTCCGGAACGCCGGGCTCGCGGGCGGAGTGGCGGCCATCACCTCGCGTGCGTGACGGCCATGGTCGGATCCGGCGACCATGGTCGGATCCGGCGACCGGCCTCAGCCCGCCGTATCGGCGGTGTCGGCCTTCTTGCGGGGCGCGCGTCGCTTGGGCGCGGGCGCTGCCTCCCCGTCGGGCGCGGGCGCCGCCTCGGCGTCCGGCACCGCGGCCGTGGACCGCTTGGCGCTCGTGCGTCTCGTCGTCGTCGTCGCGCGGGTGCGCTTTGTGGCGGGCGGCGTCGCATCCGCCACTTCATCGGTGGCCGCCGCGGTCGCCGTGCGTGGCTTCCGGACCGCCGTTCGGCGCGCTTTCGGAGCCGCATCAGGCGAGACCGCCTGGTCCTCGCCGGTCGACGTGACCGTCTCGGGCGCGGTATCGGCAGCTGGCCGACGACCGCGGCGGCTGGTCGCCGCAGTGGCTGCCGGCTCGGCGGCAGGCGCAAAGGCCTCGGTCGCGGATGTGGCGGCCTCGGGCGCGGGCAGCTGCTCGCGGCGAGGCGCCGCCGGGCGGGTGCCAAGCTGCGCGCGAAGCATCGCCTCGATCTCGGGCGGCACCTCGCTCCAGGGCTCGTCGCCCGATGGGCGTGGCGCGGGCGTCGGTACGGGTCTGAACGGCGGCCGTCGATCACCGCGATCCATTCGATCGTTGCGATCACCGCGATCCGGGCGGTTGAAACCGCCTTCACGCGGCGCAGGCGCCGGCTGCTGGAACGCCGAAGGGCGGCTGCCGCGCCCGCCGCCGTACCGCTCGCGGTCAAGCGCCGCCGCATAGGCGCCGCCGCGTCCGCGACCCCCGCCTCGAGCGCCGCCGCGGTTGCCGTCGCGCTGACGGCGCTCCGTGATCAGGTACTCCGGGACGGACGGCTCGTCGAAGTCATCCTCGTCGGCGTTGGCAGGCGTGGCGCTCGAGCTCCGCGCAGCCGGGATGCCGATCTGGGAATCCCACACGGACCCGAACGCCGATGCGGCGCGTCGTGCCGGGGCGGGCATCTCCTCGGCATCCTCGGCCTGGGCGGCCTCGGCGTCGACCGCGTCTGCAGCGCGGACAGGCTCGCGCACGGGGCCGGCCGGCGCGTCGGCGAGCTCGCCTTCCTCGCGGCCGCGGGCTCGACCGCGACCCCTGCCGCCACGGCGGCGTCGGCGTCGGGGACCCTCCTCGCTCATGTTCTCGCCGACCGCGGCGGCCGCGCCCGGCTCAACCGCCTCGAGCGGCTCCAGCGCCTCGGCGTCATCCTCGATCTCTGGGCCGACGGATGCGTCGCCCGGCGCTGCCGCGGCAGCGGCGCGGGACAGCTTCTCGCCGGGCAGGGCCACGATCTGCGGCGCGTCCTCGGGGTCGACTGGGGCGGCGCGGGTGCGTCCGCGACCTGTCGAGGTGGCCGCGATGGGGGTCGCCGTCGTGCGTCGCGTCCGGCCACGGCCGCCGCGGGTCCGCTCGCCCGTGCCCTCGGACTGCTTGTCGGGCACCTCGGTCATCGACAGGTCGTCGTCGCCGGCAACGCGGCGGCCGGAGCGGGACGAGCCCCGTTCGACCTTGGCGATCTGGATGATGTCCGTGAACAGGTCCGCGACGTCCATGAGGTCTGACGACGTGTTGCCACGGAAGCTGACGACCTCGACGCGGACGCCCATCTCCTGCACGGCGCGGATGGCCGGGGCGAAGTCGCCGTCGCCGGACACGACGATGGCGACGTCCAGGTTCCGCGCGGTCTTCATCATGTCGACCACGAGCTCGATGTCGAGGTTCGCCTTTACCTTGCCGTCGCCGTACTTGCGGATGTCCTTGCTGACGACCTTGTAGCCGCTACGGCGAAGGAAGTCGTGGAAGTTGCGCTGGTTCTCGTTGTCCGGATCAAGTCCTGTATATGCGTAGGCGCGCACCAGGTCCCGTCCGGCGCTCGACGCCTTCAGGAGCGTGACGTAGTCGATGTCCACCCCGGCCGCCTTGGCCGCGTAGAAGATGTTCGCCACGTCAACGAAGACCGCGACGTTCTTTGACACCCTGTCTCCTATCTCATTGGGCGGTGGCGCCGCGTGGCGCTCGCCCGGTTCAGCGCCGTCGCCCGGCGGGGTCGACGGGGCGCCGGAGGACCGGCTCGCCGTCGATGAACCCCTGGCGCTCCCAGCGCGGGTGCTCTGCCGGATCGTCCGGCTGCGGCGCCTCGACCGACGCACATCCCTTGTTGGCCGCCGATCTGAGGCACTCCTCGATGAGGCTGTCGCTCACGGCGTCCGGTTCGCTCGACGGGTCGACGACGAGCAGGTCGATGGTTCCGACATAGCCCCCGGCCCGGACGGACGGCCGGATCGCGAGTACCGCGCCCCCCACGATGCTCCGTTTCGACTCTGCGACGAGCACGGTGGCGTGGGGCAGGAACACGAGCTGGCGCATGAGGTCCGCTGCGCCGAGCGTGCCGGACGCGACATCACCCAGGCGATCGCCGCTGAGCGCGACGAGTGCCTCGATGTCCGTGATCCGGGCCGCTCGGACCCTGTACTCCACGCGCCGGGGTGCTCCCTCGTAGTCGGACGGCGCCAAAATCGAACTCGGTCGTAGCGACCGTGGCCGACCAGACCGCCGGGCTCGCGTACCGCTCGGGAGCGACGCATGTTCTGCGCCTGTAATCATCCCGGGTCGCGAACGACCGGCCTTGCAATCGGTGCGCCGGGCCCTATCATACGACATCGCTTCGGCGGCCACCTGCGCGCCGTTCGGAGCCGCCCTCGGATTCGCGGCCGTCGCGCGCACCGTTCCGTCCCAATCGATCTCGACCCCGAGTCGAGGCACCTCGATCGGACGGCGGAGCCGGGCGGGGGGTCGCAGTACGGGGATCGGCTCGGTCCGGTGGCAGGCGGCACGACCGGGGATCGACCCGGGCTCCGGGCGATCGATGTTTGGAGGAGACACATGAAGCTCACCAGAATTGGTGCCCTTGCGGCTGTCGGGGTGCTCGCGCTCTCGGCGTGCGCCACTACGCCCGGCGGCGCTACACCGCCGGCGGACGCGCTCGGCGTCATCACCATCCCGCCCGGCGAGCCCGTCAAGATCGCCTACTGGGGCGTTCTCTCGACCGCGGACGCGTCGCTCGGCCAGGATGGGCTGACCGGCGCCCAGGTCGCGCTCGACGACAAGGGCGGCACGTTCATGGACCACCCGCTCCAGCTCGCCCCGGTCGAAGACGGCCTGTGCAGCGTCGAGGGCGGCGCGGCGGCGGCCCAGAAGATGGCGTCGGACACGACGATCGTCGCTCTCGTCGGCTCGTCCTGCTCGGACGAGACGGTCGGCGGCATCAAGTCCCTAACCGACGCCGGCCTGACCACCATCTCGGGGTCGGCCACCCGGCCGACGCTCACCGCGCCTGATCGTTCAGCCGACTACGCCGGCTTCCTGCGGACCGCTCACAGCGACGCGTTCCAGGGCAAGGCGGTCGCCGAGTTCGTGTTCGGCGAGCTGGGTCTCACCAAGGCCGCCACGCTCCACGACGGCAGTGCCTACGCGGAGGCCCTCCAGCAGGTCTTTGCCGACGAGTTCGTCGCCCTCGGCGGCGAGATCGTCATCCAGGAGCAGGTCGGCAAGGACACCACCGACATGACACCGGTGCTGACCCGTGTCGCCGGCGCATCGCCGGAAGTCGTCTACTACCCGATCTTCGTCGCCGCCGGCGGCTTCGTCACCGCCCAGGCGGGTTCCGTCCCGGGGCTCGAGGACGCCGTCCTCATCGGCTCCGACGGCATGTTCACCGCGGACTTCGTGAAGGCGGCTGGCCCCGCGGCCGAGGGGATGTACCTCTCGAGCCCCAACTTCTCGGCCTTCCAGGCCGGCTACGCGGACTTCCTGCCGAAGTACGAGGCCAAGGCCGGGTCGGCGCCGATCTCGGCGTTCCACGCTCACGCGTATGACGCCTTCAACATCATCTATGCGGCCCTCGAGAAGGTGACCATCAAGGCGCCCGACGGCACGCTGTTCATCCCCAAGCAGGCCCTGCGTGACGCCATCTTCGCCACCTCGGGCCACCAGGGACTCACCGGGGTCCTGTCGTGCTCGCCGTCCGGCGACTGCGGCGCCCCGCTCATCGCCCTGTACCAGATCACCCAGGCAGAGATCGGCGGCACCTGGCCGCCGGCGGCTCCCGTCTGGCCTGAGTAACGCAACCGTAGGCCGGGGTCTTCAGAGGACCCCGGCCTTGAGCTGATGGGCCGGGCCCAACGCCCGGCCCATCCCCTTACCCGGTAGCTGCAGGGAGGGTGGCCGTCGTGCACGTCAGGTTGGCCGACCGGTTGACCGACCTGTCCATCGCGAGCTTCCTATGGGCCTTCCGGATCGGCGTCGTCCTCGTCGTCGTCGTCGGCTCGTACCTGACGCTGGCGTCCGGCAAGTACGCCGCGGAGACGTGGGTCAACCTCATCGTCACGGGCTTGACGCTCGGCAGTATCTACGCCCTCGTGGCCCTCGGCTACACGATGGTCTACGGCATCCTCCGGATGATCAACTTCGCCCACGGCGAGATCTTCATGTGCGGTGCCTTCGCCGGCTACTTTGCCGCGGTGGCGCTCAACCAGATCGGCTTCCTCAACGCCAGTTGGGTCACGTCGCTGGTCTCGATTGGGATCATGATCCTGGTGGCCGCGGCCTTCTCGACGCTGCTGGCCGTGCTCCTCGAGCGGATCGCCTATCGCCCCCTCCGCAACGCACCCCGGCTGATCCCGCTGATCAGCGCCATCGGGGCGTCGTTCTTCCTGCAATACACCATCCGGGGCTGGCTCGGACCCGGCATCTACGCTTACCCGGACGTGACCGTCCTGTCGCAGCAGGTCCCGATCGCCTTCATCCGGCTCCGATGGATCGACGTCCTCGTCGTCACCTCGGCCCTGTCGATGATGGCCGGCCTGTATTTCTTCGTCATGCGGACCAAGATCGGGACGGCGATCCGGGCTGTGTCCGAGGACAAGGCGACGGCGGCGCTCATGGGCATCGACGTCAACCGCGCGATCGTGACGACGTTCGCCGTGGGTGCGGCGATGGCCGGCGCAGCCGGGGTGCTGTTCGGTCTGATGTTCCGGCAGATCAACTTCTTCTCGGGCTTCGAGCCGGGCCTCAAGGCCTTCACGGCGGCCGTCCTGGGCGGCATCGGTAATGTCCCTGGGGCAATGCTCGGCGGACTGTTCCTTGGCCAGATCGAGTCGGTCGGGCCGACGCTCTTCCTCGACGGGCTGAACGTGCCCTCGCCGAGCGGTCTCGCAAAGGCGATCGCGTTCATCATGCTCGTGCTCATCCTCGTCTTCCGGCCGTCCGGCATCCTGGGCGAGCGGATCAGCGGGCAGCGAGCGTGAGCGAGGCGACGGCGGCGTCGACGAGCGGGCCAGGCAAGGCAACGGCGAACGCGCCGGACGCGGCGCTGGAGCAGCTGCTCGCGCCGCGGGCGGACTGGCGCGGGGTCGTGCGCGTCGGCCTTCTCGGCGGCGTGGTGGCGCTGTACCTGTGCCTCGTCGGCATCGTGCCGACGTTCGATCCGCGGGCCCTCGTGGCCGGCATCATCTCGCTCGGCGACACGGCCATTCTCGGCACCGGTCTGGCGATCGGCTTTCTGGCCTCGCTCCGATCGCCCGATGGCCCCCGTCGGGCGATCGGAGCCGGTGCGCTCGCCGGTGCGCTCGCGGGAGCGATGCTCACGCTCTTCGTGATCCTGGGCTCGATCGTCGACCTCCGCGCGGTCGCCCTCCACGCGTCCCCGGCGACGTACGACATCCTGACCTTCGGCCTTGGCGTCGCGGGCTCGTGGATCCCGACCGTCGCCATGGGTCTCGCTGGCGCGGTCGCGGGCGGGATCGCCGTGCTGCCGAAGCGGGTCCGCGAGCCGATCATCCTCGGGCTCATGTCACTGCTCGTGGTCGGGCTCTTCGCCGGGGTGATCCGGACCCCGATGCTGGCGAGCCCGCTCACCTCTGCCCTCGGGCGGTTCCTGTTTGCCTCCGAGGGGCTGACCGTGGCCGGCGCGATCGCGACGCTCGTAGCGGTCGTCGGCGGGCA
This sequence comes from Candidatus Limnocylindria bacterium, assembly GCA_035513775.1. GTDB lineage: Bacteria > Chloroflexota > Limnocylindria > Limnocylindrales > CSP1-4 > UBA5189. The sequence goes on from DATKBR010000014.1 coordinate 21,004, forward strand.
GGCCCTGAGCCGCCGCCTCGGCGTACGCCAGCGCGTCCGGGAGATGCCGGAGACGCGGCGGCGGCGGATGAGAATGCCGTTCCTCGTCCTCGGCGTCCTGTTCGTCCTGTGGCTGCCGCAGGGCGTCGGCAGCTTCTTCGCCCAGGTCGTCGCGGTCGTCACGCTGTACGTGCTGATGGGCTTCGGGCTGAACATCACGCTCGGCCTGGCCGGCCTGCTTGACCTGGGCTTCGTGGCCTTCTTCGCCGTTGGCGCCTACACCGTCGGCCTCCTCACGGCGACCGGCGAGTTCGGTATCGCCGGCTGGCCGTTCTGGGCTGCGATCCCGTTCGCGGTGCTCCTGGCGATGCTCTTCGGCGCGTTCCTCGGGTTACCGATCCTGGGCATCCGCGGCGACTACCTGGCGATCGCGACCCTCGGATTCGGGGAGATCATCCGGATTCTCGCGGGATCCGATCTCATGAAGCCACTGCTCGGGGGACCGCGGGGCATCACCTCGATCCCCAAACCGATAGAGGTGAGCCCCGACAGCTTCCTCGCCGGCCCCCTCCAGATCTACTACATAGCCCTGGCCTGCGCAGTCGTCGTCGCGTTCGTCGCAGTGCGGCTCAGAGATTCACGTCTCGGCCGGGCGTGGGTTGCGATCCGAGAGGACGAAGACGTGGCCGAGGCGATGGGTATCAACCTCGTTCAGACCAAGCTCCTGGCCTACATGCTCGGGGCTGCATTCGCCGGCCTCGGCGGCGCGATCTTCGCGACGCTCCTCGGCGCGATCATCTCGAGCAGCATCAACCTGTACGTCTCGATCAACGTCGCTGCGATCATCATCGTCGGCGGGATGGGCAGCATCCCCGGCGTCGTGTTGGGCTCGATCTTCCTCATCGGGGTTCCCGAGCTGTTCCGCGAGTTCTCCGAGTACCGCTTCCTGTTCTACGGCGTCGCCCTGATGGCGATGATGATCTACCGCCCGGAGGGGATCTTGCCGTCGGGGATCACCAAGCGCGAGCTGCATGCCTCGGACGCCGTTCAGCCGGCCGGCCCGACGGCCGCGCCCATGACCGAGACGGGCAGGTAGCGGCGATGGCACCGCTCCTCGTGGCCCAGGGCGTTACCAAGCGATTCGGCGGCCTGCTCGCCGTCAACAAGCTCGACTTCACGCTGGAGCCCGGCACCATCTGCAGCGTCATCGGGCCGAACGGCGCCGGCAAGACGACGTTCTTCAATTGCATCGCCGGCTTCTACCGGATCGACGAGGGCTCCATCGCTTTCGACGGGACGCAGATCCACGAGCTACGGCGGGACATGATCTCCCACCTCGGCATCGCCCGGACCTACCAGAACATCCGGCTGTTCGCGAACATGACCGCGATGGAGAACCTCCTCGTCGGTCAGCACCAGAACCTCAAGACGAGCTGGATGGCCGCGGTGATCGGGACTCGCGGCGTGCGCGAGGAGGAGGCGATGGCGCACGACGAGGCCCGCCGGCTGCTGGGCTTCATCGGCCTGCAGGGTCGCGGCGATACGCTGGCGAGCAACCTGCCGTACGGCGACCAGCGCCGCCTCGAGGTCGCCCGGGCTCTGGCTTCGAAGCCGCGCCTGCTCCTGCTGGACGAGCCGACGGCCGGGATGAACCCCGCTGAGCAGGAGGAGATGACGGACTTCGTCCGCAGGCTCCGCGACGAGGTGGGCATCACCGTCCTGCTCATCGAGCACGCGATGCGGGTGGTGATGGGCATCTCCGAGCGCATCACCGTCCTGGACTACGGCGAGAAGATCGCCGAGGGCCTGCCTGAGGAGATCCAGAGCGATCCGCGGGTCATCGAGGCGTATCTCGGCCGCGACCACCAGGTCACGACGCCGCCGCCCCGGCCGGGGCCCATGGTCGCGGAGGCCTGAGATGGTGGCCGCGGCACCGATGCTCGAGGTCGAGGACGTCCACGCCTTCTACGGTCACATCCACGCCCTGCGCGGCCTGTCGCTGACGGTCAACGACGGCGAGATCGTCACGCTCATCGGCGCTAACGGCGCCGGCAAGTCGACGACGCTCAACGCGATCTCCGGCCTGGTGCCCGCCCGGGAGGGGCGTATCCGGCTGCGCGGCGAGGACCTTCGCGGCGTGCCGGCCCATCGGATCGTCTCGCGCGGCGTCGTCCAGGTGCCGGAGGGTCGCCGCGTGTTCGCCCGCCTGACCGTCGAGGAGAACCTCCAGATGGGCGGCTACACCGTCGCCGACCATTCGAAGGTCCGTCGCGGCGTCGATCGGGCGTTCGAGATGTTCCCGCGGCTCAAGGAGCGTCGCCACCAGGTCGCCGGGACCCTCAGCGGTGGCGAGCAGCAGATGCTCGCGATCGGCCGGGCGCTGATGGCGGACCCTCGGGTCCTGCTCCTCGACGAGCCGTCGATGGGCCTCGCCCCGGTGCTCGTCGAGGGTATCTTCGAGACGATCAAACAGCTGCACCGAGACGGCACGACGATTCTGCTCGTCGAGCAGAACGCCCGGATGGCGCTCCAGGTCGCGGACCGCGGCTACGTCATCGAAACCGGCCAGATCGTGCTCAGCGACAGCGCCGCAAGCCTGCGCGAGAACGCCATGGTCCAGAAGGTCTACCTCGGCGTCGCCTGAGCCACGGGCGCCATGGGCGCGACAGCCGGGTTCGGCCGGGCTGGGCGAAGTACCACTCGAAGATTCGTGCTCGTCCGCGACGGCCCCCAGCTCGAGGAACGACGGATCATGGCGGTCCGTGAATCGGTGCGCTGCAGGAACGGCTCGCCAAAGGGCCCCATTTCGTGCGAGACTGCCGCGATCCACCGCCACTTCACGGAACTGAGGAGGAATGCCTCCATGAATCGGCCATTCCGGACAGCGCTGTCCCTCGCAGCCGTAGCTGGCCTGCTCGCAGCATGCTCCAGCCCCGCCGCGACGACCGGCCCGACCGGCACCGCGACCGAGGCACCGATGAGCGAGGCACCGATGAGCGAGGGCCCGGCGGCTCCGATCGCGGGTGGCCTGCTCGAAAAGGTGCTGACCGCCGGCAAGATCGTCATCTCGACCGACCCGGCCTATCCGCCCCAGTCAGAGCAGAAGCCAGACGGCACGTACGAGGGCTTCGACATCGACGTCGCCACCGAGCTCGCCGAGCGGCTCGGCGTGGAGATCGAATGGACCACCCCGCCGTGGGAGGCGATCACCGCCGGCAGCTGGGGCGGGCGCTGGGACATCAGCGTCGGCTCGATGACGATCACGCCGGAGCGGCTCGAGGTGGTCGACTTCACGGTCCCGTACTACTTCACACCGGCCCAGATGGCGGCCAGCACCCAGTCCGGCATCACGACCCTCGAGGGCATGGCCGGCAAGACGGTCTGCGCCGGCGAGGGCACGACCTACTTCCACTGGCTCCAGGGGAACCTCGACTTCGGGCCGGGGGGCCGGCCGGATCCGCCGCCCGCGGGCGTCATCGCCACGACCCTCCCGACCGATCGCGACTGCGCGGTGACGTGGCAGTCCGGGCGCCATGACTTCGAGGGCTGGCTGAGTGCCGAGCCGACGGTCGACGCGGCCATCGCGGACGGCCTGCCCCTGGTCAAGGTCGGCGACCCGGTCTACAGCGAGCCGCTCGCCGTCGCGGCTGACAAGAGCGGCCCGGACCCGAGCGATCTGCTCGCCCGCCTGTCCGAGGCGATCACGGCCATGCACGCTGACGGAACGTTGAGCCAGCTTTCGATGAAGTGGTTCGACGAGGACATCACGAAGGACCCCAGCCTCTAGACCGGCGCTGACAGACTGGGGGCGGGCCCCGCCCCCAGTCGCCCCCCGTCAGGCAGCGAGGACGCCGATGGCCGATGTCGTGGCTCGGCAACCAGGAAAGGACCCGTTCGCGACCTCGCCGGACACCATAGTCGACGAGATCGCTCGGTCGCGCCGACGGGCCGGCCTGCGCTTCGCGCTGTTCTTCATCCTGACGTGGATCGTCCTCGTCGGCGGGCTCGGGCTCCTCATCGCAACCAGCGGACGCGTCCACGCCGACTTTCTCGCGGAGTACGCGCCGTTCTTCCTCGGCGGCATCCCGCTGACGATCTTTGTCTCGGTCGCCTCGATCTTCTTCGCCACGATCTTCGCCCTGATCGGCGCTCTCGGCCGGATCTCGGCGATCGCGCCGATCTACGCCACCGCCACGCTGTACGTCTCGCTCGTCCGCGGGACGCCCCTCATCGTCCAGATCTTCTTCATCTATGCGGCCCTGCCGCAGTTCGGGGTCGTCCTGCCGGCGCTCGTGGCCGGGATCTTCGCGCTGAGCTTCAACTACGGCGCCTACATGACCGAGATCTTCCGAGCCGGCATCCAGGCCATCCCGCGCGGCCAGCTCGAGGCGGCCTCTGCCCTGGGGATGACCGACTGGCAGCGGATGCGGCGGATCATCCTGCCGCAGGCGATCCGGATCGTGATCCCGGCGATCGGCAACGACTTCATCGCCATGATCAAGGACAGTGCCCTCGTCTCGTTCGTGGCCCTCCAGGAGCTCTTCTGGCGCGCCCGGACGGTGGGCTCGGCGCAGTTTCGCAGCTTCGAGACGCTGATCTTCGCGGCGATCGTGTACTGGATCCTGACGATCGTCTTCTCGCTCTTCCAGGAGCGGCTGGAGAAGCGCATGGCCGAGAGCGACCGCAGGATATGACCGTCATCGACCAGCCGTCTGATCCGTTTGCCGCGCCGGGCGCCCTGACGCCGAGCGGCTCGGCCCCGATCGTGCGCCTCCTCGGTGTTCACAAGTACTTCGGCTCGAACCACGTCCTGCGCGGCTGCACCCTCGAGGTCTACCCGCGCGAGACGATCTGCATCATCGGAAGGTCGGGCTCCGGCAAGAGCACGCTGCTGCGCTGCGCGAACTTCCTCGAGGAGCCGACCGCCGGCGTCGTCGAGATTGACGGTATCCGGGTCGACGCGGACCCGCTCCACAGCCGCAGCCGGCACCATCGGGAGCAGATCCGGCAGCTCAGGATGCAGGCCCAGATGGTCTTCCAGGAGTTCAACCTGTTCCCCCACATGAAGGTCATCGACAACCTCATCGAGGGGCCGGTGCGGGTCAAGGGCGTACCGCGCGACGAGGCCATCGCGACGGCCGAGAGGTACCTCGACAAGGTTGGCCTGCGCGAGAAGCGCGACGAGTTCCCGGCGCGCCTGTCGGGTGGTCAGAAGCAGCGCGTCGCGATCGCCCGCGCGCTGACGATGGAGCCGAAGGTGCTGCTCTTCGATGAGCCGACGTCGGCCCTCGACCCGACGCTCGTCGGTGAGGTCCTGACGGTCATGGAGGAGCTCGCGCACGAGGGCGCGACGATGATCGTGGTGACCCATGAGATGGCGTTCGCGCGAGAGGCGGCGGACCGCGTCTACTTCATCGAGGAGGGTGAGTTCGCGGAGGCCGGGCCGCCGGAACAGGTCCTCGACGCGCCGCGGGACGAGCGAACGAAGACGTTCCTTGCCCGGTTCGTCCGTAGCGCGGATGAGCACCCGGCCTGAGCGGTATCAGCGCAGCCTGGGCTCCTGGAGCATCTCGTACGTCGCGCGGGCGAGGATGACCAGCCCGATCCCGCACAGCCACAGGCCCGGGATGTGGGTCACGATGTCAGCAGGCTCGTTGAAGCTGATGGCGTTGATCGAACCCAGCTCCACGATCCGGAACGCGTAGCCGATCCAGCCCGTCGCCGTGATCAGGGCATAGCTGGTCCAGCGATCGGCAGAGACGGGCCGCTCGGAGGCGAACGGGAGCGTCACCAGCGCGAGCGTGGCGATCGCCGCCGCGAAGACGAGGATTCCCATCCCCTCGAACGCCGTGCCGCTCAGTGGCGTCAAACCCGCGGGCACCTCGCGCGTCCACCACGGCAGGAAGCTGCCGGCGAGCGCGAACAGCGCGCCGATCGCGGCGAGTCGACGCGACCGCCCCACGGGGCGGCGGTGCATGGTCATGGCCGGCCCACCCCGATCACCCCTCGCTGTAGACCTCGGGCCGGAGCACGCCGACGAAGCGAAGGTTGCGGTACAGCTCGCCGTAGTCGAGGCCGTAGCCCACCACGAACTGGTCGGGGATCGTGAAGCCCGTGTAGTCCACGTCGATCTCGACGAGGCGCCTCGCCGGCTTGTCCAGCAGGGTGCAGATGCGCAGCGAGGCGGGCTTCTTGCCGCGCAGGTAACGGACGAGGTAGTTGAGCGTGAGGCCCGTGTCGATGATGTCCTCGACGATGAGCACGTCCTCGCCCTCGATGCTCGACGAGAGGTCCTTGAGAATGCGCACGAGCCCCGACGACTCGGTCGTCGCACCGCCGTAGGACGACACCTCCATGAGGTCGATGCGCACCGGCAGCGAGATGGCCCGCATCAGGTCGGCCATGAATGGCAAGGAGCCCTTCAGCACGCTCACCAGCGTCAGCTGCCGCCCCGCCAGGTCGGCGGAGATCATCGCCCCGAGCTCGCTCACGCGATCCTGGATCTGCTCCTCGGTCAGGAGCACCTCGCCGATGTCCGCATGCTGATCGACCACCGTCCTCACGTGCCCGCCTCTCGCTCGGCCCCGGACTCCATCGGCTTCCCGGGACGTCGCCGGCGGCGGCCCGGGCGCGTGCGGGGCGTCGCGCGCGAGCCGGCCGGGACCAGGGTTCGGTCTGCGTTGACGGCCGGCGAGGGCTCGACGACCAGTGCGTCAACCACGGCGGCAGCGTTAGCAACGTTGCCATCGACGGCGACCGGGTCGGCCACGACGTCCTCCACGATCTCGACGGCGGCGATCGGCGGCACGATGGGGGCGCGCTCTGATGTGACCTGCCCGAGCGTTCCGGAGAGCGAGTGGGCCAGGCCGAGGCGGCCGTACTTGAGCATCATCGCCCGGAAGTCGCGGGCGTAGAACAACTTGATCCGGATGTCCGGGTACAGCTCGCGCAGCCGTCGGAGCTTGCGGTTCTTCTTGCGCACGAGGCGCTGCTTCAGCGTCGTCATCTCGAGGAAGAGGTCCAGGTCGGGCAGGTAGAAGTCCGGGGCGAAGCTCTCCACCACGTCGCCGTCGAGGTTCCACAGGATCGGGAACGTCGTCGGTTCGTACTCCCAGCGGACGGCGTAGAAGTCGAGGATTCGCGCCATCTCCGCCTCGCTCGCGTGGGCGAAACGGGTGCCCTCGATCGTCCCGCCCTCGGGGGGCAGCCCGCCGTCGAACGGGGCGCCCGGGTCGGCGGCTGTGATGCCGTCGGCGAGCGGGTCGCGCTCCTCGGGCGGGGCGGGCGCTTCGACCGGGAGCTCCATCGGTCGAGGCGTTCCTGTCGCCTCCAGGCTGCCGCCCGTCACCGGCTCGAATCGGCGCGGCCGCGGGGGTCCTGCGTCAGGAGCCCGGCCAGGTCACCGCGCCAGGTTGCGAGGAGCTCGTGCATGTCGAGCACGTCGTCGGTGCTGATCGGATCGGCCATCGGTATCGACGCGGGGCCGTCCGCCTGGCCGGCCAGGACGAAGCCCAGCGTGGTGCTCAAACAGGCGCCGCAATCGAGCTGGAGGAAGGCGAGATCGTCGCGCCAGGCCAGGAGCTTCACCTGGTCGACGGGGACGCGCTCGTCGCAGACGGAGCAGCGATGCCCGTCCGGGAGCGCGAGGAGGTGGTCCAGCGGATCCATCCAGCAGCGAGTGTAGCCGGTCGGCCGCATGGACGCCCCGGACGGGTCTGGTTGTCGGCGATACCCCCGGGGGGTATCATTCCACGCATGACCACCTCCGATTCCATCAGCTCGCCGCAAGCGGACTCGGCCGACCATTTCCGGCACAGCTACACGCGCGACAAGGCGCAGCTCGTGCGCCGCCTGGCGCGAATCGAGGGCCAGGTCCGAGGCATCACCCGCATGATCGAGCGCGAGGAGTACTGCGTGGACATCCTCCAGCAGACGAGCGCATTGCGGGCAGCCGTCGATTCGCTTGCCGTGCTGGTCCTCGAGGACCACGTGACGGGCTGCGTCCGCACCGCCGCCGCGAATGGCGACGCAGACCGGTACGTGGAGGAGATCGTGGACGTGGTGCGGCGGTCCCTGGGCCGGCCGGTCCGGAGCGCGACGCGCGGGTAAGCCGCCGACGGCGCCTGGTTATCCACGATCGTCCAGGCCACGTCAACTTCGGTGGATAAGTTGGTTGACGCCCCCCGGCGGGGAGGGCAACATCCGGCATCCGCGCCGGGGAATCACCGGGGAACGCGCTTCGGAAGGGGTCCGGGGAAACCCGACCGCGAACCGATCGAATCGCGTCAGACCGACACCCAGGCTGCGACGAACGACGACGCCGGAGGTGGCCAGTCGGGTGCCCGTGGGTCCCGTGGAGGGGTCCCGGGCGGAGGCCCGCTCGCCGCCTCCGACGCGCGTCAGGGTCCCTGCTAGGCTCGTCTCCCCATGCGGATCGCCGTCCTGTCGGACATCCACGCGAACCTCCCGGCACTCGATGCGGTCCTCGCCGACGCCGGTGCCGTGGACGCCGTGTGGCACCTTGGCGACGTGGTCGGCTACGGCCCGGATCCCGATGCCGTGGTCGCGCGCCTTCGCTCGATCGGTGCTGAGGGGGTGCGCGGCAATCACGACGCGGCGGCGTGCGGCGGCTCCGAGATCGAGTGGTTCAACCCGGACGCCCGCCGCGCCATGGAATGGACCCGCGACGCAATCGCGCCGGAGACGGCCGAATGGCTGGCGGCGCTGCCCGAGCGGCGCGTCCTCGACGGCGTCGATCTCGCGCACGCCAGCCCTCGCGAGCCGATCTGGGAGTACGTCACGACAGCCGGGGTTGCCCTCGCCAACCTGGCTCTGGTGGAGGGGCCGATCGGGCTCCACGGCCATACCCACATCCCGGTCGCGTGGCTAGAGGACGGCGGGCGCGTCGAACTGGTCCGTGCCGCCCGCGAACCAAGCCTCGAGCTCCGGGGCCGGCGGTCACTGGTCAATCCGGGCAGCGTCGGTCAGCCCCGCGACGGCGATGCCCGGGCGTCCTACGCGATCCTGGACCCGGGTGCCGGCACCGTGCACTGGCACCGCGTGGCCTACGACATCGAGGCGGTCCAGGCGGCGATGCAGGAAGCCGGCCTGCCGGCCTCGCTGAGCGCGCGCCTGGCGGTCGGGCATTAGGCGCCCCGGTGGTATCGTGGCCGGCGCGGCGAAATGCCAACCCCGAACGTGATTCACCACAGCTGCGAGGCAGTCTTACCCAGGTGACCGACACCCACGCCTTTCGACGCGCCATCCTCGCGCTCTCTGGCGGCACCGTCGATGACCGCATCGTCCAGCTTGCGGCCGAGCTGGGCCGCCCCGGCCACGGCGAGCTGATCGGCGTCCACGTCGTCGAAGTCGGCTGGTCGATGCCGCTCGATGCCGACGTTGCCGCCCGCTCGGAGGAGGCCCAGCAGATCCTGGACCACGCCGAGATCGCGACCGAGCGGCTGAAGTCCAAACTGGAGCCCGTCCTGCTGCAGGCCCGTGAGGTCGGGGCAGCCTTGATCGACGAGGCGACCGAGCGCGAGGCGGACCTGCTCATCGTGGGCCTGCCCTACCGCAAGCGGTTCGGGGGCGATTTCGCTATCGGGCACACCATTCCGTACGTCCTGAAGCACGCACCTTGCGAGGTGTGGGTCGTTCGAGAGCCCATTCCTGGGGAATCGGCCCCGCAGGCAGCCGCCACGATGGGCGGGAAGGAGTACCGGTGAAGGTCGTCATCGTCGGCTGCGGCCGCGTCGGCGCGGCGCTCGCGGAGGCGTTCGACAACGCCGGGCACGAGGTCGTGGTCCTCGACACGTCGACGCGCGCGTTCGACCGCCTGTCGGGCGAGTTCAAGGGTCAGGCCGTGCGCGGCGACGGCACGGACGAGGACGTGCTGCGCAAGGCGGGTGCGGATGGTGCCGACTACTTCCTCTCGCTCACCGAGGGCGACAACCGCAACGTCATGGCCGCGCAGGTCGCGGTGGAGAAGTTCGCGGTCGGCAAGGCGGTGGCGAAGATCAACGATCCGGTGCGTGCGGCCGCCTATGCGGAGCTCGGCATCGCCACGATCTGCCGGACCACGATGCTCACCGACGCGATCCTCGCCTTCCTCGGCCAGAAGGACACGGGCATGCCCGCTGTGATCGCCGCCGTCCCCCATGTCCACGCGGAGGCCTGAGCCATGTTCGTGCTGGTGGTAGGTGGCGGGAAGGTGGGCTACTACCTGACCAAGGAGCTGGTGGAGAACGGCCATGAGGTCGTGCTCATGGAGAAGGACCGCGCCCGCGCGGCGCAGATCATCGACGAGCTCGGCTCGATCGTGGTCCCCCACGACGGCTGCGAGGGCAAGTACCTGAGCCAGGCCGGCTCGAACCGCGCGGACATCGTAGCCGCCGTGACCGGCGACGACGAGGACAACCTCGTGATCTGCCAGATGGCGAAGCACCATTTCGACGTCCCACGCACGATTGCGCGGGTCAACAACCCGAAGAACGAGGAACTCTTTCGCCACCTCGGTGTCGACGAGATCATCAGCCCGACCCGAATGGTGCTCGGCTCGATCGAGCAGGACATCCCGGTCCACGAGCTGCTCCACCTCGCCGCGCTCGAGAACGATCTCGAGATCATCGAGGCGCAGCTGCAGGGGGACTCGCCCGCGGTTGGACGATCCCCGGGCGACCTGGACATCCCGGAGGGCTGCTCGCTGTTCGCGGTCGTTCGCGGCGGCGTGGCGACACCGATCCGCTCCGACACGGTCCTCGAGGAGGGCGACAAGGTGATCGCGATCGGCCGGGCCGACTGCGAGCAGATCCTCCACGAGCAGCTGATCGGCACGGTCGGGGAAGCGCGCTGATTCTCCGCCAGGGACCGGCTTGGGGCCCGACCTCGAATGGACCGCGCAGCACGATCTCCGGCACCTGCGTCCGGCGCCTGTGGGAGCCGTCCGGCGGCGTCAAGCCCGCGGGAGTCAGATCTGCGGGAATCAGCTTCAAGCGAACAACTTTGGGGCTCGGGCAGTCTCGGAGGCGTCCACGACCGGCAACGAGCTTGGTCAACATGCCGCCCGCCGGCACGATCGAAGGGACGGCAGCGTCCCGCTGAGGCATGCGAGTCCGCATTCGGTGCCGGGGGAGGGCGATAGGCCTGATCATCGGCGAATCCGGCACGGGCTGTTCACTTCAAGCAGAAAGCTGCACTTGGTGTGAGGCGGCGAATTCTCGATGGGAGCACGCTCGAGTCCCGCAGGTGCAGGCTGGGACCCAGGGTGATTTCGGGCGTCGTTCCGGCACCCGGCGGAGCTGATGTTCGGGCCGCATTGAACCGCGTGGAGTCTCTCAGGGCACGTTCCGCCGACGGCTGTCGGGTGCCACCCGGCGGATGCCCCGGGTCGGTCGATGTAGAAATCGAAACCGACCAATCTCTTGACAACATCGTTGATAGGTTTCTAGGATTTGGTCGTGTCCGGCAGCGTGCTGGACTGACTGATACACAGGAGGTGTGCGAACCATGACGATCGTGCGCCGTCCTTCGCCCTATGGGGAGATGCTGACGCTTCGCCAGGCGATGGACCGCCTTTTCGATGACGACTTCCGGCCGACGAGCTGGCTGTCGGGTGGCCCGGACGGGCCTGCCCTGCCGCTGGACGTGACGACGGACGCCAACACCCTCACGATCGAGGCGGCGCTGCCGGGCATCAAGCCCGACGACGTCGACATCACGGTCGAGAACGGCACCGTGACGATCAGCGGCAGGACCGCGACCGAACGGACCGCCGAGGAGGGCGCGTACGTGCTCCAGGAGATCCGGCGCGGCAACTTCAGCCGTTCCGTGACCCTGCCGACCGGCCTCGAGCCCGACAAGGCCCGGGCGACCTTCGAGCACGGCATCCTCCGGCTCGAGATCCCCAAGGCCGAGCAGGTCAAGCCGCGGCAGATCAAGATCTCGCCCGTGAGCAATGGCCATGCCGAGCGAACCAGCGACCAGGCCGCCGAGTCCCGGTCCTGAGCCGGGCCGCGAGAGCAACGTGACGTTCCGCCGGCCAGATCGAGACCCGGAGCGACCCGTCTACGTGATCAGCGTGGCGGCGAGCATCGTCAGCGTGCATCCGCGGACGCTGCGGATCTACGAGGAAGAGGGCCTGATCTGTCCGGCGCGAACGCCGACCAACATCCGGCTGTACTCCGAGAACGACGTCCGACGGGTCATGTGGATCCGCCACCTGACCCAGAACCTCGGCGTCAACCTTGCCGGCGTGCGCATCCTGTTCGAGCTCGAGGAGCGCCTCGGGACCCGGATCCTGGAGCACCTGTACACCGAAGCCACCACCGAGGCGGATGCCGCACGCACCGCCGCGAGCGGGGAGGCGGCCACCGCGGCCGCCAAGCCCTGACCAACATGGCCACCCTGACCCAACGAAAGCACCACTAGGAGATCCGATGCCGAAGCGAGCATCCAAGAAGGACGACGAGCGCACCATCACCATCACCGAGCTGCCGCTCGTCGCGCTTCGGGAGACCGTGATCTTCCCCGAGATGATCGTGCCGCTCCAGGTGGGCCGCGATAAGAGCGTGGCGGCCCTCAACGCCGCCGTGGCCGAGGGTGGGCGCATCGCGCTCGTCACCCAGCGCCAGGCGGACCAGGAGGACATCACCGATCCCGCTCAGCTGTACGGCATCGGCACGGTCGCGAAGATCGCCCAGGTCGTCCAGCTCCAGGACGGTACCGTTCGGGCGATCATCCAGGGCCAGGCCCGGATGCGCCTCCACGGCTTCGCGACGACCGAGCCCTTCATCCGTGCGCGTGTCGAGGAGCTGACCGAGGAGCCGACCATCGAGGTGGAGGTCCAGGCACTCATGCGCTCCGTCCAGGCGCAGGTGGAGCAGTACGTCCAGGCCGGCGCGCCGGTACCGCCGGAGGCGGCGGTCGCGGCCCGCAACATTACCGAGCCGGGCCTGCTCGCCGACATGACAGCGTACTCGCCGGACATGTCCACCGAGCAGCGCCAGGAGCTCCTCGAGACGATCGACGTCTCTGAGCGGCTGAAGATCGCCTCGGCCTTCCTTGCCCACCAGATCGAGGTCCACGAGCTCAAGGGCCGCATCCAGTCCGAAGTCAAATCGGAAATGGACAAGACCCAGCGCGAGTACATCCTCCGCGAGCAGATGAAGGCCATCCAGCGGGAGCTGGGCGAGGAGGACCCGCAGCAGGCCGAGATCAACGAGCTGCGCGAGAAGATCGAGGCCGCGGGCATGCCCGACGAGGTCAAGGCCCGCGCCCTCAAGGAAACCGATCGGATGAGCCGGATTCCGTCCGCCTCGCCGGAGGTCGGCGTGATTCGCACCTACGTGGACTGGCTCGTCGGGCTGCCGTGGAACGTGACGACCGACGACCTCCACGACATCAAGGAGGCCGCCAAGATCCTCGACGAGGACCACTACGGCCTCGAGAAGATCAAGGAGCGGATCCTCGAGTACCTCGCGGTGCGCGTCCTCGCGGACAAGATCCGCAGCCCGATCCTCGCCCTCGTCGGGCCGCCCGGCGTCGGCAAGACTTCGCTCGGCAAGAGCATCGCCCGGGCAATGGGTCGCAAGTTCGTGCGCATGAGCCTTGGCGGCATCCACGACGAGGCGGAGATCCGCGGCCACCGCCGCACGTACATCGGCGCGCTGCCCGGCCGGATCATCCAGAACGTCAAGACGGCCGGCACGAACAACCCGGTGTTCATGCTCGACGAGATCGACAAGGTCGGCATGGACTTCCGCGGTGACCCGTCGTCGGCCCTGCTGGAGGTCCTCGACCCCGAGCAGAACAACAGCTTCCAGGACAACTACCTGGAGGTGCCGTTCGACCTGAGCAAGGTGCTCTTCGTCGCTACCGGCAACCTCATCGACCCGATCCCGATGGCGCTCCGCGACCGAATGGAGATCATCCAGGTCCCGGGCTACACGCAGCGCGAGAAGGTCGAGATCGGCAAGCGGTTCCTCATCCCCAAGCAGATGGAGAACCACGGCCTCAAGCCGAAGCACATCGAGTTCACGGACGACGCCATGACGGAGCTCGTCCAGGCCTATACGCACGAGGCCGGCGTCCGGAACCTGGAGCGCGAGATCGCCAACGTGATGCGCAAGGTGGCGCGGACGGTGGCCGAGGGCCGCAAGGCGAAGACCATCATCGACGGCAAGAAGCTGCTCCAGCACCTGGGGCCGCCGCGATTCGAGTACGGGGAGCTGGAGCCCGAGGACCAGGTGGGCTCGGCAACTGGACTTGTGGTCACTGAGGTCGGTGGCGACGTCGTCGCCATCGAGGTCACCCGGATGGACGGCAAGGAGGACTTCATCCTCACCGGCCAGCTGGGCGAGGTCATGCGCGAATCGGCGCGCGCCGGCCTTTCGTGGATCCGGACCCATGCCCAGCAGCTGGGCATCAGCCGCGAGACCTTCGAGAAGCAGACCCTGCATATCCACGTGCCGGCCGGCGCGATCCCCAAGGACGGTCCGTCCGCGGGCATCACGATGGCCCTCGCAATGGTCTCCGCGTTCACCGGCATCCCGGTGCGCAAGGACCTCGCGATGACGGGCGAGATCACGCTCCGCGGGCGGGTCCTGCCGATCGGCGGGCTCAAGTCGAAGATCCTGGCCGCCCATCTGGCGGGCGCCCGGATGGTCGTGATCCCGAGGAAGAACGAGAAGGACCTCCGGGACATCCCCGAGGAGATCCGCAAGCAGATCAAGATCGTGCTCGTGGACTCCATGGACCAGGTCCTCGAGACGGCGCTCCGGCGGCGGCCCAAGCCGCTGCCTGCGACGCCCAAGCCGACGGAGCGGGAGCCGGAGCCGGCCAAGGAGCCGGAGTCCGAGACGCCCATTCGTCGCCCGAACTTCCCGCCGGACCAGCCGACGGTCGTCGTCTAAGCGCCCGCCTATGGCGACCCCGGAGTTCCAGGACTACTACAGGACCCTCGGCGTCCCGAGGACCGCGACCCAGGCCGAGATCAAGAAGGCCTTCCGCAAGCTTGCCCGCGAGTCGCATCCGGACAAGCACGCCGGCGACAAGGCGGCCGAGAAGCGGTTCAAGGCGATCAACGAGGCTAACGCGGTCCTCTCGGACGCGGCGAAGCGCGCGAAGTACGACCAGTTCGGCGCGGACTGGGCGGCGTACGAGCGGGCGGGCGCGGCTGCGGGGGGCAGTGGAGCGCACGACCCGTTCGGGCCGGGCAGCCCGTTCGCGGGGTACCGTCCCGGGGCGGGCGCGCGGGCCGGCGGCGGCCCGGGCGGGGTCCGGTTCGAGTTCCGCTCGACCGGGGGCGCCGGTGCGGGCTCGTTCTCCGACTTCTTCCACATGATGTTCGGCGACGAGTCGGCCGCGGCCGGCGAGCCTCAGCACTTCTCCACGAGCTCGGGCGAGTCCATCGACGAGCTCCTGTCCCGCCTCGGCATGGCCGGGTCCGCCGGCAGCGCCACGGGCGCCGGAACCGGCAACGGCGGCCCTCGATCGCGCGTCCAGGGCGGCGGGCGAAGCGCCAGGGCCGTGCCCCCGCCGGCCATCGAGGTGACCGCCGAGATCACGCTCGAGGAGTCGTTCCATGGCACGACCCGCATCGTCGAGCTGGATGGACGGCGCCTGGAGGTGACGATCCCGCGCGGCGCCGGAACGGGCAACCGGATCAGGCTGACGGGGAAGGGCCCCGGCGGCCGTGACCTCATCGTGGTCACCAGGCTCAAGCCGCACGCCGTGTTCACGCCGCGCGGCGGCGACCTCGAGCGCGAAGTCCCGGTGACGCTTCAGGAGGCACTCCTCGGCGGTGAGGTCCCCGTCGGGACGCTGAAGGGCAGGGTGCTCCTGAAGGTGCCGCCCGGGACCCAGCACGGCCGGCAGTTCCGGCTCAAGGCCCAGGGCATGCCGAAGTTCAAGGGCGAGGGCACGGGTGACCTGATCGTCCGGATCCGCGTCATCCTGCCCACCAACCTGTCCGACGAGGCGAAGGCTGCCGCGGCGAGCCTCGCCGACCTCATAGACCAACCCGACCCGCGGGCCTGACCCGCCACACTGCGAGACCACCATGCAACTCGACCGCTTCACCGAGAAGGCCCAGGAAGCCATCGTCGCCGCCCAGGAGCTGGCCGGACGGCTGCAGAGCCCCATCCTCGACGCGGAGCACCTGCTGTCCGCGCTCATCGAGCCCGATGACGGCGTGCCCGCCGAGACGCTCCGCCGGCTCGGCGTGGACCTGCCCGGGTTCCGCGGCGAGCTCGCCGCGATCCTCGCCAAGCGCGCCCGAATCCAGGGCGGCCAGCTGACGCTCGACCCGCGGGCCAAGCGCGTCATCGACCGCGCCCAGGAGGAGGCCCGCCGCCTCGGCGACGAGTACACCTCGACCGAGCACCTGCTCCTCGGCATCGCCGAGGTCGGGGGCGAGAGCCAGAAGCTGCTCGAGCGCCACAACGCCGGCAAGGAGCCGCTGCTCACCGCACTCCAGACCGTCCGCGGGGGCCAGCGCGTGACCACGCCCAACCCCGAGGGCACGTACCAGGCGCTCGAGAAGTACGGGCGTGACCTCACCGCGGAGGCGCGCGCCGGCAAGCTGGACCCGGTCATCGGCCGTGACGACGAGGTCCGGCGCGTGATGCAGGTCCTCTCGCGCCGCACGAAGAACAACCCGGTGCTGATCGGCGAGCCCGGCGTCGGCAAGACCGCCATCGTCGAGGGCCTTGCCCAACGCATCGTCCGCGGAGACGTGCCCGAGTCGCTCAAGGACAAGAGGGTCGTCGCGCTGGATCTCGGCGCCCTGATTGCCGGCGCGAAGTTCCGTGGCGAGTTCGAGGAGCGGCTGAAGGCGGTCCTGAAGGAGATCAAGGACTCCGACGGCGGGATCGTCCTGTTCATCGACGAGCTGCACACCGTCGTTGGCGCCGGGGCCGCCGAGGGCGCGATGGACGCATCCAACCTGCTCAAGCCGATGCTCGCCCGGGGCGAGCTCCACACCATCGGCGCAACCACCCTCGACGAGTACCGCAAGCACATCGAGAAGGACGCCGCGCTGGAGCGGCGCTTCCAGCAGGTGTTCGTCGACCAGCCGACGGTCGAGGAGACGATCTCGATCCTGCGTGGCCTGCGCGAGCGCTACGAGGTCCACCACGGCGTGCGAATCACCGATTCGGCGCTGGTTGCCGCAGCGACGCTGTCGGATCGCTACATCACGGAGCGGTTCCTGCCGGACAAGGCGATCGACCTGGTCGACGAGGCGGCGTCCCGGCTGCGCATGGAGATCGACTCCATGCCCATTGAGCTCGACGAGCTCGAGCGGCGCCGGATCCAGCTCGAGATCGAGCGCGAGGCGCTGCGCAAGGAGACCGACGACGCGTCGAAGTCGCGCCTCGCGGCGCTCGAGAAGGAGCTCGGGGAGATCGGCGAGGAAGCGGGCGGCATGATGCAGCGCTGGGAGGCGGAGAAGAGCGCCATCCAGGCAATGCGGGCGACCAAGTCGGAGCTCGAGGGCCTCCAGGTCCAGATCGAGCAGGCGGAGCGCGAGATGAACTACGAGCGCGCCGCGCAGCTCAAGTACGGCACCCAGCGCGAGCTCACCGAGCGGCTGGCCCAGCAGGAGGCCGCGATGGCCGCGCTCCAGGGTCCGAACTCCCTCCTCAAGGAAGAGGTGTCCGCGGACGAGATCGCGGACATCGTCGCCAAGTGGACGGGCATCCCCGTATCGCGCCTCCTCGAGGGCGAGCTGGCCAAGCTCGTCCAGATGGAGGAGCGGCTCCATGAGCGCGTCGTGGGCCAGGAGGAGGCCATCCGGGCCGTCTCCGACGCGGTCCGCCGCGCCCGCGCCGGCCTCCAGGACCCGCGTCGCCCTATCGGCTCGTTCCTGTTCCTGGGGCCCACCGGGGTCGGCAAGACCGAGCTGGCGCGGGCGCTCGCGACGTTCCTGTTCGACGACGAGCACGCCATGACCCGCATCGACATGAGCGAGTACATGGAGAAGTTCTCGGTGTCGCGGCTCATCGGCGCCCCGCCGGGCTACGTCGGCTACGACGAGGGCGGCCAGATCACCGAGTCCGTCCGGCGCCGGCCGTACCAGGTGATCCTGCTCGACGAGATCGAGAAAGCCCATCCGGACGTGTTCAACATCCTGCTGCAGGTCCTCGACGACGGGCGGCTCACCGACGGCCAGGGCCGGACGGTGAACTTCAAGAACTCGCTCGTGATCATGACCAGCAACGTCGGCTCGCAGATCATCGCGGCCAGCGGCGTGCGGCCCGGCGACACCGAGGCCTACGAGGCCATGAAGCGCCAGGTCACCGAGCAGCTGCGGCTGCAGTTCCGGCCGGAGTTCCTGAACCGCGTCGACGAGGTCATCGTGTTCCACGCGCTCACCGATGCCGACCTCGCGGCCATCGTGGAGCTGCTCCTCGCCGACCTCCAGCGCCGGCTCGCGACGCAGGACCTGATCCTGGAGCTCACGCCAACCGCACGTTCGCTCATCGCCCGCGAAGGCACCGACCCGACGTTCGGCGCACGGCCGCTCAAGCGGACGATCCAGCGCCTCGTCGAGAACCCGCTCGCCCGGGCGCTCATCGAGGGTCGGTTCAAGCCGGGCCAGACGATCTCAGTCGACGCCGACCCGCTCGGAGCGACCCTGGTGTTCACCGCGGATGGCGAATCCGTGGTCACCGAGACGGGCGAGAGCCGCGACGCCCGCCGCCGCGCGGAAGACACCCCGGAGGCGGTCGGCGCCGGGGCCGGTTCAGGTGGCAAGCGCCGCCGCTCGGTCCTCGACCTGCCGGACGCCGATCCGGAGCGGGGCGACGGCAGCGGAGGCCGGCCCAACTGAGGGCGGGCGCGCCCTGAAGTGAGATTCGTTGACGCGGTGGCTCGGCTCGCGACGCTGCCGAAGACGTTCCCGCCGGGACCGGAAGCTCTGATACCGGTGCGCGTCCAGGGCGAGCCCTGGAAGGCGGCTGCGGATGGCATGGCCGGTGCCCGGCCCGCGGCCGTCCTGGTGCTCCTGGCGCCGGATGACGCCGGCGAGGCGCGCGTCGTCCTCATCGAGCGCACCGCCTACGAGGGCCATCACTCGGGCGAGATCGCGTTTCCCGGCGGCGCCGCGGAGGACGGCGACGCGACGCTTGCCGAGACGGCCATCCGCGAGGCGGGCGAAGAGATCGGGCTCGTCCCCGACGAGGTCGGACTGCGCGTGATCGGCGCGCTGGAGCCGTTCTGGATCCCGGTCAGCAACTTTCGCGTGACCGCGATCCTGGCCGTCGCGGACCGGCTGGCGTCGTGGACGCCGCAGGAGCGCGAGGTCTCGCGCGTCATCGACGCGCCGCTGTCCGCCTTCCTCCCCGGCGCGCCGATACAGACGGTGGAGCGCGACGTCCGCGAGTGGCGCATCCGGTACGGCGCCTATGCCCTCGACGAGCTCGGGGACGGACCGGCCGTCTGGGGCGCGACGGCCAGGGTCCTCGGCCAGCTCGGGGCAATGCTGGCCCCGTAGGCACGGGCGCGGGTCAGGCCGGCTCGCCTTCGGGATCGCGGGTAGGGGGCGCCGGGCGCGGTGCGAGCCGGCCCTCGCCGCGAGGCGCGCGCCCGGCCTCGCCCGGGCCGAGCCGCTTCGCGATCCCTTCCAGGATGCCGCGAACCCCCGCGTCGTCCGCGCCGGCGAATTCGACGACGAACGCCCGCATCGGGCCGTGGACCGTCCAGGCGCCGTGGGTGATGCCGGCAGGCCAGAGCACGGCCTCGCCGGCCGCGACGCGCCGCTCCTCCTCGCCGACCAGCACGAAGCCACCGCCCTCGATGACGATGAACCAGGTCGTGTTCGGGTTGTCGTGCGGCTCGATCCGGCCGCCCTTGCGGAACGCCAGCTCGGTGA
Source organism: Candidatus Limnocylindria bacterium (assembly GCA_035513775.1). Lineage (GTDB taxonomy): Bacteria > Chloroflexota > Limnocylindria > Limnocylindrales > CSP1-4 > UBA5189. The sequence continues at coordinate 40,853 of DATKBR010000014.1, forward strand.
TCACGCCGCGGGCGTCGCCGTGGATGACCTGGCCCTCGACGCCCACGCTGCCCGTGGGTCCCTCGGGACGCCGGTTGCCGACGCCGAAACGGCGAATCTCCATCGGTCAGCCCTGCTGTGGGTCCGTGCTCAGCGCGTCAGCGGTGGGGCGTCAGCGCTTCTTGCCACGGCGCCGGACGCCCTTGGACCGGATGGTCGCCTCGGGCCGCGTGCTGCGCGCCCTCGCGAGGTAGCGCTGCCGGGCGAGCTGATGCTCGTAGGCCTCGAACAGCGGCGGGAACTTGCGGAACCTCGCGTACGCCATGACCCCCAGGCCGGATAGCAGGATCACCAGGACCACGATGAAGTCGAACATGAAGATCGCGCCGACGATCAGCATGAAGTACGTGATCAGCCCGGTCCAGAAGATCCACTCCCACATGTCGAGGTAGTGCTTGTGCCGGTGCAGGGCGCGCGTGCGCATCGTGTACAGCGCGACCAGCACGACCAGCAGGACGCCCGACCCCATCCATAGCGGATCGAACAGGTCGGGGAAGTTCAGCTTGTTGAAGCCGATGAAGAAGTATTCCCAGGGCAGCAGGTTCAACGTGGCACCTTGGTCTGCGGACGACGATGGAGTATGCCACGGGCCGGGCTATACTCGGCCCGCACCACAGCGTCGCTGCCCGGGGCGACGATTCGCGGTGAGCTCTCCGAGGACCGAGCCGACGCTCACCGAGCCGACGCTCACCGAGCAACACGGCCCAGGCTGACCCGGCACGACGTGGAGGGACTGCGGTTGCGAGCGCTGGTGTCGGTCGCGACGCGCGAGGGCATCTCCGTCTTCGCCCGCGGCCTGCAGGCGCTCGACGTCGAGCTCTTCGCAACGGACGGGACCCGGGAGCACCTCGCCCAGGACAGCATCGAGGCGCGCCCCGTCTCGGAGCTGACCGGCGTCGGCACGATGCTCGGCGGGCAGGTCAAGACCTTCCACCACGCCATCTACGCCGGCATCCTTGCCCGCCGCGACCAGCCGGACCAGCTCGAGGAACTCCGGAAGGAGGGCATCGAGCCCATCGACATAGTCGCTGTGAACGTGCAGCCCTTCGGCGCCGAGATCGGGCGGGCGCTGGTGGGGGTGGACCGGGCGATCGAGATGATCGACGTCGGCGGAGCCGCGCTGCTCGGCGCCGCGGCGCGCAACCCCGCGGGCGTCGTGGCGGTCTCCAGCCCGGAGCAGTACCCGCAGATCCTGGCGGAGCTGAAGGCGAACGGCCACGTCAGCCCGGAGCTGCGCGCCCGGCTTGCCGCCGAGGCGTTCGGGACCGTCGCGGCGTACCACGCCGAGATCGCCGCGTACCTGAACCAGCTCACCGGCACGAACTATCCCAAGCGGCTGGCGATGGTCCTGGAGAAGGTGAGCGACCTGCGCTACGGCGAGAACCCGCACCAGACCGGCGCGCTGTACCGGGAGACGACGCATAGGTCGACCGGCGTGGCCGACGCCGCGACGCTCCAGGGCGGCACGCCCTCGTTCAACAACCTGCTGGACCTGGACCTCGCGTATCGCATTGCCAGCGACTACACGACGCCCACCGTCGTGATCACGAAGCACACTGACCCTGTCGGGCTGGCGTCGGCCGACGAGCTCGTCGAGGCCTACCGGCGCGCCCTCGAGACCGACCCGGTCGCGTCCTTCGGGGCGATCGTCGGCGTCAACCGAACCCTGGACGGTCCGACCGCCCGTGAGATCGCGGCGAACTCGTACGAGGCGGTGATCGCGCCCGACTACGACGACTCGGCCATCGGCATCCTCCGCCAGAAGGGGGGCCTCGAGCTCCTACGCGTGCCGCCCGCGCCGGTCGAGGGGATGCGCGACTACGGCATCGCCCAGCTGGACTTCAAGCGCGTCGGCGGCGGGCTGCTCGTCGAGACGATCGACACGCTGGGCCTGGACGGCAACCAGCTCCAGGTCGTCACGAAGAGACGGCCGACCCTGGAGGAGCTGACGGACCTGCTGTTCGCCTGGCGCGCCGTGCGGCACGTGCGCTCGAACGCGATCGTACTGGCCAAGAACGCGGCGACGGTAGGTGTCGGGTCCGGGCAGGCGAGCCGGCAGGTGTCCGTCGAGATTGCGCTCCGCCGCGCCGGCGATCGGGCGCGCCTGTCCGTGATGGCCAGCGACGCATACTTCCCGTTCCCGGACGGCATCCACATGGCCGCCCAGGCCGGCGTGACCGCGATCATCCAGCCCGGCGGCTCCATCCGCGACGAGATGGCCATCGAGGTTGCCGATAGGCACCACCTGGCCATGGTGTTCACCGGGCGCCGCCACTTCAGGCATTGATGTCCGGCACGATGATCCGAGCCGGGGTACGGTAGGACCATGGAGAAGCTGCTCGCGCTGGAGATGGTTCGAGTCACCGAGGCGGCGGCGATTGCCTGCGCACGCGTGATGGGTCGCGGGGATCGGACAGGCGCGGACAAGCTCGCGACCGAGGCGATGCGGGCCGCGATGGACGAGATCGAGATGCAGGGCACGATCGTCATCGGCGAGGGCGAGCGCGACGAGGCGCCAATGCTGTACATCGGCGAGGAGGTTGGGCTCGCCGCGGCAGATGCGCCGGCGATCGATATCGCGGTCGATCCGCTCGAGGGGACGAACCTCGTCGCTACCGGTTCGGCCAACGCCATCACGGTCCTCGCCGCTTCCGAGCGTGGCGGGCTCGTGCATGCGCCGGACACGTACCTCGAGAAGCTGTGCGTCGGCCCGGGCGCCGCCGGCAAGGTCGACATCACGCTGCCGCCGGCCGAGAACGTGCGGCTCGTCGCCGAGGCGCTCGGCCGGAAGACAAGCGACATCACCGTGATCATCCTCGATCGGCCGCGCCACGCCGACCTCATCGCCGAGGTACGCGGCACTGGAGCGAGGATCAAGCTGATCCCCGACGGCGACCTCTCGGCCGCGATCAGCTGCGCCGTCCAGGGCACCGGCGTGCACGCGGTCATGGGGATCGGTGGCGCCCCGGAGGGCGTGATCACCGCGGCGGCGATGCGCTGTCTCGGGGGCGAGATCCAAGCCCGCTTCCGCTACCGCAGCGACGAGGATCGCGCGCGATCGGAGAAGATGGGCCACGGCGACCCCAACCGGATCTATCACACCGAAGACCTCGCCTCCGGTGAGCACCTCGTCTTCGCGGCGACCGGCGTGACGCCGGGCGACCTGCTCGAGGGCGTGCGTTTCTTCGGCGGCGGCGCGCGAACCCACTCACTCGTCATGGCCTACCAGACCAAGACCATCCGCTTCGTCGACACCGTCCACATGTTCGACCGAGACGAGCCCCCGAGAGTCCGCCTCTAGCAGGCGTAACCCAGCCCGCGGCTAGACTCCCCACCGATGGCCTCGAACGCGCAGCGCATCCTCGCGATCGGCGGAGCGAGCCTGGGGCCGCGCTCCACGGACTGGCTCCTGCACCAGTTCATGCTCGACCTGAGCGGCCGCGAGCGACCCCGGATCTGCTTCGTCGGGACTGCGTCCGGCGAGGACGCCCACGACCGGGCCGGGTTCTACGCGACGTTCGCCCGCCACGCGGAGGCAACGCACCTGGACCTGTTCGGCCGGCAGGTCGCCGACGTCGAGGAGCTCCTGCTGGATCAGGACGTGATCTACGTGGGGGGCGGAAACACGGCGAACATGCTCGCGATCTGGCGCGCCCACGGCGTCGACAAGGCGCTCAAGCGGGCGTGGGAAGCCGGCGTCGTGCTCGCAGGCTGGTCGGCCGGGGCTATCTGCTGGTTCGACGCGGGCCTCACAGATTCGTTCGGGCCGAACCTCGACCCGCTCAAGGACGGCCTGAAGTTCCTGCCCGGCAGCTTCTGCCCCCACTACGACAGCGAATCGCTCCGGCGGCCGCGCTACGAGGAGGTCGTCGGATCGGGCGCGCTGCCGGGCGGCTATGCCGCGGATGACGGCGTCGGGGTCCTGTTCAACGGGCACGAGCTCGAAGAGGTCGTGGCGTCGCTGCCCGGGCAGCACGCCTATCGCGTCGAACGGCGGAAGCGCAACGCCGTCGAGGAGACCCAGATTCGCGCCAGGCTCCTGCGCTGACCGTGGAGACCGGGGATCGACCCGCCGAGGCGAAGGAGCTGGACCTCGGTGAGTTCATGAACCTCCTGCCGTATCTGGAGGCGGCGGAGCTCATGGCCGTGAGCGCCGCGTACCAGCAGGCCGACGCGGTGGCGCGAGCGGGCGCGCGAGAGGCGGCGTCGGCTGGGGCAAGGAAGGTCGGACTGATCGACGAGCTCAGCCGGCTGCACAGCTCGATCATCCAGTGGGCCGGAGCGGACGTCTCCCCGACCAGCGCGTTCACGATGGAGGGCCTCCGCACCAATCCCATGCTCGGTGACATCCGCGTTCAAGCCGTGCCCGCTCTGCTCGACACCGCCACCGCGCTCCTGCTCAAGGACGGGCTCTCGGCCGACGACCGGGCCGTCCTGCTCGAGCCGATCGGAGCCGCAGTCGGCTGAGCTTCCGCAGAAGCCGCCTGGTTCTGGTCATGTCCCCCAACGACGGCCACCCCAGGTGCCTGCTGGAACGGCGGCCCGGGGTCCCTCAGCCTCCGCCGCGATGGCCCGAGCCGTCCTGACCGTCACTCCCCAACCGGGCGGGACGAGGCCGGGAGCAAGATCAGCCAGGGGCGCGAGGACGAAGAGGCGATCGCGCATCGACGTATGCGGGACCTCGAGGAGTCGAGTGGCCGCGCCGGGTTCATCGGCGGCCGAGAGCGGCGCGGCGCCCGGGGGCCGCTCCACGGCGAGTTGGTGACGGCCGAAGACGAGGAGATCGAGGTCGAGCTCGCGCGGGCCCCAGCGCTGTCGATCGCGGCGGCCGGCCTCGCGCTCGATGCCCTTCAGAGCGACGAGGAGGTCCGTGGCGCCCGTCGCGGGATCTGGCCCGGCCGGGACGTCGAGGGCGGCGACCGCGTTCAGGAAATCCGGCTGATCCGTCACGCCGACCGGACTGGTGCGGTACAGCCGCGAGACGCCACGGAGGCGAGCGCCGGGCAGGGCGGCAAGCGCCGCAACGGCGTCGGTCAGCGTTCGGCGCGCGTCGCCGACGTTCGCCCCGAGCCCGATGTACGCCCGAACCCGCCGCGCCATAGCCACCTCGATCGCCCGCCTCGCCTGCCCGGCTACAGTCGCCGGGTGCAGCACGTGGCGGTCCGAATCCTGCACCCTGCGTCGAGCCCGGCGGCTGGCGAGCTCCAGCGCGCGCTCGACAAGGCCCGGGCGGCCAACGCGGAGGAGCTCGCCCACCTCTTTCGCTCGGTCGGCGCGGGCGACATCCGCATCGATGCCGGACCGCCGGACGGCCGGTCTTTCGGGGAGCGGCTGCGGGCCCTGATCGACGGGCTCGGTGCGGATGCCGGCTTGGCGGCCGGCGCAGGTTTCGCGGCCGGCGCAGGCCTCGTCGTGCTGGGCTCGGGCTCGGTGCCGCTGCTCGGCCGGCGCGGGGCCGCGGAGCTGACGGCTGTCGCGGCCTCCGGTGAGCGCCGCGCGCTCGCGAACAACCGGTACTCGGCCGACGTGATCGCGATCGGATCGGCTGCCGGCCTCGCCGGGGTACCGGACCTGCCGAGCGACAACTCTCTTCCTCGCTGGCTCGCGGAGCAGGCGGGCTACGAGGTCGATGACCTCCGACGCCGCTGGCGACTCGCGTTCGACCTCGATTCGCCCCTCGACGTCCTCTTGGCCGGCAACCGCCTCGGGGCGGGCAAGCTCCTCGCCGACCTAGATGTCGACCTCGTCGTCGATCGCATCGCTCATGTCCGTTCGGTCGCCGCGGATCCGCGTGCGGAGCTGGTCGTCGCCGGCCGGACGAGCGCGGCGACGGTCAGGTGGCTGGAACGAATGACCACGTCGCGGACCCGCGCCCTGGTCGAGGAACGCGGGCTGCGCGCGGCCGGCGCGGCCGGCTCGGCCGGACGTCCTTCAGCGGCACGGCCGCCGCGCTCGGTCCTGGGCCTCGTGCTCGACGATCGCGGGCCGGAGGCCCTCGGATCCGTGCTGGCGGAGCTTGGCGACGCGGCGATCGTCGATTCGCGAGTGCTGCTCGCGCACCGCCTCGGCGCGGACGAGTCGGCCTGGCCCGCGCCGGAGGATCGGTACGCGTCGGACCTCCTGCTCGCGGATCGGATCGGAGATCCGTGGCTGCGCGCGCTGACGGCCTCGGCGCGAGATTCGGCAAACCCGGTGCTCATCGGGGGCCACACGCTGGTCGGCCCGGGGGTCCGGCTGCTCCTTCGCCACCAGCATCGGCGCCGCCTGCCGGGCAGGCGTCGATGACGCCGTCGACACCCGGCGACTCTCGTCGCCCGATCGTTCTAGGCATCCGGCGGGTGCCCGAGCTCGATCCCGGCGCGCCGCTGCCCGAGAGCGACCCGCGCCTCGTGGCCCGGATCACGGACGAGATCCGGGAGCTCGGCCCGATGACCTTCGCGCGCTTCATGGAGCTTGCCCTGTACGACCCCGAGGCGGGCTACTACACCACCGGCGCCACCGGCCCGGGCCGCCACGGCGACTTCCTGACTGCGCCGGAGGGCCACCCGATCTTCGGCTGGTCGGTCGCGCGCCACCTGGAATTCGTCTGGGAGGCGATCGATCGGCCGGCCCGGTTCGTGGTCCGCGAGCACGGCGCCGGGTCGGGGGCGCTGGCCGCGGGAATCCTCGATGGGCTTCGACGGGCCGGCTCGCCAATGCTCGACGCGATCGAGTACCAGGCGGCCGACGTCGCGCCGGCGCGGCTCGATGCGCTCGTAGCGCGCCTCGATGAGGCAGGCCTGGGGGGCCATCTCGCGCCCATCGATGACGTTCCGGCACTCGGCGCGATTCTCGCCAACGAGCTCCTTGACGCCCTGCCGGTCCACCGGGTCGAAGGCGGCCCGGAGGGGGACTTGCTCGAACGATTCGTGACGCTCGCGGAACCCGGTGGGGTTGCCGGCCCTGGCTCGGAAGCGGGTCGCAGGAAACGCGCCGGTACGGGCGACGACGCGGGCGACGATGCGGGCAGCGACGCGAAAGCCGGTGACGCGAAAGCCGGTGACGCGGCGGCACCATTCGTCACCCAGCTCGGGCTGCCATCGAGCCCGGCCCTTGCCGCCCGGCTGGTCGACGGGGGCGTCGCCCTGGAACCCGGCCAGCCCGCCGAGATCTGCCTGGCACTGGACGACTGGGTCAGCCGAGCCGTCGCCCCGCTCGAGCGCGGGGTGCTCCTCCTCATCGACTACGGCTACCCCGCCCGTGAGCTCTATCGCCCGGCGCGGGGCAGCACGCTGCGCGCGTACTACCGGCACCGCGTCCACGCCGACCCGCTCGTCGCCATCGGGCGGCAGGACCTGACCGCCCACGTCGACCTGACCGCGGTGGAGCGCGCGGCGGTCGCGGCCGGTCTCGAGCCTCTCGGCCGAACGACGCAGGCCAGCTTCCTCGATGCCCTCGGTGCCGGCGAGCTCCTGGTCGCGCTCCAAACCGACCCTGCGACGACGCTCGAGTCGTACTTCGAGGCCCGCTCCGCACTCGTCCGCATGCTGGATCCCCGCGCCACCGGCGCCTTCGCCGTCCTCACCTTCGGCCGCGGACTCGACCCCGAATCTCGCCTCCGTGGCCTGCAACCCGCCTGAATCCGGAGCGACGCAGTCCGCCAGACGTCGCCACCCGCGGCACGTGGCAGGGATTCGGGGCACCGAAGTCGCCAGACGTCGCCCCAGGCGCCGTCTGGCGGCCTGCAGCCAGCCGCGCGAGCACGAGCGGCCGCGGGCGCGCGTCTTTCGCCTCGCCACGTGTCGCCACGGGCGATGTCTGGCGGGAAGGCTGGCGCCGCGCACCGAGCGCGGCGGCGCACGCAGAGCCGGACCCCGCATGAAATCGGGCGGGTCGTGACGATATAGGGGTGCCGCGTCGCACAGCACGAGGCGATCCGGGAGTCGGATCGGTAGAATGTCGGCGGGCGACGGCCGTCTCGGGACGGTTGGTCGCGAATGCCTCTGACCAGCGACCTGCGTCCCGCCGCTGCGGGCGCCGGTGACCAACGATCGAGCGCCCACAGCAGCTGGCGCTCAGCGAGGATGGCCTTGACCGGGATCTGGTACGTCATCGGGTTCGCCTTCGCCGCCGGGTCGTTCACGTTCCTGACGTTCGGCGCCGCCTGGCTGGTCTCGCACCGCAACCGCGGCGACGTCCACAAGGGGCTGCCGTACGAGTCCGGCATCGACACGTACGGGGACACCCACGGCCGGTTCGGGTTGTCGTTCTACATCTACGCCCTGATGTTCGTCGCCTTCGACATCGAGGTCATCTTCATCTACCTGTGGGCCGTGGTCTTCCGCGACCTGCCCCAGCCGCTCGGCTTCACGACGATGCTCGTGTTCGTGGCGATCCTGCTGTTCGGGCTCGCCTACGCATGGCGCAAAGGCGTGCTGAGCTGGGCCGGGCCCGGGCGCAGCGAGCTCGAGCCGTTGAAGGAGCCGACAACGACCGATGCGACGCCGACCGAGCCGGTGGTTATCGAGCGATGACCGACAAGCCAGCCTACGAGCCGACGCCCGCCGAGCGCGCCGCCACCCCGATGCCATCCGATCAGAGCGGCAATGCGCCGGCCGCCCTCGTGGTCCCGGGCTCGTCGGCGGTCGCGGAGCCGATCGTGCTCCGCAACGACCTGTGGAGCCCCGCCGACCCGAACGCCTACAACGGCGGCCGGCCTGCGGAGACCACCCACCTCGCGGAGTTCGGGGCGACCGATGCCGGCCGGCGCGACGACGCGCGCTGGTCGGGGATCCTGGAGATCATCCCAACCAAGGCCGACTACGTGCTTGACCTGCTGCGGGCGAACAGCCTCTGGCCGCTGCTCTCGGGCCTTGCGTGCTGCGCCATCGAGATGATGAGCTTCGCCACCTCGAAGAACGACGTGGACCGCTGGGGCGCGTTCCCGTTCCGCGCCTCGCCACGCCAGGCGGATGTGTTGATCGTCGCCGGCACGCTCACCACGAAGATGGCCGGGCCGCTGCTCCGCCTCTGGGAGCAGATGCCCGAGCCCAAATGGTGCGTGGCGATGGGGGACTGCACCTGCTCCGGCGGGCGCTACAAGCGCTCCTACTCCACGATCGAGGGCATCGACCGGATCATGCCCGTCGACGTGTACGTGCCGGGCTGCCCGCCGCGCCCGGAGGGCCTCATCTTCGGGATGATGAAGCTCCAGCAGCTGATCAAGGATCGCCGCGGCCACTGGCCGGAGCGCGCCATCGGCCCCACCGTACCGACCGGGGTCTGAGGATGGACAAGGCCCTCGCGCGCCGGCTGGAAGCGAGGTTCGAGAGCGTCCTGCACGGGCCGGCCCGGCAGCGCCACGACCAGACGGAGATCCGCATCGGCGCCGGCGACGTCCAGGAGGTCCTGCGCGCCCTCCACGACGAACCGGACCTCGACTTCCGGATGCTCGCGGACCTGGCCGGCGTCGACACGGGCACCGAGATGCAGGTCGTGTACCACCTCTGGAGCGCGACCACGAGCGACTGGCTGCGCGTGATCACGGAGGGGTTGTCGCGCGAGGACCCGCGCGTCCCGTCGGTGACGTTCCTGTGGCAAGGCGCCGAGTGGATGGAGCGCGAGACCTACGACATGTTCGGGATCACGTTCGAGGGCAACCGCGACCTCCGCCGCATCTACATGCCGCCCGACTACACGAGCTTCCCGCTGCGCAAGGACTTCTACCTGCCGGACGACGCCGCCCGTTCGCCCGGCGCCGGTGTGCGACACGTCGAGCGAACGCAGAGCCCGGTCGACGCCGCGCCCGGCGTCCTCCGCCAGACGAGAGCCTGAGGACCGCGATGGCGACCGAGACGCCGCCCCGGCCCACCGCCGAGCCCCGGCCCACAGGCGAACCCAAGCCCGCCCCGAAGGGGACGCACCGGTCGGAGGACGACCCCAACGTGCTCCTCCAGGACGACTACGACTTCTACGAGCCGATCCCGCCGTATGCCCCGCGAACGGAGCGCGAGGCCGAGTTCTACACCCTCGGCGACGGCGAGATGTTCCTCAACATGGGGCCGCAGCACCCCTCGACGCACGGCGTGCTCCGGGTCGTGCTCAAGCTGGACGGCGAGCGCGTCGTCGACATCGACCCCGTCCTCGGCTACCTCCACCGCGGCGTCGAGAAGCTGGTCGAGAACGCGGACTACCACCAGACCATCAGCCAGGTCGACCCGCTCGAGTACATCAGCTCGCTGTTCTGCGAGTGGGCGCCGGTCACCGCCTACGAGCGCCTGCTCGACGTCGAGGTGCCGCGCCGGGCGGAGTACATCCGCGTCCTGTCGGGCGAGCTCAACCGGATCTCCAGCCACGCGCTCTTCCTGGGCTGGTTCGCGCTGGACCTGGGCGGCCTCACCCCGATCCTGTGGTCGTTCATCGAGCGCGACGAGATCGTCGAGATGCTGGCGGCCCTCACCGGCCAGCGGATGCTGTTCAACTACTTCCGGATCGGCGGCGTCAACGGCGACCTCAACCACGAGTTCATGAGCCGTCTCGGTGACTGGATGAGCCGCGCGGCGTCGCAGCTCGAGGCCGGGATGGGCCTGCTCAACGAGAACGAGATCTTCGTCCGACGGGCGAGCGGCCTGGGCGTGGTCGACCGCGAGACCGCGCTGCGCTACTGCATGACCGGCCCGAACCTGCGGGCGACGGGCGTCCCGTTCGACCTTCGTCGGACCCACCCGTACTCGATCTACCCGGAGCTCGACTTCGACATCCCGACCCGCTCCGAGGGCGACTGCCTCGCTCGCTACCTGGTCCGGATGGAGGAGATCAAGCAGAGCCTGCGGATCATCGACCAGTGCCTGGAGCAGATGCCCGACGGCCCGATCATGGCCAAGCTGCCGCGGCTGATCCGCCCCCGACCCGGCAGGGCGTGGGCCGCGGTCGAGGGCCCGCGAGGCGTCTACGGCGCGTACGCCATCTCCGACGGCTCCGACCAGCCGTTCCGGCTGAAGATCCACGACCCCAGCTTCATCCACCTCCAGGCCGTCGGCGCGCTGCTCCCCGGCCACCTCCTCGCCGACACCATGGCCATCATGGCCAGCCTCGACCCGATCATGGGCGGGGTTGATAAGTGACGAACCCTTGCGCCGGACCACCGGGGAGTAACTCGGCGTGACCGTAATGACCCGGACGTGGGATCGCCTGACCTTGCCGGGGAAGGCGCTCTTCATCCTGATTCCGCTACTGGCGGTGCTGACGCTCGGGCTGGTGATCACGCTCGCCCTGTTCGGCCAGCAGATCCTCGACATCCTGGTCTTCAACCTGCCGATCGTGCGGTTCGTCTTCGCCGTGACCGTGCTGATGCTGATCTTCGTCCCGATGGCGTTCGTGATCATCTACATGGAGATGAAGATCATCGCCCTGATGAACCTCCGGATGGGGCCGGACCGGGTGGGGCCGTGGGGCACGCTGCTCTCGACCATCCACGGCCTGAAGGTGCTGATGAAGGAGGACTTCACGCCGAGTGGCGCCGATGCGGTGGTATTCACGTGGGCGCCCGTCGTCGTCTTCTCGACTGCCGTGCTGAGCGCGATGGTCCTGCCCTTCGCGCCGGGCCTCTACGGCCAGGACTTCAACATCGGGCTGCTGTACTTCTTCGCGGTCGGCGGGATGACGGTCGTCGGGCTGCTGATGGGCGGCTGGTCCAGCTTCAACAAGTACTCGCTGATCGGCGGCATCCGCTCGGCGGCCCAGATCGTGAGCTACGAGATCCCGCTGACGCTGTCGGTCGTCGGCCTGGTGATCCTCGCCGGCACCATGAGCCTGAACACGATCGTGGAACAGCAGGGGCTGTCCGGCTGGGCCACCGACTGGTACGCGTTCCGCCAGCCGCTCGGCTTCCTGATCTTCGCGATTGCCGCGACCGCGGAGGCGAACCGCACGCCGTTCGACCTCACCGAGGCGGACTCCGAGATCGTCGCCGGCTTCGCCACCGAGTACTCCGGCATGCGCTTCGGGTTCTTCTTCTTCGCCGAGTACATCAACGTGTTCATCATCTCGGCGATCACGGTCGTGCTGTTCCTGGGCGGTTGGAACGCCCCCTTCCCCGTCCCGCACATCGCCTGGGAATTGAACCCCGGCACGCTCGGGATCGGGCTGCTGCTGCTCCTCGCGATCGTGCCCGTCGTGGCCACGCTGGTGTTCGCCCTGCCGTTCTACCTGTTCCGCAGCAAGACTCGCTGGTGGGTCGCGCTGATCCTCGGCTTCGTCATGTTCAACGTCGTCGCCGGCGGCCTGCTCTCGCTCTGGGCATACATCAACTTCGATTGGGTCGCGGGGCTGTTCTGGTTCACCGCGAAGGCCTTTGGGCTGGTGTTCCTGTTCGTGTGGATGCGCGGCACCCTGCCCCGCGTCCGCATCGACCAGCTCATGGGCTTCGCCTGGAAGTGGCTACTGCCGGCGGCACTCGTCAACCTGTTCGTCACCGCCCTCGCGGTCATGGTCATCGACGTCCTGAACGGCGGCGCGGCATGAGCCTGCTGTCCGGCCTCGTCCCGGGCTTCGGCATGGTCAAGGGCATGGCACTCACCATGCGCCGGTTCTTCGCGCCCAAGGCCACCGTCATGTACCCGGAGATGCCCGCCGACGTAGCCGCCAAGTTCCGCGGCCGCCTCCAGTTGCTGTACGACGAGTACGGCGGCCTCAAGTGCGAGACCTGCTTCCAGTGCGCCCAGGCCTGCCCGATCGAGTGCATCGACATGGGCGGCATGGACACCAAGGGCCGCTTCCACGTCCACTGGGGCCCGCCCGAGACGTACGGCGAGCGGCGCGAGGAGTCCGCGCTGCGCCGTTCGGGCCGAACCGTGCCCGACCAGGCCTACGAGCACTTCGCGTCGTTCGACCTGGCCACGATCGACGCCATCCTCGATGCCCACGACTACGACCCCAAGCACATGCTGCCGATCCTGGAGGCGACGCAGGCGACGTTCGGGTTCCTGCCCGTCGCGGCGCTCAAGCGGATCAGCGAGCGCACTGGAGCGTGGTACGCAACGATCTACGGGACAGCCTCTTTCTACGGCCACCTTCGCTTCGAGCCGCCGTCGGCCAAGGTGCAGGCGGACGAGGTCAGCGCGAGGCGCCCGTCGGACGAGGCGTACCTCGCGGCGCTCGGGTCATCGCTCAGCGGCCGAGGCGACGCGTGAGCGCGATCCTCCCCTCCCCCAAGGGCTGGCCGTCGATCCTGCTGGCGCGCGCGGGCGCGAAGGACCCGGCCGACCTGGACGCGGCCGTGCGGGCGGGCGCCTTCGAGGCGCTCCGGCGGGCGGTCCGCGAGCTCGGCCCACAGGGCACGATCGCCGAGATCCGGGCGAGTGGCCTGCGCGGGCGCGGCGGCGCGGGACACCTCACGGCAGACAAGTGGCAGACTGCTGCCGAGACGCCGGCGCGGAGCCGGTACGTCGTCGCGAACGGCTACGGCGCGGACCCGGCGGCGAGCACCGACCGCACGCTCATCGAGACCGATCCCTACGCCGTGATCGAGGGCGCTGCGATCGCGGCCTTTACGATCGGTGCCGAGACCGGCTACGTCTCGGTCCGCGCGACTGCGACCGAGGCGATCCGTGGGCTCGAGGTCGCGATCGCCGCGGCCACGGCGCGCAACTTCATCGGCGAGGACGCGCTGGGCAGCGGCCGCTCCATCGAGCTCGCGGTCCGGCCCGTGCAGGGTGCGTACATGCTCGGCGAGGAGACAGTGCTGCTCAAGGCCCTCGACGGCAAGCGCGGCCAGCCCGAGCAGCGTCCGCCCCACCCGGCAACGCGCGGCTTCCGCAACGCCCCCACGGTCGTCCAGAACGTGCAGACCCTCGCCTCCGTGCCCTGGATCCTCCGCCACCGGGCGGAGGCATTCGGGGCCATCGGGCTGGGCGACGCCCCGGGTACGATCCTGGTCGACGTCCGCGGCCACGAGCGCGGCGGCGTGGCGGAGGTGCCGCTGGGCACGCCGCTGAAGCGGATCGTCGAGCTCGGCGGCAAGCCGGGCAAGGACCGCTCGCTCAAGGCCGTGGTCGTCGGCGGGCCGACGGGCGGGATCCTCCCGCCGAGCGAGCTCGGCACCCCGTACACCTTCGCGGACCTTCGCGCCGTGGGCGCCCACGTCGGGTCGGGCTCCGTCATTGCCGCCGACGACCGCGCCTGCATCGTCGACCTGGCCCGGCTCCTGACCCGCTTCTCCGCCGACGAGGCGTGCGGCAAGACGATTCCGTGCCGGATCGGCCTTCGGCGCATCGCCGAGATCGGCGAGCGGCTCACGACGGGCACCTCGCGCGCCGGCGACCTCGAGCTCCTGGCCGACCTCTCCGCCGATGTCGTCGGCTCCGGCCTGTGCGACCACGAGCGGCTCGCCACGCTGCCGATGCTGAGCGGCGTTCGATACTTCCGTGACGAGATCGACGCCCATCTCCTCCGCGGCGAGTGCCCCGCCGGCGTGTGTCGCCCGATCCGCCTGGGGGCCACGGCATGACCGACCTGATCGAGCGCCCGCCGAACGACATCGTCCCGAGCGAGCCGGCCAAGCCGGCCAAGCCGGCCAAGCCGAGTGGTGACCCCACGCCCGACGCCGCCCCCGGCGAGAGCGTCTCTGCCCTCGTCGAGGCCCCCGGCTTCAGCATCCAGGAGGAGCGCAACCTGCCGCGCCGGCTCGACTACCGCCCCGAGAGCCGCCCGGACACGCCGATCAAGCAGGACACGATCGTCCCGATGGAGGACACCCATGCGGAGCGGATCCTCACGACGCAGTCTCCGCAGCGACCCCAGTCGACGCCGGGGATCCGCATCGAGGTGGACGGCCGGCTGATCGAGGGCCTCGAGGGCCAGACGATCCTGGAGGTCTGTCGCGACAACGGGATCGAGATCCCGACGCTGTGCTACGAGCCGAAGCTGCCCGGCTTCGGCGCCTGCCGAATGTGCGTCGTCGAGGTCGATGGCGAGGAGCACCCACCGATCAGCTGCTCGCGCGCGGCCGAGCCGGGGATGCAGGTCCGGACCCAGACGGACGAGGTCCGCCGCCTGCGCCGTACGAACCTCGAGCTGATCTTCTCGGACCACAACGCGTACTGCCTGCCGCCCTGCCAGTTCAAGTGCCCGAGCCACATCGACATCCCGGGCTTCCTCAAGCAGAACGCCGAGGGCAACTTCCGCGAGTCGACCCGCATCTTCAAGCGCACCATCCCGTTCCCGTCGGTCCTCGGCCGGGTCTGCCCGGCGCCGTGCGAGGACCACTGCCGGCGGGACGAGGTCGACGAGGCGATCGCTATCCGCGACAGCCACCGCTACGCCGGCGACATGGTCATCAAGGCGATGCTCGACGACGACCTCGACCCGCCGGTCCCGTTCGAGATCCAGCCGAAGACGGGCCGCCGCGCCGCGATCATCGGCTCCGGCCCGACCGGCATGGCGGCGGCCTACTACCTCCTGCTCAACGGTCACGACGTCA